>CANQAX010000015.1 GCA_947589235.1 uncultured Clostridia bacterium
TTTCATACCTTCCTCCTTAATTTTTTGCCTTCAGCGGATTTCTCCGTTAAATCCTCTTTTTCTTGGTGACGACGAATGCAAGTGCAGCCACTCCCGCAAGGAGTGCGCTCCCCGCACCGATGATCACACTGCCGCAACCCTTTTCGTCGCTGCCCTCGGTGTTGGGTTGAGGTTCGTCGCCCGTCGTCCCGCCGGGCGTGGTGCCTCCGGGCGTCGTCCCGCCGGGGGTGGTGCCGCCGGGGGTGGTGCCGCCGGGAGTATCGCCGCCGGGAGTATCGCCGCCGGGCGTGGTTCCGCCGGGGGTATTTCCTCCCTCGCCTTCGCCGCCGGGGGTCGTACCGCCGGGGTTATCGCCGCCGGGGGTATTTCCCCCCTCGCCTTCGCCGCCGGGCTGCTGCTCTGCGGGCGGGTCGATGCCGAGGGTGATGGCGCGGTTGCGCTTGACGGTCATGATGTTAATTGCCTCGTCGAGCGTGCTCTCGATTCGCCTTGCCGCAAACCCGACCGCGTAGTCGGTGATATATTCCCGAAGGTCGGTAAGCTCGGTGACCACTCTCCGCAGCCCCGTCGCCCCGCGGGCGTCGATAGCCGAAATGCGGGCAAATTCCGCCTTGAGCAACGTGAGCTGTGCCTCGGTCATGTACTCGTTGGGGATATACAGCTCCTCCGCGTTCTCCTCGATGCGGGTGAAGAAGGCTTCAAGCACCTCTTGCGCGGAAGCGTGGGGGAGTATCGCTCCCGCGCTGTTGATGCCCGCCTTCAAGACTTCCTGCACATCCTCGTGACCGAGGATCTGCGTGGAGCAGAAGATGACGTATCCGTTCGCGCCCGCCATGGCAGACGCCTCCGACTGGCTCGCGTTCTGATAGGCGGGAAGTCCGCGGTAGGAGGACGCAAGCCCCGTATAGTAGTAGCTGACACTGCCCGCCGCGTCGATCATCGCGCGGACGTATTCGAGAATGTCCGTCGGGCTGTCGTAATACGCCATCGGGGTGGCGATGTCGATCCAGCCGCTGCGGAACCATGTCTGCCAATCCTGCTTTTTCTGTTCCTTGCTCTCGGTGATGGACGGGAACACCGCCGTCGAGAGAAGGAGATCGCTGTCGCCCTTCACCTCGTCCTTCACGCGTTCGACGAAGTCGGTGATGAGCTGCGTGCGGTATGCCACCCATGCGTTGTAGTTGGCGTTCCCGCCGTTCGCGGTGCGCTTCATCTGCTTTTGCAGGCTGTCCGAGCGCTCCTCGCGCGTCGTGCCCGTGAGGGTGAGCCCCTGCGCCGCAGCAAAGCCGTTCATCGCGGCATCGGTGAATCCGACGTCCGCCTCACGCGAGGAGACGGGATAGCGGATGTAGTCGAGATTGAGCCCCTTGATGTTCGGGACCTTCTCGATGAGTTCCTTGTAGTAGTCGATGAGGAAATCGGTCACTTCCTCGTTCGCGGGGTCGATGAAGATGTACTCCCCTCCCTCGTTCCGCTGCAAGATGGTGTCGTCGTCGTTGTAGAGCACCCAATCGGGGTGTTCGGCGTACACGCCATGCGTGCTGTCGATGCCGACGTAGAAGTCCTCGACCCAAGCGTGCACCTCGATGCCGTAGTTCTGCGCCTCCGCCGCAAATGCGGTGAGATAATCGGGATAGTCGCCGTAGGTGTAGCCGCGGAAGTTCACGTGATAGGGAACATACTCGGACTTGAAGAGGGACATGCCGCCGTAGAAGGACTCGACGAAGATGAGGTTAAACCCGCAATCGCGGTATACCTCGAGGCTCTCGCGGATGGCGTCGAGCGAGCGCTCGGTGGGACGGTGCCAGACCGCGCGGGCGGCGACAGGAGAACTCTCCACCGTCGCGGAGATGATGCTCCGCGTGAGCGATTCGACGCCGAGCTGCAGCGAGTTGAACCGCATGAGGCTCCGCGTGCGTTCGGCGCCCTGCGGGTCCTCCTCGAGAATGCTGTCCTTCAATGTCTCGAGCTCGTCGCATGCCGTCGTCGCCTCATCGAGGAGACGGTTGAGGAGCGTTCTGTCCAAATCATAGAGCTGGTTGAGGCGGGTCTCGGCGGTGTTCACCGCGTCCTGCAGAGAGGTCGCGACGTTGGTATAGAAGCTGTTGAGCGAGGTCGTCGCCGTGAAGGTCTTGTCCGCCTCGTTGAGCTCGACCGTCGCCCCCATCGGGACGTTGGATTGCAGGAAGTCTCTCCCCGTGCCGTGTCCGCTCAACACGTACCCGTTCTCGGGGATCTTCGAGACGTTGACGTTGCGCTCGATGACGACGCCGTGCTCGTTGACGGCGACTTCATAGCCGTAAATATTGGTGCCCGTGCCCGCTCTGCCCTCGTAGCTCCAGCCGTCCCTGTAGACGATGAGCTGATTGGTCCCGCGGAATGCGGGGAAGGGCGAATCCGTCGCGCTGTCGTACCCCGCGGGGTTCTCTTCGAGGGTGGGGTTGATGAAGTTGAAGGGATAGGTGACCGACCCGCCGAAACGGACGTAGTCGAATCCGACGAGGGAGAGCTCGTCGCCGAGGGAGAAGCGCTTCCCCTGCTGCAAGATGCCGCGGTAGCCCTCGCCGTAGGCGGAGAGCACGAAGCCGCCCTCGGGGATCTCCATGCCCGAGTCGTCCCCTTCATAGAGGTCGCGGAATGCCGTCACGACGAAGGCGTTCTTTGCCTCGTCGTACTGCGCCGCCATTTCGGTACCCATTGCGTTGGTGCCCGTCTTGTCGCCCGCCTGATAGTCGTAGTACACGACCATGGGTCCGCTGCGGTTGGCGTTGAGATTGTCGATGGCGATGCGGTCGCCGTCGCTGCTCTCGACCGCCATCGTCGGAATGCGGAAGCTCTGAAGGGGGTCCGACTTCGGCTGTGCCGTGATGGTGACGGTGTCGCCCTTCTGACCGAACACCGTTCCGTTCGGGACGGATACGACAAAGCCGCCCGCGGGAATGTACATTTCCCCTGCGGGGATGTCGCCCGAGACTTCTTCGATGCGGTATGCGCTGTTTCCGCTCGAGACGACCTGATATTCGGTGAAGTTGCCCGTGCGGCGGCTCGTCGAATACAGCCATGCGGCGGTATAGACGACCGTCTTTTCATCCGAGACCCTCGTGAGCGACCAGTCGTTCTGCGTGATGTGACCGCCCGCCGAGATGTCGAGGTTGGTATACGGGTCGCTGATCGCATTGAGCGAGCCGACGACCGTGTCCCCTCTCCTCGCCGTGACCGTGACGTCAAAGGAATAATCCACGTTCACCGTTCCCTCCGCATGCGCGGAAAGACGCGTCCCGCCCCAAGCGAGGCAGACGCACAGCAACAGCCCGAACGCCGCGATCAATCCGTACCTCAAACGCTTTGTCATACTTCCTCCTTTTCCTCTCTTTTTTTCACCCTGATCTCTGCCTCGAACATGCGCCTCCAAGGGAGGGTGCACCGCTCGAGTTCATATTCCCTCGCGACCTCGGGGAGCAACTCCCCGATGTACGCTTCGAGTTCCTTCTTGACTGCCGCCGCCGCCCTGCCTTCCCTTCCGTCCGCATGGAAGTAATCGAGCCCGAGTGCGGGAAGGACGGTTTCGCAGACGTGCCCGCGGACGTATCCGCAATAGCCGACGTCCTCGTAGAACCGTTCGGCAAGGAACTGGTCGTGCGCCTCGTTCTTTCCGTAGTGGAGGCACATCACCGCCTGCGCGATTGCCGTTCCCAGCGAGTTGGACGAGGTGTTCCACCCCGCATACGATGCCAACCGGAAGAGCGAAGTCCTGTCCGCGATCGCCCGAACGAAGCCCGCGTCCCCGCCGTTGCAGTAGGCGACGTCCGCCACCGCGGCAACCCCGCCCCGCCCGATCTCGGCTGCGATCTCGTCCGCCATGGCGACCGAGCGCGGGTGCGTTGCGGTGCGCTCGCCGATGTCCTTCATGCCGCCCTCCGTCACGTTGACGAAGAGGGTGATGTCCGCTTCCCCCCGCGCGGGGACGCACCCCGCCGCCTTGATCTGGGAAAGCACCGTCTCGGCGAGCGGTCTGTCCTCATACAGAGGAACGGTGCCCTTGCCCGCCTCGCAGGCATATTTCACGCGCACGCTCGGGCGGACGCCCTTCATGTCGTTGACAGCGCGGGCGAGAAGGACGCTTCCCACCTCGTCCGCCCCGGGATAGTTGAGGGGCTGCGGAACGCCCATCTTGGAGACCTCGCAGAACAGCCGTTCGCGGTCAAGCGCGGTATAGCCGAGGGGCGCGGAGTCGTCCTGCGGGACGACGAAGAGATCGAAGAGACGGGACATGCGCGCCGCTTCGAGCACCATATCGAGGTTCTTTCTCCTGCGGAGGAGGAAGTCGTCGAGGTCGGCGCCCGTCACCCTGTCGAGTTCGGCGCGGCGGCGCCTGTATTCCTCCTCGGTGACCGCCTCGATGAGGCGCTCGTGTTCGAGCCGCCCGGTGAGGAAGATCTCCCTCCCGCACCGTTCGTAGTAGTCGGGCTCCTCGTCGGAGGAGGAGTAGCTCGGGCACCGCATGACGAGCTGATAGGCATAGATGCGGAGATGGTTGTTCTCCCGCACGAGTTCGGGAATGTGGGCGAGCCTGCGCGCGACCGTCTCCCTGCCGAGGCGGTGCAGCCGCGAGGGCACGATGCCGCCGTAGAGAAGCTGGTCGAGCGAGATGACGAGGGCGTCCGCATCCCTGCATTCCGCTACGAGGAACGCCGCGAGCGCCTCGCAGTCGGACGGGATCTTCTTGTCCCCCATCGCCTCGCGCGGCGGGAGCACGAGCCTGAATTCGCCGTTCCCCTCGCTCATCCGCTCGGCAAAGCGGTTGCAGGGACGTTCATCGAGCGGCAAAAAGACGATTTTCTTCACATTAACCCTCGGAAAGCGCGTTGACGAACCGTTCTGTGATGACCTTGGGGCGGGTGATCGCCGACCCGACGACGACCGCGTACGGGTCGACCTTGCGGATGGCGCGAAGGTCCGCGCATTCGGAGACCCCGCCCTCCGCGATGAGTTTGACGTCTGTGCCCTTCAGGAGCTCCTTGAGCTCGCCGAGGAAGCCGATGTCGGGGAGAACGGCGCCCGCCGTCTCCGCCGTGTAGCCGCGGAGCGTCGTCGAGACATAGTCGAAGCCGAGCTCCGCCGCCCGCTCCGCGTCCTCCGCCGTGGCGATGTCCGCCATGAGAAGGCGCTCGGGGGCATTCTTCCGCACAAAGGAGACAAGATCTTGAAGGGTCTCCCCGCCGTGGCGGTAGCGCGAAGTTGCGTCCATCGCGATGACGTCGCAATCGACGGCAAGCAGGGCGCGGAGGTCCTCCGTCGTGGGCGTGATGTATACCTCGCTGTCGGGCGAGACGACCTTGGTGATGCCGATGATGGGCACGTCCACCGTGCTGCGGATGAGCGGAATGTCGCCGACGAGCGCGCGGATGCCCACGGCGCCCCCCTCGACTGCCGCCTTCGCAAACAGGTGCATGATGTTATAGCCGTACAGCGGTTCGCCGTGCACTGCCTGACAGGATACGATGAGACCTCTCCTCAATTGACTCACAAATTCCTCCGAGAGCGGAAATTTTTGTTTTGAACGAAAATAAAACGAAAAATCCTTTCTTTTTTTGCATTATATCACACTACCCCCCCCTGTCAATAATTTTTCAAAAATTTTTTGGAAAAATAAAAAAAATTTCATTTGATGAAAAAAAACAGACCCGAACTTTTCTTTTCAGGTCTGTTTCGTAAATTGCGATAAATTTCAGTTTAATTTTTTCAAAATCAAAGTTTTGATCTCGAACGGCTTCCATTCGAGCTCCAAGCGGTCGTGCCGCCCGAGGAAATTGGTAGGTTCTTCCAAAAGGTCGGCTTCGTGAATTTCAAACGTTTCATTCAAACAAAGTTCGGCTCGCGTGCGGGCGCATTCACATTCATATAGCCGCAGGACGATCCCCCCCTCTTCGCCGAACTTCACCGTCTCGCAGATGATGTTGGGGCGGGAAATGGCGCGAATCGGGCTGACGGGTAATAGCGACGTCCTCACGGGCGGGGCGTTGAGCGCCTCGGCGGGGAACACGACGCTCTCCGCGGCAAATCCGCCCTCATGCGGGAGAAGGGAATAGGTAAATTCCTTCACGCCGAAGTCCCCTCTCGGGTCGGGGTGGGTGCCGCTCTTGGCGAGGGTGAGGGAGAGCGTCCCCTCCTCGCAGGAGAAGCCGTACTTGCAGTCGTTGAGAAGGGCGAGCCCGAAGCGGGTCTCGGACAGGTCGGACCACTTGTGGTTGCACACCTCGAAGCGCGCCTGCTCGACGGACGTGCTGCGGTGGACGGAGCGCTCGAGATAGCCGAACTGCACCGCGCTCTTGGACGCCGAGGCGACGAGGTTGGTCGGGAAATAGGCGCGGAGCATGCCATGCGGCTCGCGGAAGTCGAGGCGGTTCACAAAGCGGATCTCGGGCGAATGGGCATATAGGACGGTGTCGGATACGAGGGTGCTCTCCCCGAAGGCATAGCGGTTGCGGATCCGCACCTCGGCGCCCGAGGAAGAGATGACTTCGGTGGAGACGGGGCGGACGGGCTCCTCCTTGAAGGGATAGTCGGCGTCGATGTCCCAGTTGTCCCAGCGGTAGGGAATGCACTCGCATGCCTTGAGGGCGTTGAGATGCCCCGCCGCGACCTCCCTTCCGCCGCAGACGAGGGAGACGATCTCCCCGTTCTCGAACCGCGCGGTATAGAAGGGCGTGCGCACGACGCCGTCCTCATAGCGAATGGACGAAGGCGGGATCCTCGTACCCTTCCCGAAGGGCGGGAAGGAATACAGCGCGGCGCGGCGGATGTTCCCGTCGAAATCGGGATAGCTCGCCGCATCGCCGTCCGCGCACTCGACGAGCTCGGTGCGAGGGAAGCAGAGCGTGTTGATGTAGGTTTCGCCCCCATTTTCCCAGAGGGCATGAAGGCGAGAAATCGCCTCCCCCGTCTCGCGGAGGGAGATGTCGTTCACCTCGCCGATGCACGTTCCCGGGAGAATGTCGTGGAACTGGTTGAGCATGAGGACGTCGTAGCACTCGTCCGTGACCCCCTTCCATTCGGGCTTACCCGCGGCGACGGAGAGGAACTCGGCGTCGTGCAGGGCGCCCTCGAGCCTGCGGTTGTTGCGCTTGATATCGTGGTGGACGGTGAGCGTCCCGCGGTGGAGTTCGAGGTACAGCTCGCCGCAATAGCGGGGCAGCGGGCGGGCGGACAGCTTTTCCATGAACGCCGAGACGCTCGTGTGTTCCGTTTTCGCCCAAGGGAAGATCTCCGCCGTTTTGCAGGCGCGGCGGACCATCTCGTCCGAGGGTCCCCCGCCGCCGTCCCCGTAGCCGTAGGCGACGAGGGCGCAGTCGTTGAGGTGCTTTTCCTTGCGCGAGGAGATCCGCTTCTTGAGGAATGCGGGGAGCGCGTCGCTCTGCGTCGTGTTGAAATGCACGGTGACGGCGCTCCCGTCGATGCCCTGCCAGACGAAGGCATCGTACGGGAACTCGTTGGTGTCGTTCCAGCTCAACTTGGTGGTGAGGAAGTACTTCACGCCGCACTTTTGCAGGATCTGCGGGAGCGCGGCGGAGTAGCCGAAGGTGTCGGGCAGCCAGAAGGTATCCGCCTCATACCCGAACTCGCGGCGCAAAAAGCGCTTGCCGCGGACGAATTGCCGCACGAGCGCCTCCCCTCCCGTCAGGTTGCAGTCGCACTCCACCCAAGTGGAGCCGTTCGGCTCGAACCTGCCCTCCTTCACGAGGGCGCGGATGTCCTCGAAGAGGGCGGGGCTGTCCCGCTTGATCCAGTCGAGGTAGAGCACCGTCGAGAAGAGGAATCGGTACGAGGGGTACTTTTTGAGGAGGGTCACGGCGTTCGCGACCGTCCGCATCGCCTTGCGGCGGGTCTCCTCGACCGTCCAAAGCCAAGCGGTGTCGAGATGACTGTGCCCGACGAGCCCTATATAGGGCGTCTCCCCCGCCTTGGGGAGCGCGGAGAGGTAGGCTCCGATGCACGCCGAAGCCTTACGGAACTGCCCGTCGTCGGGACGGCGCTCGGGCGAGAGCGGAAGGATGCGGAAGAGCTCCTCATACACGGGATATGCCGCCGTGCGGACGGGGTCGTCCTCCGCCGCGGCGCGGTACAGTCCGTTGAGAAGGGCGAGCGCATCGAAAAATTCCTTCGCCGCGGGGTCAAAGGTCACGAGCGAGATGGAGCGGAACACGCGGACGTCCTCCCGCGAGCGGAGGGAGAAGGTGTGCTGCGTGTCGTACGGCTGCGTCCCCGCGACGGGATGGGAGGCATATGCCTCGACGCGGAGCTTGGCGCCCCGCTTCACCCGCCCGAGGGGGGCATAGCGGTGCACGCGGAACTCGGGTTCGCGCGCGTTTGCGACGAAGTCGGTCATGCCGACGGGCTTGCCATCCACCTCGATGAGGTTCTCGACGGCGCCGTCGTCGCACTCGAGCCACCCGTCGGACGCGGCGGGAAGGCTCGCAAAAAATTCGGCGCAGACGAAAGGTCCTCCCCACGTCTGCCCCTCCTTCATCCTGCGGCGGCGTCCGTTTTCGACCGCCGTCACGGACAGCGGCGTTCTGGAGGCGATAAGGCACCCTCCGTACACCGCTTCGAGCCGCTGCACCTTCGCGATGAGCCGCTCGGTCTGCACGAGATCCATGCTTCCTCCTCTTGGGCTAAATTGCCTTCTCCGCGACGGCATCCGAAGCCTTCATGCGGCGCTCGGTGCCCTCGATGCCGAGCACTTCGTACACGGCGTTGCACAGAACATCGACGACGTACGCCTGCGCGACGGTCGCCGAAAGGGAGCCGCCGTCGTTCGCCGCCTCCTTCTTGCTCGAGAGCAGAAGATAGTCGGCATAGCGGGCGAGCGGCGACTTGTTGTAGTTGGTGATGACGAGAATGGTGGCGCCGACGCTCCGCGCGATCTCGGCGACGTGCAGAATGTCCTTCGTGCTGCCCGAAATGCTGACGAGCACGAGGAAATCCCGCTCGTCGAAGTTCGCGGCGGCAATGGATTGGATGTGCGAATCGGTCGCCGCATCCAAGATGATGCCCGCACGGAGCAGGCGGAAGCGCATCTCGAGCGTCGCAACGGAGGACGCCCCGACCGCGAAGGCACACACCCTGCGTGAGGCGACGATCTTGCGCGCGATTTCGAGGCATTCCTCGTAGTTGATCTGCTTATATGTCTCGAGAATGGCGTCCGTCATCTCGTCGGCGACGCGGCGGGCGGTCGAGGAAGTCTCCTTCTCCGTCTCGCCGAGCTCTTGGCTCAAGTTGAGTTTGAAGTCCTGAAAGCCCCTGTAATCGAGCTTGCGGCAGAAGCGGAGCACCGTCGCCTCGGCGACGTCGAGCACCCCCGAGAGCTCGGTGATGGACATGTAGATGAGGCTGTTGCGGTCCATCCTGCGGATCCCGTCAATGATGCGGAGTTCCGTCTTGGTGGCGACGGGGCGGACGGATTCCATCCTGTCGAATACTTTCCCTACCATGCCGCCCCCTTACTTCCGTTCCGTTTCCCAATACACGGGACGTTCGGGCAAAACGATGTCTTTTCCGTACCCCATCTTGGCAATATAGGCAAGAAGGCTCTGGTCGGCGGAGCGCTGCGGGCACTTCTCCAATGCCTCGAGAAGGGACGAAAGGTCCCCATGTTTTCTCATCGCGTCATAGAGGTCGCACTCCGTTTCGAGGTAGCAAAGAAGGGGCGAAATTTCCTCCTTGAGCGCGGGAGAGAGGGTGCGGCGCATGCGGGAAACCGCGCGGCGCTGGCGGGCATAGGAGTGGTCGAGCAGGCGGAAATTCTCCTGCTCGAAGAGGCGGCTCCTGTCGCCGAATTTCTTCATGACGGACGAGCGGTTGAGCCCCGCAAAGAAGAGCGCGTCATAGCTCTGCCCAAAACATTCGCGCACGGCGCGGAGATATGCCCCCTCGCCGTCGTAGTGTTCGGGATCCCACATCCACTCCGCCATCGTGCAGAGGGCGGGCTTGGACGCCTCCCAAAGAGCGGAGGGATTGGCGACGATGCCCTCATGATAGCGGGCAACGGCGCGGGTGCGCCCCTCGATCTCACCGAAATACACCCTTCTCTTTGGCTCGTAGTCGTTGACGGGATAGTTGTCCCACAGAACGAGTCTGTGCCCGAACGCCTCGCGCGCGGCGGCACAGTCCGCCTCGGTGATAATTTCGGCGACGGTGTTGTAGCCCGTCCAGAACACGAGGATATCTTTGTCGAGGAACTTCCGCACGGCGGCGCGGTAGGGCGTATCGCCGTTCTGGAAGTAGTCGGTCGGGCAGAACAGGAGCTCGTGCGCGCGCGGGACCGAGCGGTTCACGAGGTTTGCGACCGCGCAGTGCGCCTCCGCCGCCGAGGAGAAGCGCTTCCCCTCCTCCGCGGAGAGGTTCGGCTCGATGTCGTCGAAGAGGACGGCGAAGTCCTTCACCCCGCGCGAGGAGAGGGCGCGGAGCTTTTCGGAGAGGGTGCGGTAGTCCCCCTCATCGGCGTAGCGGAAGTCCTTCCCGGGGGCAATGCAGTAGTAGAAGCGGACGCCGCGCTCCTCCGCATACGAGGCGAGGGCGGAGAGTTCGCCCATCTCCTTCTCGGGATAGGGCTCGCGCCAGCGGTCGCGGTGGAAGGGATCGTCCTTCGGGGCATAGAAATAGGCGTTCATGCGGTGGTCGGCGAGAAAGTCGATGACATCGCGCCGCTTGTTCCAACCGTACGGAACGCCGTAAAAGCCCTCCACGATGCCGCGGAGAGGGAGGGCGGGACTGTCGGAGAGCTCGCAGACGGGGAGCTGTTCCCCCCTCTTCAAGCCCTCGAGAGCCTGCCTTGCGTGGCGGAGACCGACGCTGTCCGAATAGAAAATGCGGACGGAGCCGTCGCCCCCTACCGTGAGACGGTACCCCTCCGCACAGACGGAGGGATCCCTGACTTCCTGCGTCGCGCGGGGCGCGACATACGTGTTTCTCGTGAGATAGTCTTTCATCCTTTCACCTGAAAATTTTTTTCGTTTTACAACGAATGATGAAAATCTACTTCATTATATCACGGGAAACGTGAAAATGCAACGGTTTTTTGAAGATTTTCTTCAAAACTTCATCGCGCGGGGAAGGTAGGCGAGAAGGTCGTCCGCGTCGGGGGCATATTCCCCCATCTCCGCCGCCGCAAGCTCCCCCGCCCTGCCGAGGAGATAGCAGGAAATTGCCGCCGCCTCGAACGGGGGAACGCCGCGCGCGCAGGTGCCCGCAAGCAGCCCCGCGAGCGTGTCGCCGCTCCCGCCCTTTGCAAGCACGGGCGAGCCGGTAATGTTGATAGCGACCCTGTCCCCCTCCGCGATGACGGTACGGTTGTCCTTCAGAACGACGGTGACGCCGTACTCGTTTGAAAATTCCCTCGCGCAGGCGACGGGGTCGGACTGAATGTACGAAATCGACTTCCCCGTGAGGACGGAGAACTCCTTGATGTGCGGAGTGATGACGACGGGGCGGCGCTTTCTCTTCAGGATATCCTTTCCGAATGCCGCGAGCGTGTTCAGCGCGTCGGCGTCGAGCACGAGAGTGCCGCCCTCATGGACCAAGAGCGACTTGACGGTGTCCCGCTGCCACTCCCCCACGCCCGCGCCCGGACCGAACAGGACGGCGGAGCGAAGGGGCTCCCCGCGGTAGGCGCTCACGATGCAGGGCGGAAATTTTGCCGAGAGAATTGTGCGGCGGATCTCGTCCGTCTCCGCATGTTCCGAGGCGGGAAAGAGCAGTTCGGTATACCCAGCGCCCGAGCGGAGCGCCCCGCCCGCCGCCATGAGGGGCGCGCCCAAGGAGCCCTTCCCCGCAAGGACGGCGACCCTGCCGTACTTCCCCTTGTCGGAGTGCGACCGCTTGGGGGGAAAGTACGCCGCGACGTCTTCCTCTTCCCAGATCTCGGCGCCGCCCGCGGGAGAGAGCCCGATGTCCGCTACAACAATTTCGCCCGCGACGTCCGCCCCGTCCGCAAGCAGGAGCGCCTGTTTGAGCCCGCCGAGCGAGACGGTGCAGTCCGCCCGCACGCAGGGCTCGAGGGCAATTCCGCCCGCGGTGAGCCCGCTCGGGACGTCGCACGAGACGACGTAGCCGTTCAGAAACCCGACGAGGTCGGCATTTTCGCCGTCGGGCGCGCGGGAGAGCCCGGTGCCGAACAGGCAGTCCGCAAGAAGGGCGTACCTTCTCCGCGGGATTTTTCCGAGAATTTCGCCGCGGAATAGTTCCTTCGCCGCGGCACAGGCGGGCGAAAAGCGCTCCGCAAGGCAGAGGACGGAGACGTCATACCCCTCTTCCAAGAGGAGCTGCGCCGCGACCAACCCGTCGCCGCCGTTGTTTCCGCCGCCGCACACGAAGAGAATGTCGGAGACGTTCATCTTCCTTGCCCGCTCGCGCAGAACATCCGCGAGCGCCCTGCCCGCACGGCGCATGAGCTCCCCCTCGGGGACCCCCGAATTTTGTTCGGCGGCAATTATCTCCGCGTGCGAATAGGCGCGCTTCATCTCTTGCTCCAGTGCGCCGCGAACAAGTCCTTCGCGCTGCGGATGCGGAAGCGGAAGGTGAATTCACGCTCGGTGATGAGGTACCGCTCATCGAGGCGGGGACCGCAGGAATTGCTCCCGACGCCCGCCATGCGGTAGTCGAGGAAGAGATAGATGTGCCCCGTGTCCCTCATCTCGTGGCGGTGGGGCTTGAAGTCGGAGGGAAGATAGGGCGAGACGCAGAAGGAGAACGGCTTGTCCGAATCGAACATCAAACACTCCTCCCCTTCCTTCCCGAACGCGACGAAGTGCGTTTCGGTGCGGCTGCCGCTCTCCTGCGGCTTGGGATATTCGTAGCGCATCTCCCCCGCGGGCATGGAGTAAAGACCCGCGGTCGAGGCGAACTTTCTATCCTCGTACGCCTCGTTCGGACCGAGCCCGAACCAGCGGACGGTCTCCGTGCGGGAGATGCCGAGGTCGAACACGAACCCGAAGCGGGGCAGGCTCGGAATGTGCTCCCCGAGCTTCACCTTCGCCTCGACGGTGAGCCCGCCCTCCTTGCGGAAGAGGAGCTCCATCTCCCCGACGGGGCGGAGATAGGGCGCGGCGAGCTTGCCGTACACCCTCCCCTCCTCCACGGAGAGCGGGAAGAATGCGGCGTGATCGAGCCCCCATCCCTCCCATTCGGTGCGGATGGCGATGTCGTTGTCGAGGGGCGCGCGGAACATGCAGACCGCCATCGGGCTCCGCAAATACTCCTTTCCGTTCAGGGTGAGCCCCGCGACCGTCCCGTTTTCGAGGGAAGTTGTGAGAATGTTTTCCTCGCGGGTCTCCTTGGGCTCCGCGGAGAGCGGGAAGGAGAAGAGGACGCCGTCCGAACACTCGAGCTCGGCGAAGCGGTACCCCCTGCCTTCCCCGAAGGGAAGGGGAATGCGCAACTCCCCGCCCGCGGGAATGCGGGAAATGTCGTATTCCGCCGCCTTCCGCCGCGTGTCGTCCTCGCGGAGATAGAGGGTGCACTTCCCGACGCGCGCCCCGAGCGGGACGAAGTCATGCAGGTTGCGGAGCACGATCTCCTTCCCCTCGAGCTCCGCCGAATAGGGCAGGTAGACGCGGGCGATGTCGTAAAATTCGGGATTCTTCTTGCGGTCGGTCGTCACGATGCCGTCCATGCAGAAGTTTCCGTCGTGCGGGTACTCGCCGAAGTCGCCGCCGTAGAGGACCTTTTCCCCCCTTATGACGCTGTGCGAGCACCACTCCCAGATGAACCCGCCCGCAAGCGCGGGATAGGTGCGGAAGAGCCGCATATAGGCGCCGATGTCCCCGCAGGAATTGCCCATCGCGTGGGTGTATTCGCAGAGCACGAGGGGGCGGTCGGCGGTCTTTGCGAACTCCTCCGTCCAGTTGAGTTCGGGATACATGCGGCTGTACAGGTCGAGGAGCCCCCCGTCCATGTAGCGCTGCGTGAAGTTGCACCATGCGCCCTCGTAGTGGAGAAGTCTGCCGTCCCCCTTCTCGCGGAGCGCCTCGGCGGCTGCGATGATGTTTTCGCCCCAACCGCTCTCGTTGCCGAGCGACCAGATGAGGACGGACGGGCGGTTTTTATCCCGCTCGTACATGCGGAGGGCGCGCGAGACGAACTGTTCGCGGTAGGCAGGGTCGGAAGGAAGCGCGTCGCGGAGCTGCGGGGTGAACGTGTTGTAGGCGGAAAAGAGGGAGCCGTGGCTCTCGACGTCCGCCTCCTCGAGAAGGTAGAACCCGCGCTCGTCGCAGAGGGCGGGCAGGAGCGGGTGCGGCGGATAGTGCGAGGTGCGGATGGCGTTGCAGTTCATCTCCTTCAGAAGGTCGAGGTCGCGCTCGAGGTCCTCCCTCGTCTCGGCATATCCCCGTTCGGTCATCGAATGGCGGCTGACGCCGCGCAACTTGATGGGTCTCCCGTTGAGGGTGAGCACGTTCCCCTCCGCCCGAACGGTGCGGAAGCCGACTTTCTCCTCGATGGTCTCCCCCGCGCATTCGATGACGAGGTCGTAGAGGGTCGGCGTCTCGCACGTCCAAGGGCGGCAGGGAATGGTGACGGAAAACTCCCGCTTGCCCGAGGCGCGGATGAGCCCCCCGTCCGAGAGGAACCCGAAGGTGCAGGGCATGTCGGTGCGGACGCAGAGGGTGCCCTCGCCCGTCTCCTCGTCGTAGCCCGAACGGACGGTATAATCGAAGAGGTGTCCCCTCTCCCTTCGGAGAAGGTACACGTCGCGGAAGATGCCGCTCATGCGGAGCTTGTCCTGATCCTCGAGGTAGCTCCCCGCCGAGAACTTGAACACGACGACGCGGAACTCGTTCTCCTCGACGAGGAAGTCGGTGACGTCGAACTCACTGTGGCAGTGCGGAACGGACGAATAGCCGACTTCCCGCCCGTTGACAAAGAGATAGAAGCAGCTGTCGACGCCGTCGAAATTGAGGTAGTACTTCCCCTCCGCCGCGGGGCGGACGAACTTGGTCACGTACACGCCGCACGGGTTGTTCCGCTCGATGTGGGGCGGGTCGAAGGGAAAGGGATACCTCGCGTTGGTGTATTGGTGGGAGCCGTACCCGAGCACTTCCCAGCACGAGGGAACGGGTATCGTGCGGGAAGGTCTGCACGAGAGCGCCTCCTCGACCGAGATCTCATCCTCGAAATAGCAAAATCCCCACCGCTTGAGGGGAATGCAGTCGCCCGCGCGGTAGTAGGCGCGGGGCGGCATGGTGCCCCGCTGCGTGGCGGCGGGGTCTTTGTGCGTCAGAAATTGCATAGAACCTCCGTTATTTATGGGGAAGAATGGCAAGTTCGGCGCTCGAGAGCGCGCGGACCCTTCCCCCCTCTTCGATCTCCAATCTTCCGTCGGGGAGCACGCGGCGGAGCTTCGCCCTGTACTCCCTTCCGTTTTCCGAGACGGTCACCGTCTCCGAAAGATACCCGACGCGGCGCGTGTACTCCGAAAAGTCGCTCGAAAGCCGCAAGTTTCTTATGAGCTCGGCGCGGACGGTCTCCGCCGTGAAGGGCATGTCCGAGAGCTCGCGGAGGGAGACAGCGATCCCCCCGAGCGCGGAGACGTCGTTTTCGGCATTGAGCCCGATTCCGACGATGCTCGCCTTGACCTTCCCCCCCTCGATGATGTTCTCGACGAGGATGCCCGAGAGCTTCCGCCCCGCGGCGTACACGTCGTTCGCCCACTTGATGAGGGGGCGGACGCCGAACGTCTCCGCCGTGCGGCACACGGCGACCGCCGCATGCGCCATGACCTCGAACGCGCGGGAAGCGGGCAAATTTTCGTAGAAGGTGAGCGCGGAGAGGTACACCCCGCCCCGCTCGGAGAGAAAGCTGCGCCCCTTGGTGCCCCTTCCTCCCGTCTGCCGCTCGGCGCACACGATGACGTCCTCTCCGCCCGAGAGGTACGAGCGCACAACGTCGTTCGTCGAGGTCGCAACGTCGAGATACTCAATCCTCATCGGCTTCCCCCTTTAGGTCGGAGACGGCGGCGCGCGCCGTGTCGTAGTCGAACCCGCGCGAGACGAGATAGGCTGCCGCCTTGCGGAGCGTGAGATTATCTTTCGGCTTTCCGCGCATGTACTTTTCGAGCACCCTCTTTGCCGTCTCCGCCCCGTCCGAGAGAATGTTAAGCGCGGCTTCGATTGCCTCGTCGCTTACGCCCTTCATGCGGAGGGCTGCCGCGACGGCGCGGGGTCCCTTCTTCTCGCCCGCGCTCTTCGCGTAGGCGAGCGCATAGGCGGCGTCGTCGATGAAGCCGAGCTCCTTCATGCGGGAGACGGCAAAGTCCGAAGCCTCGGGAAGGTACCCCTTCTTCGCGAGGAACTCCCGCACCTCGCGCTCCGTCTTCATCGAGGCGGAGATGTGCGAAAGCGCCCTGTCGAGCGCCGATTGCCGTTCGCTCTCGTACTGCATGCGCGAGAGCTCTTCAAGGGTCACTTCGAGACCTACGGAAAGGCGGTTTGAATAGACCGTCTCCGCCTTCATGCCGCAAAAAAAGCGCCCGTCTACCTCGATGTTGCAGCGGGTCTTGTCGTGTTGTTGCAGGGTGATGGCGGTGATCTCGGGCATGGTTATGTGACCCCGTAGGAGGGCCAAGTGCGGTTTCGCTTGAACCACTCGGTGTCCTTGAGAAGGACGTCGTTGTTGCTCCCGTGGACGGAGAAATTCTCGCCCGAGCGGACGACGATGTTCCCGTTCATCGAGGTATAGTTCCACGACTTGCCCGCAAGGTCGATGTCCGTCGCGAGCGTCGTAACATAGATCTCCTTCGTGTAGCGGGCGACACGGTCGACGAACGCCTGCGAAGGGAAGGTGTTGTCGTTCGCCGAGGTATACTCGGGCGCGCCCGCACAGCAGCACACGCAGACGATCTCGGGGGTGATTTTTTCGAGCAGGCAATCGTTCGAGGAAGTGGGACTTCCGTGGTGTCCGCCCTTGAAAAGTTTACAATGGGGTAGGGAATTGCTCGCGACGAGGCTCTCTTCCCCCTCCTTCTCGAGGTCGCCCGTGAAGAGGAATCGGGTGCTCCCCTGCGTCAAGAGAAGGCACACCGAATAGTTATTTTCGTCGGAGGAATGCTCCTCGTAAAACTTCTGGTAGAGAATTTCAAAGGAGATCCCCTCGGCGAGCGAATACGACTTCTGCGCGCCGTCTCGACCGCGGACGCAGTCGAGCGCGGTGTAATGTTCGGCGCCCGCCGCAACCTCCGCGTCCCGCTTTTCGACATAGGAGCGGTAGATGTTGGACGTGGTGTTCGTGAGATCGAAGTCGATGATGACGCCGCAATCGAAGCTGTCGAACACGCCCGGCGCCGCCTTGGTTCCGACGAACGCCGCGATGTGGTCCTGATGGGCATGCGTCGCGACGACGTATTCGAGCACGCCGTCCGTGCAGTACGTCTTGAGATAGGGCACGATTGCCGCCGCCGAGCCCTGACGGGAGCCCGCGTCGATGAGAAGCTCGACGTCCCCCGTCTTGATGAGAGTGCAGTCCCCCGCATACTTATTCCCGAGCTCGAGGAAGTGGATCTCGAGCTCCCCCGAGACGACGTCCGAGGGTGCATCACTTCCCCCGTCCGGGGCGGGAGGCGTCCCGTTCTCCCCGTCCGAAGGTCCCTTGCGGTACACGAAGAAATACCAAAGGAGCCCCGCTATAATGGCGATGACGAGGATCACCGCCACGACCGCGAGGAAGGTTTTCGGGCTCTTCCTTGCCGCCCGTTCCGCCGCGCGCGCCGCCTTCTTCGCGGCGCTCTTCCTTTTATCTGCCATGTCCTATCCTATGCGATGCGCGAAAATTTGAGGAATGTCCAGCTCATGGCGGGAAGAACGATCTTCGCCTTGGAGCCGTCCTTCACGCGGGGAAGCTCCCCTTCGTGCGGGACGACGTTTTCGGGACAGTCAAACCCGTTCACGGCGAAGAGGTCGGAACTCGTCATCTCCGTCCGCTCCGTCGCCTTTAAGTTTCCGAGGGAGCGGAGTTCGAGCTCCGCCTCGCACGCTTCCTGCCCGTAGTTGACGAGGGAGACGCACACTTCCCCCGTCGCGGGGTCGTACGTCACCGCCTCATTGAGGCAGCGCGCCGTGCCGTACATGTTCTCGAAGCGGGCGCTGTCCGAAATGGTGCGGAGCGCGACGCCCCGCGCGTTGTTCGAGAGCGCGCGGAAGGGATAGAAGGTCGTCTGGCGGAAGGTGCCGCCGCCGTTCTTCGTCATGATGGGCGCGATGACGTTGACGAGCTGTGCAAGGCACCCGATGCGCACGATGTCGCAGTTGTTGAGAAGGGTGTTCAGCATGCCCGCGACGACGAGCGCGTCTTGGAAGGTGTACACGTCCTCGAGAATGTGCGGGGCGCGCTTCCATGCGGGCTCGGTGCGCTCGGCGCTCTGCGTCCAGACGTTCCACTCGTCGAAGGAGAGGTACACCTGCTTCTCGGAGCGGACCTTGGCGCGGACGTATTCGATTGTCGCGCGGAGGGTGCCGATGAAGCGGTGCATGTCGTCCGCCGAGCCGAGGAAGTCCTCGAGGGGGCGCTTTCTCCCCGCGCCGTACTCATAGTAGCGGTGCATGGAGAGGTAATCCACCTGCGGATAGGTGTGTTCGAGCACGATCCTGTCCCACTCGGGGAAGGTCTTCATCTCGTGATTGGAGGAACCCGAGACGACGAGGCGGAGCGGCGACGGACAGTCCTCGTCCATCTCCCCGTTCGCCCAGCGCATGACCTTTGCCGCCTCGAGCGCCTTCTTGCCGTACGATTCGGCGTCGAGATGACCGATCTGCCACGAGCCGTCCATCTCGTTCCCGATACACCAATAGCGGACGTTGTACGGCTTGTCGGCGCCGTTGGAGCGGCGGTATTCGGAGAGCTCGGTGCCGCCCGCATGGTTGCAGTACTCGACGAGACGTGCGGCGTCCTTCACCGTTCCCGTGCCCATGTTGACCGCCATCATCGGCTCGACGCCCGCCGCGCGGCACCACTTCATGAATTCGTCGGTGCCGAACTCGTTGGGCTCCGTCGTAAACCAAGCAAGGTCGAGGCGGACGGGGCGCTTCTCCTTGGGACCGACGCCGTCCGTCCAGTCGTATCCCGAGACGAAGTTGCCCCCGGGATAGCGGACGAGCGGGACGGCGAGCTCCTTCACGAGCCCGATGACGTCCCTGCGGAATCCGTTCTCGTCCGCATCGGGGTGCCCGGGCTCATAGATGCCGCCGTAGATCGCCCTTCCCAAGTGTTCGAGGAAGGAGCCGTACAGGTTGGGGTCCACCCGACCCACGGTGAGGTTGCCGTCCGCAAAAATTTTCGTGTGCCGCATGTTCTTTGTCATATCAAACCCAATGCTCCCGCGATGTTCATCACCGCTTCGTCGATGTTGTGCAGAAATTTGTTGAGCGCGGTCTGCGCGCCCCTGTCGATGACGCCGTCCTCCGTCGTGCGGAGGAGTTTCACGATCATGTCCGAATTGACGTAGATGACTTTGCACTCCTCTGCGACCGCCTCGAACACGGGCTCTCCCCCCTTGCTCTGGATGGCGTGGAGCTCCTTCACGGCGGCGTTGATCTCGCCGAAGAGCTCGACGTTCCCGCTGCGGAAGAGCTCCGCCATCGCCCCGTTGAGGCGAAGGAGGGTGGTGCAGAATCCGACTACGGCTTCCGAAGGCGTATCGTCCATTACAGCTTCACTCCGTTCTTTTCGAGGAGGGCGCGCGCCGATTCGACGCTGTCCACCCCCGTCTTGTTCTTGATGGGCGCGAACTCATGCTCGCGGACGACCTCGAAGGGAAGGCAGCTGCCCATGAGGCGGACCATGTCGACGACGAGCGTCTCGAACTTGTAGCCGTTCTCCTTTTCGGGCGCGATGTGCTCCCCCTTCTCGTTGATGTAGGGGATCTTCTTCTTGACGACGTGCACGGGAATGCGCTCCTCGGCGATCTCGCGCAGGCGCTTCAGGTTGAAGAGATAGTTCAGGATGACGCCGAAGGAGTAGGCAAGGTAGCCGTCCGCGCCGCGGGCGTTCGCCATCTCGTCGGTGAGTTCGTAGTATTCGATGACGGAGGGCATGCCGTCCTCGAGGCAAAGGACGCCCACCTTCTCGCGGGGCTCCGCCTTGCGCACGACCTTGGCGCCGCACAGCTTGCCGCTCTCGATGGTGGCGCCGACAAAGACGGGGTCGGCAATGCGTTGCAACACGTTGTCGACGGCGAACACGTTGATCCACTCGAGGGCGGGGAACTCCTTCTCGATCCCCGCGCGGCGGAGGGAGGAATACCAGCCCCCGTTGCCGTTGGGCGAGAGCGCGAGCCTGCCCTTCTCCTCCAAGAGGAGCTTGCCCTCGAAGTCGACGCTCGGCGCCATGTCCTGCACGAAGAAGCGGACGTACGACTTGTCGTAGCCGAAGTACTTCTTCTCCTCGAAGAAGGCGCGCGTCTCGGCGTCGTTCTTTTCGCTCGTCATGATGAAGAGCGGGACAAACGCGCCGCATGCGTGCACGACGTCGAAGAGGTTGGAGATGAGCTGCTCGAAGATACAGAGCGGGCGGGTGATGCCGATGTCGTACATGCCCTTCGGTGAGGACGACCCGAGGCGGGTCCCCTGCCCTCCCGCAAGGAGGACGGCGCCGACCTTTCCTTCCCGAATTGCCTTCGCGCCGATCGTGCGGAAGTGCTCCTTCTTCTTCTCGATCTCGCGGACGGAGAGCCCCTCGATGGGCGTGATGTTCCCCTTTCCGCTCAAGTCCTCGGGGTTCTTCCACAGCTCGACCACATCCCAGTCGATGGCGGCAAGGCGGTCGAAGTATGCCCTCTTCTCCTCCTCGCCGAGCCCCGCCGTGTCGAGAAGATGTTCCTGTCCGTGTGCCTTCAAAGTTTCTTCGAGTTTCATAGATGTCTCCTTATTATCTGCTCACGGCGCCATAGAGAGCCGCGGCGAAAATTCAATCTTCCGAACGGGTCTCGTCCGCGCGGATGAGCAAAAACGCACCGGCGCGGAAGGGCTCGCATTCGAGGCGGAGGGTGCCCTCCGCGGTGAACGGGATGTCGGTGAACGCGCGGGTGACGACGTAGTCCCCGAGCGGGACTTCGACGGTGCGCGCGCCCTCGAGGTTATGGACGATGACGAGCCTGCGCTCGCCGAGGTCCTTGATGTAGATTTGCCTGCCCACGGGGTCGCGGTAGTACTCGACGTCGCAGTCGATCATGGAGATGTCGCCGCGGCGGACGATGTCCTTGACTTCCGCATAGAAGTCGAGCCCCTCGCGGATAACGGCGAACTTCTCCTTCTTGCGGCAGGAGACCTCGCCCGAGAGGCAGATTCGCCCCATCATCGCCGCGCAGAGGGAGTAAATGGTGCGCGAATCGCTCTCGCCGCGGCGGACGACCGCCCAGATCTGCGACTGGCGCGCGGGAATGACGCGGCTCACGTTGGCGGCGACGAGCGGGATCTCGGGGCATTCGTGCGCGTCCGAGAACGAGCACATCGAGACGTGGTTCATGCGGTACGGCTCGATTCGGCTCCCACCCGAGGAGCAGTTCTCGATGACGAGCCCGTGCACGTCCTCGGAGAGCCTGTCGAGCCACTGGACGCTCTCGTCCTCTACCTGCCTTCCCCCCTCGCCGAGCGATTCGGCGCCGTCGCAGCCGATCCCGATGTTGTCGTTGTAGTCGATCTTCAAATACCCGAAGCCGTTGCCGCGGAGGAAGTCGTTGACCTTGGCGCGGAGGTAGTCCTTGACCTCCGGTCTGCGAAGATCGAGGAAGCGGCGGTTCTTGCTCGCGAGCGGCACGCCGTCGCGGCGGAGGAGCTGATCCTCGAAGCCGTAGAGCACGCTGTCGCACCCCGCCATCTCGTATTCAAACCAGATGCCCGCCTTCATGCCCTTCTCGCGGATTTTGGATACGGTCTCCTTCATGTCGGGGAAAAACGCGGGGTTGACCTTCCAATCCCCGATGGCATTCGCCCAGTCGAGCCCCTCGGGCTTGTACCAGCCCGCGTCGATGACGAAGTAGCGGATGTCGAGCCCCGCAAGGAGGGCGAGCTGCTTTTCGACCTTCTCCGCCGTGGGCTTGCCCCAAGTGGCGCAATATTCGTTGTAGAGGACGGGCATGTCCTCCTCGCTCTCGGGGACCTTGAGGCGGGCGTCCTGCTCGTGCACGAGGGCATTGCAGACGGCATTCACGCCGCCGCCCCTCTTCACGGCAAGCCGCGCCGAGAGCGTCGTGAACACGCCGTTTGCGGGAATTGTCTTGCGCCAGTGCCCCGTCTCGAAGTCGGCGAGCCCGCCCGAGAGCGAGCACGTCTCCTTCTCCTCGTACAGCTCGAGCTGCCAAGAGTAGGGCGCCTCCTGCATCATCCCCCAGATGATGCCCGTCACCCCGTCCTCGACGGCGGCAAACGGGAAATATCCGCGGTTGGGCGTGCTGCCGAGCTGCCCCCACTTTTCGACCTTGGGGACGAAGCGCGCCCAGCTCATGTCCATGCCGAGGTGGGAAAATTTGTCCGTCTTGAGGCGGCATTCGCGCGACCAAGCGCTCGTCATGCGATGAAGAAGCAGGGAGCGGGTCGACCACGTCTCGGGCGAAGCGATGCCCGAGAGCGAAATGCTCGCAAGGTATTCGAGGGTGCGGGGCTTGCCCGTATGGTTTTCATAGCGGACGTTGAAGGTGAGAACGCCCGTCCGCCTGTCGTAGGAGAGGCGGTGCACATAGTCGTTGCCCGCGCCGTCCGTGAGATAGGTGTTGAGGAGCCCGTTCGAGAACTCCGCCTGCCGCACGACGCGGAGCGCCGTGGAGCTGTGATTGCGCATCGTCATCCCGAGCGTATGGTCGACGTATGCCCTATCCCCCGTGAAGGCGACCTGCACCATCGAATCGCAGTGCAACTTTTTGGGGTCCACCTCCACGTCTGCGGGGTAGACGGCGATCCCGACCGTCGTCGCGTTCGCGACGCCCTCGATCGGAGTTTCGACATAGTAGACGGCAAGATCGCCGAAGAGGTATTTCTTGAAGAACATGGCGGCTCCTTACATACTTCGGGGGCGGCAGTGAGCCGCCCCCTTGCGACTGTTTATCTTCTCGTTTTCCAGACGGCGTCCGCCCAGAGGAGCTGGCGCTTGAAGTCGTCTATTCTCGTGTTCTCGTCGATGAGGACGACCTCGACGCCCCACATGTTGCCGAGGTCCACCATCTCCTGCGCCGTGACGACGGAGGAGACGACGGTGTGATGCGCGCCGCCCGCATAGATCCACGCCGCGACGCCGTCCTTGAAGTTGGGCTGATACTTCCACATGAGCCCGCCCACGGGAAGGTTGGGCATCGGGTGCGGATACTTCACGAGCTCGATCTTCTGCACGATCAGGCGCATTCTGTCGCCCATGTCCACCATGGAGACGGCGACGGCGTGCGGCGCCTCGATCCCTTCAAACACGAGGCGGGCGGGGTCGGACTTTCCGCCGATCCCCAAGGGGTGCACCTGAATTTCGGGCTTGGTCGCCGCGAACTGCGGGGAGACCTCGAGCATGTGCGCGCCGAGGCAGAGCCCGTCCTTCAAATCATAGGTGTAGTCCTCCATAAGTCCCGTGCCCTTCTGGTCCGCCATGTACTGCATGGTCGCACCGAGCGCCGCGATCTTCCAGTCGCCCTCGGCGCCGAAGCCGAAGCCCTTGCTCTGCAGGTCCTGAATGGCGAGCCCGGGGAGCTGGTTCATGCCGTGAAGGGAGCCGAAGTGGTCGACAATGCCGATGTAGCCGCCCTTCTCCCTGCAGAACTTCTCCATGGCGATCTCGTACTTCGCCTGTTCGCGGACGACGGAGATGCGGTCGGTGCCCATCGTGTACTTCTCGGCATATTCCGCCATGAGGGCGTCCGTCTCCTCCTCGGTGACGGCGTCGATGTAGTCGACGAGGTCGCCGACGGGATAGTAGTCCACCTGCCAGCCGAGATTGATATGGGCGTCCACCTTGTCGCCCTCGGTGACGGCGACGTCGCGCATGTTGTCGGAGAACCGAGCGACCTTCACCGTCTTGGAGAAGGCATAGCCCGCGGCGACGCGGCACCACGAGGCGAGCTCCTCGAGCGCCTTCTTGTCCTTATAGTAGCCGACGATGACCTTGTTGTCCATGCGAAGGCGGGCGACGATGTAGCCGAATTCCCTGTCGCCGTGCGCCGCCTGATTCTCGTTCATGAAGTCCATGTCGATGGTGTCGTACGGAAGTTTTTCGTTGTACTGCGTGGCGAAGTGGCACATGGGCTTTTGAAGCATCGTGAGCCCCTTGATCCACATCTTCGCGGGCGAGAAGGTATGGCACCACGTGATGATACCGATACAGTTCTCGTCGGCATTGACCTTCTTCACCGCCTCGACGATCTCGTCCGAGCTCTTGCAGGTCGTGAGATACTTCACAGTGACGGGAACGTGGCGGTTGACGTAACTTGCCATTTCCTTGGAGTGCTGCGCGACGTGGGCGAGCACGTCGTCGCCGTACAGCGTCTGCGAACCGGTGAGCCAATAGACAACTTTTTCTTTCATGTTTTTTACCCCCATTGATTTGTTTTTGATTTGATCCGCGCCCTCAAGGGGCGGCGTCTTTCATGATTTGCGCTTTCGGCGGCGCCTTTGATATGGGCGTACCCCCTCCCCTACCCCTCCCCCTTCCGCAGGGGGAGGGCAAGAGAACGAAGGAGTTCCGCGTCCCACCTTCAACAAAGGAAGGGCAAGATACACTCGGTTATCGCCTCGGTATGAGGATGGGGCGCTGTTGCGACGCCGAGCTGCTGCACGGCGGCGCTTGGTGCAAGGCGGGTCTCCCGCCGCTGCACGCCCCCATTTGGCACCCTACGGGAGCCTTACTGTCGGGGCAAGCGACCGCGACGACCGACCCGATATCCCAAAAACGTTACATTCCTCGCGCGGATTTGTTTTGTGTAGCAAAAGAAATCGCGCGATCTTATTTCTTCTGTCCGTAGTAGGCGTTCTTTCCGTGCTTGCGGAGATAGTGCTTATCCATCATGAACTTGTCGGCGCGAGGGACGCCCGGGGCGATCTGCTCGGTGAGGAACGCCATCTTGGCGACTTCCTCGATGACCGTCGCGTTGTAGACGGAGCCGTCGCCGTCCTTCCCGAACGCAAACACGCCGTGGCTCTTGATGAGCACGCCCGGGACCTCGATGGGGTCGAGCTTGTCGCGGCGGAAGCGCTCGATGATGACGAGCCCCGTGTTCTTCTCGTATTCCCCCTCGATCTCCTCCTTGGTGAGGGAGCGCGCGCAGGGAATGTCGCCGTAGAAGTAGTCGGCATGGGTGGTGCCGTAGAACGGAATGTCCCGCCCCGCCTGCGCCCAAGCCGTCGCGAACGTCGAATGGGTGTGCGTGACGCCGCCGACGTTCGGGAATGCCTTGTAGAACTCGATGTGGGTGGGCGTATCCGACGAGGGGCGAAGGTCCCCCTCGACCACCTTGCCGTTCAAGTCGACTACGACCATGTCCTCCGCCTTCATCTCGTCATACGAGACGCCCGAGGGCTTGATGACGACGAGCCCGCTCTTCCTGTCGATCTCCGAGACGTTCCCCCACGTGAACAGCACGAGATGATGCTTTACGAGGTCGAGATTCGCCTTCCATACCTTTTCTTTCAATTCTTCCAACATATCCGTATCCCCCTTATTTCAGGCTGTGCACCGCCTCGCGGACGATGGGAAGCCCCTCCACATAGCGGTCGCCGAACTGCTCGAACCCCGCGACGTCGGCGGGATCGGGCGCGAGCGTCACGCCCTCCTGCCCCGCGAACACGCGCTCGTCGAGGTATTCTTCGAGGCTCTCCCCCTTCTTCTTGGTGATGAGGTAGTTGGCGAGGATCGCCATGCCCCAAGCGCCGCCCTCGCCCGCCGTCTTCATGACGGTGACGGGAGCGCCGATCGCCGCGGCGAGGAAGCTCTGCCCCACGCGCTCCGTCTTGAAGAGCCCGCCGTGACCCGTAATGCGGTCGAGCTTCACGCCCTCTTCCTTGAGCATGATGTCGCACCCCACCTTGAGGGCGCCGAACGCCGAATACAGGTGGCAGCGCATGAAGTTCGCGAGGTTGAAGTTGCTGTCCGCCTTGCGGACGAAGAGCGGTCTGCCGTGACCCACGTTGGTGACGTGCTCGTTGGAGACGTAGTTATAGGAGAGCAACCCGCCGCAGTCCTTGTCCCCCTCGAGCGCCTTGAAATACAGGGTGTCGTACAGCTTCCACTTGGGAAGTTCGACCCCGAGAAGGGATGCGAATTCGCCGAACATGTTCACCCAGCCGTTGAGGTCGGACGTGCAGTTGTTGCAGTGGACCATGCCGACGAGGTCGCCCACGGGCGTCGTGACGAGGTCGATCTCGGGATACGCCTTGGAGAGCTCCCGCTCCAAGACGATCATCGCGAACACCGAGGTGCCCGCGGAGACGTTCCCCGTGCGCTTCTTGACGGAGTTCGTCGCGACCATTCCCGTCCCCGCGTCGCCCTCGGGCGGGCAGAGCGGAATGCCGTATTTGAGGTCGCCCGCGGGGTCGAGGAGCTTTGCGCCCTCGGGCGTAAGCCTGCCCGCGTCCTCCCCCGCGACGAGGATCTCGGGAAGGATGTCCGCAAGGCGGAAGGGAAGCCCCTCCGCGGCGAGGATCCTGTCGAATTTTTCCATCATGACGGGGTTATATTGCCGCGTGACGGGGTCGACGGGGAACATGCCCGAG
>CANQAX010000016.1 GCA_947589235.1 uncultured Clostridia bacterium
TGGCTTGGGGTGGAATCGAACCGCCGACATAAGGATTTTCAGTCCTCCGCTCTACCAACTGAGCTACCAAGCCATATAGAAGCCTCATTCCTCGGAATGAGGCTTCCGCTTGTGGCGACCCAGAACGGGCTCGAACCGTCGACCTCCAGCGTGACAGGCTGGCGCTCTAACCAACTGAGCTACTGGGCCATAATGGGTTGCATTGCGTCGTACCGATTACGCATTCCTCAATCCCTCGTCAAAAAGATTTCACAGAAAGATTTTTGACGAAGAGGAGGCGCGGGCGTTAGAGCAAAGCGTTTGCCGTAGGCGGACGCTTGCGAAGTTCGCCTTGCCGCGACGAGGTGGTGGGCCTTCACGGACTTGAACCGCGGACCGATCGGTTATGAGCCGACTGCTCTGACCAACTGAGCTAAAGGCCCGCGCTTCCGCCGCCGATGCAATGCTTGAATATCATAGTATAAACGCGGACAAAAGTCAAGTGATTTTTCGTGCGTTTTTCAAAAACCGAGAATTTTTTTTGTCGGGGGGAATTCGACGTTTTTCCGCGCATATCGTGCCGATTTACCGTTCTTCGCGCTTTTTCCTTTGGTATAATCCCGAGATGACGAACGGTATCGGAGGGCGGATATGACCATGCAGGGTTGCAGAAGAGGGCAAAATCTCTACGTGTATTTGTCGGGGGAACTCGACGAACATTCGGCGCCGCGGGCGCGGGAGGAGGCAGACCGTCTCATCGACGAAAATGCGGGGCTTTCGCGCGCCGTGTTCAATCTCGCGGGCGTCCGCTTCATGGATTCGACGGGCATCGGATTCCTCATCGGGCGGTATAAAAAATTGAAAAAGTACGGAATGGGGATGTATTTGGAGGAACCGGACGCGTGTGCGGACAAGATCTTGTCCCTCTCGGGGGTGTATACCCTCATGCCGAAAATTTAGGAGACGCTATGAACGAAATGCAACTGAAATTTTTGTCCCGCTCGGAGAACGAGGTGTTCGCGCGGAATGCCGTCGCCGCGTTTGCGCTTCCGCTCAACCCGTCCGTCTCCGAGCTCTCGGACGTCAAGACCGCCGTGTCGGAGGCGGTCACGAACTGCATCGTGCACGCCTACCGCGGTGCGGAGGGGTGGATCGGAATTGTATGCAAAACGGACGGGAACCGTCTACATATCGAAATATCGGACAGCGGGAGGGGGATCGAGGACGTCGAACAGGCGATCCAGCCCTTCTTCACCACGCTGGCGGACGAGGAGCGTTCGGGAATGGGATTTACGATCATGCAGACGTTCATGGATGAATTTTCCGTGAAGTCCGGCGCGGGCGAGGGCACGTGCGTGACCATGCGAAAGGATTTCGGCGGGAACCGACATGTTGGATGAGGCGGAGACGTTGCAGCTCATCCGCCGCGCCAAGGCGGGGGACGGTTCCGCGAAGGAGGAGCTCCTCACCCACAATGCCTCACTCTTGAAGAGCATCGTGAAGCGGTATCTCGGGAAGGGGGCGGAGTATGACGACCTCTTTTCCCTCGCGGGAATGGGGCTCCTGAAGGCAATTGCGGGGTTCGACGAGTCGTTCGGCGTCCGCTTTTCGACGTACGCCGTGCCCATGATCGCGGGGGAGATCAAGCGGTTCTTGCGGGACGACGGGAGCGTGAAGGTCTCGCGCGCCATGAAGAAGACGGCGCGGGACATGACCCGCTACATCGAGCGGTACTGTGTGGAGCACGGGCGGCAGCCGAGCATTTCGGAGCTCGCCGCGGCGTTTTCGATGGAGGAGGGCGACGTCGTGTTCACGCTCGGCTCCTCGCGCATGCCCGTCTCCATCTATGAGCAGTCCGACTACAAGGACGAGAAGTCGGTCACCCTCGCCGAGCGGCTCCCCTCCAAGGAGCGGGAGGAGGACATGCTCGAGCACATGGCGCTCAAGGAGGCTATCGAGAAGCTCCCCGAGCGGGAGAAAAAGATCGTCTTTTTGCGGTACTTCCGCGACATGACGCAGAGCGAAGTCGCCAAGGCGGTTGGGGTGTCGCAGGTGCAGATCTCGCGGCTCGAGACGCGCATCATCGCGCAGTTCAAGCGGGAGCTCTCGGGATGAGGGGGAAGGTGTGAAAACGGGGCGGCGCGTCCCGTTTTTTTGCAAGTGATTTTCCTTTTTCGTCACAAATAAAAAATCTGTGAAAGAAACAAAAATGTCGCGCGCGAGAGTTTGACTTTTCTTCTCGGGTGTGATAGGATATACGCGTTATGGAACATGCGTAAGTTTCCGAAGGGGAATTTACGCCTTTTGTTCGTTTCGCCCCTTGTTTACGGGGCTTTGCAATCGGAGGTGTCATTTGGTCAAAGTATTGGCAAAGAGCATCCGGGAGTATAAAGTACCCACCATCCTTTCACCCATCTTCGTGACGGGCGAGGTCATTCTCGAGTGTCTCATTCCCTTCATCATCGCGCAGCTCGTCAACACGATAGACGTGCCCGACCCGAGCCAGATCGAGCTCTCGCGCATTCTCATCTATGGCGCGATCCTCGTCGGAATGTCCCTTCTCTCCCTCGCGTGCGGGGCGCTCGCGGGCGCCTTCTGCGCGAAGGCTTCCTCGGGATTCGCGAAGAATCTCCGCAAGGACCTTTACTACAAGATACAGGATTTCTCCTTCGAGAACATCGACAAGTTCTCGACGCCCTCCCTCGTCACCCGCATGACGACGGACGTCAACAACGTGCAGATGTCCTTCATGATGATTATCCGCACGGCGATCCGCAGCCCGCTCATGATGGCGTTCTCCCTCGTGATGGCGTTCCTGATGGGGGGAAAGCTCGCTTGGATCTTCGTGGCGGTCGTACCGCCGCTCGCCGCCGTGCTCTTCTTCATCATGTGGAAGACCATGCCGCTCTTCCACCGCGTGTTCAAAAAGTACGATAACCTCAACGAATCCATTCAGGAGAACGTGAAGGGCATCCGCGTCGTCAAGTCGTACGTGCGGGAGGACTTTGAAAAGCAGAAGTTCGACCGTGCCGCCACCGACGTGCAGGTGGACTTCACCAAGGCGGAGCGCATCCTCGCGTGGAACAACCCCGCGATGCAGTTCTGCTTCTACGGCGTCCTCTCGACGGTGCTGTTCCTCGGCTCCTATCTCATTCTCCGCCCGACCAATCTTCTCCTCGTCCATGCGGAGGACGCCTCGGCGCTCACCGTCGGGGTCGTCTCCCAGCTCATCGTTTACGGCATGCAGATTCTGATGTCGCTCATGATGTTCTCGATGATCTTCGCGATGATCGCGATGTCCATCGAGAGCGCGCGGCGTATCTGCGAGGTGCTCTCCGAGGAGCCCACCCTGCACAGCCCCGAGAACGCCATCCATGAAGTCGCGGACGGCTCCATCGACTTCGATGACGTCTCCTTCAAGTATGCGACGACCGCCGAAAAGAACGTGCTCGAGGACATCGATTTGCACATCAAGTCGGGCGAGACCATCGGCATCATCGGCGGCACGGGCGTGGGGAAGACGTCCCTCGTCAACCTCATCTCCCGCCTCTATGACGCGACGGAGGGCACGGTGAAGGTGGGCGGCAGGGACGTGAGGGAGTACGACCTCGAATCGCTCCGCAACCAAGTCGCCGTCGTCCTTCAGAAGAACGTGCTCTTCTCGGGCACGGTGAAGGAAAACCTTCGCTGGGGCAACGAGAACGCGACGGACGAAGAGCTCGTCGCCGCGTGCAAGCTCGCGCAGGCGGATGAGTTCGTCAGCACGCTCCCGAAGGGGTACGATACCTTCATCGAGCAGGGCGGCACCAACGTCTCGGGCGGGCAGAAGCAGCGCCTCTGCATTGCCCGCGCCCTCCTGAAGAAGCCGAAGATCCTCATTCTCGACGACAGCACTTCCGCCGTCGATACCCACACCGACGCGCTCATCCGCAAGTCCTTCCGCGACTATATCCCTTCCACGACCAAGATCATCATCGCCCAGCGCACCTCGTCCGTCGAGGACGCCGACCGCATTGTCATCATGGACGCGGGCAAGATCGTCGCGGTGGGCTCGCATGAGGAGCTCCTCGGCACCAACGACATCTACACCGAGGTCTACAACACGCAGAACAAGGGCGGGAAGGCAATTTCCTCGCTCGGCGAGATGGGGGAGTTGGAAGAAGCTCCTTCCGAGGGAGATGGGAAGAAAGGGGAGACCCCTCCCCCTGTGTCCCCCTCCCCGGAGGGGAAGGGGATGGAAAAAGAGGTGTCCGCTCCCAAGGGGAAGGGGAAGAAAGGGGAGACCCCTCCCCCTGTGTCCCCCTCCCCGAAGGGGAAGGGGATAGAAAAGAAAGAAGGGGGTGAGGACTGATGGCTAAAATGGCAATGTCGCGCCCCGCAAAGAGGGGATCCGCCGTTCGGGCGCCCAAGGGAACGTTCAAGCGCATCTTAAAGTCGGTCTTTGCGTTCTATCCGAAGATGATGACGTTTACGCTCCTTCTCATCATCTTCAATGCTATCGTGTCCGCGCTTCCCTCCGTCTTTATGGAGCGGATCTTCACCGTCATCGGCGATGCCATCAAGGCGACGAACCCGAGCGTTCCGAACCCCGTCAAGGACGCGTGGGCGGTGTACGGCGGCGAGATCGTGACGTACATGCTCACCCTCATCGGGCTGTACGTGTTCTCGTTTGCGGCGGGCGCGGTCGATAAGCAGCTCATGGCGATCATCACGCAGGGGTACCTGAAGAAGATGCGCGAGCGCATGTTCAACGGCATGCAGGACCTTCCCATCAAGTACTTCGATACCCACAGCCACGGCGATATCATGAGTTACTACACGAACGATATCGACACGCTCCGCCAGATCATCTCGCAGTCGCTGCCGCAGCTGCTCACGAGCAGTATCATGGTCATCACCCTGTTCGGGATCATGCTCTGGTACAGCGCGTATCTTCTCCTCATCGTGCTCGCCTGCATTGTCCTCATTCTCTTCGTGACGAAGGTCGTGGGCGGCGGCGCGGGGAAATACTTCGTCGAGGTCCAGCGCGCGGTCGCACGCACCGAGGGATTCATCGAGGAGATGATGAACGGGCAGAAGGTCGTGAAGGTGTTCTGCCATGAAGAGGCGGCGAAGCACGACTTCGACAAGGTCAACGATCACCTCTGCGAGCAGTCCACCAAGGCAAACGCGTACGCCAACATGCTCATGCCCATCTTGGGCAACATCGGGCACGTGCTCTACGTCATCGTCGCAATCGTCGGCGGGATCTTCATTCTGAAGGGGACGTCCAACTGGGGGCTCGGGGTCGTGTTCGGCGCCGAGGCGCCACTGTTCGGGATTCCGCTCGTCGTCTCCTTCCTGCAGATGACGCGGCAGTTCTCCAACAACATCAATCAGGTGTCCAACCAAGTCAACCCCGTCATCATGGGGCTTGCGGGCGCGGCGCGCGTGTTCGCCCTTATCGACGAGAAGCCCGAGGAGGACGAGGGCTACGTCACCCTCGTCAACGCCAAGGAAAATGCCGACGGCAGCCTCACGGAATGCGAGGAGCGCACGGGCATCTGGGCGTGGAAGCACCCGCATCGGGAGGACGGCACCGTCACGTACGAGCGCCTCGCGGGCGACGTGAGAATGTTCGACGTCGACTTCGGCTATGTGCCCGAAAAGATCGTCCTGCACGACATCAACCTGTACGCGAAGCCCGGGCAGAAGGTCGCCTTCGTCGGCGCGACGGGCGCGGGCAAGACGACGATCACCAACCTTCTGACCCGCTTCTACGACATCGCGGACGGCAAGATCCGCTACGACGGGATCAACGTCTCCAAGATCAAGAAGGGGGAACTCCGCAGGGCAATCGGCATGGTTTTGCAGGACACCAACCTGTTCACGGGGACGGTCATGGAGAACATCCGCTACGGCAAGCTCGACGCGACGGACGAGGAGTGTATCGCGGCGGCGAAGCTCGCGGGCGCGGACGACTTCATCACCCGCCTTCCCGAGGGCTACAACACGATGCTCCACCAGAACGGCGCCAACCTCTCGCAGGGACAGAGACAGCTGCTCTCCATTGCCCGTGCGGCGGTCGCCGACCCGCCCGTCATGATCTTGGACGAGGCGACTTCCTCCATCGATACGAGGACGGAGGCGATCGTCCAGCGCGGCATGGATAAGCTCATGGAGGGCAGGACGGTGTTCGTCATCGCCCATAGGCTCTCGACCGTCAAGAACTCCAACGTCATCATGGTCTTGGAGCAGGGGCGGATCATCGAGCGCGGCACGCACGACCAACTCATCGACATGAAGGGCAAGTACTATCAACTCTACACGGGAGCGTTCGAGCTCGAATAACTTTCGGAATTGTGCGCCGCGGCTCCGCGGCGCATTTTTTTTTCGGGAAAATTTCTTCAGGGGCTTGACAAGCCGCGGGGGGGGGTGGTTATAATGAAAAAAAAGAAAGGAGAACGGGGATGAGATCCAAGCGTATCATGGCGGCGGCGCTTCTTGCCGCAACTTGTATGATGTTCGCGGCATGCGGCACATCGTCGGGGGAACAAAAGGTCAATCGGGAGCAGTGGGACGAGGCGTTGGAGTACTTTGTACAGGGCGGCGTGTCGTTCACGGTCACGCAGACCTATTTCTCAAAACTCACCATGCGCCAAGAAGGGGGCGAACCGTACGGCTACGAGCGCACCATCGAGAACAGGTACGAGGTGAACGGCGACTTGGGGCACTCTTCCTCCAAGGGGACGGTTGCCTATATCGGCGACGGCGAGGCTATCTTCGGGGGAGGAATGTTATCGGTGCCCGATGAGGAGCGGTACTACGACGGAAGGTCGAATCCCGCGATATGGTACACCAAGGATGAGGACGGCACTTGGTGGAAGGAGAGCAGCGGCGGGGGATTCTTCTCCGGCGAGATCCTCGGCATGGCTTCGGACGACTTCGACGACTATGAATACGACCCCGAACAGAAGGCGTATGTCGGGCAGTTCCCCTTCGACGACGGCTCGACGGACGATCTGACAATGAATTGCCTCATCCGGTTTGACCGCAACGGAAGGCTGAAGGAGGGGGAAGCGAGCGTCGTGTTCGCCTCCGACGATGAGCGTACGGACGAGTCGAAGGTGACGTGGAGCATCGCCTATTCGGCGGCGGAGATCGTCCTTCCCGCTTTGGCGAAGGATCCCCCCGAGGGGCTCTATCAATTCGATTCGTATTTCCTCGACGGCGTGACCTATAAGGTCGGCGATACGCTTTCGGGAGAAAAGCTCACCGAGGATTTCTATAAAATTGAGCTCAAGAGAGGCGGAAGGTGTACCTTCACTATGATGGGTATAACTTTCGACGGCACATGGGAGACGGACGTCCCGAGCGGCACCATTACAGTTAAAATAACGGATTCGAGCACCGTTTTTGAATGGGACGGCGATACGCTCACATATGAAGAGGAAGGAACGAGGATCGTTCTCAAGAAGTAAACGAAGCGAAACATGCGCTGCAAGAGCCGCGGCGCATATTTTTTTCGGGAAAATTCCTTCAAGGACTTGACAAACCATGGGGGGGGGTGCGTATAATGGAGAAAAAAACGCAGGGAGAACAGGGATGAGATTCAAGCGTATCATGGCGGCGGCGCTTCTTGCCGCAACCTGTATGATGTTCGCGGCGTGCGATTTGACGCCTTCCAAGAAGAACAACGATGACGACCCGCAGGGCGGGGACGACCCGCAGGAAGAGTTCGCCGTTGGGTTTGCCGTGACCAAGGCGCAGTGGAACAGCGCAATGCGGTACTTTGGGAACACCCTCGGTCCGTATACGGTCACGATGTCGGGCGTCATGAAAATGAATGTGGCTCCCGCCGCGGGCGAACCGTACGGCTACGAGCGCTCCGTCAAGAAGCAGTACGAGTTGAACGACGGCTCGGGGCACTTCACCTCCAAGGGGAAGGTCACCTATGTTGGGGACGGCGAGGAGCACTTCGGAGGAGTGTCGGCGCCCGACGAGGAGCGGTACTACGACAAGAAGGCGGATCCCGCCGAATGGTACTCCAAGGATAGGGACGGCGAGTGGTGGAAAGAGAGCAGCGGCGAGGACTTCTTCACCGTCGATATGCTCGGCATGCTCTCCGTCGACTATGACGACTATGAGTACGACGCCGAACGGAAGGCGTACGTCGGGCAGTTCCCGTACGAGGTGAGCGGGACGGACGGCACGACGGTGGATTGCCTCATCCGCTTCGACTACAACGGAGAGCTGAAGGGCGGGGAGTGGAGCTTCGCGTATACGGTTTCCAAACCCGAAGGTGAAGCGACGTTCGAGGCGAAGATGACGTGGAGCGTCACCTATTCGGCGGCGGAGATCGTCCTTCCCGAGGTACAGGTGCGCCTTGACGGTTTCTACAAGTTCTATTCGGTTGTCTTTCATGCCTTCGACGATTCCGTCTCATACGTCGGCGAAGAATTCATGGGTCTTACATTCACCGAGGACTTCTGTACGGTTGACTTGAGGGCGGACGGGACCTGCACCATGATTGCAATGCAAAACATCACCGAGGGAACATGGAAGGTGGTGAGCGGCACGACCATCGAGATCGCCGCAAACGGTGCGACGCAGACGGCGTATTGCGACGGCGAGACGCTGACCATGGACAACGGAGTCAACTTCTTCACGCTCAAGAAGGCACACTGAACGGGTTCGGGAAGTCCCACCCGAATGGTACGGTAAAATGATTGCCCTCCCGCTTTCCTGCGGGAGGGCTACCGTATTTTGGAATTTTTCTGCCCTCAAAGAGCGGCGAGGAAGCTGCCCAAGAGGGCGATATAGATGATGACGGCGATGAAGCTGAATGCAATCGAGACGATGCTGATGATGAGCCCCGCGAGCGCAAGCCCGTGCCCGTTCCCGCCGAGCTCGGGCGCCTTCTTGAGTCCGATCACCGAGCAAACGAGCCCCGCGATTGCGACGAAAAAGGAGAGGATAAACCCGACGATCGCAAGCACGTTCGTATCGTCCTTCTTCTTCACGGGGGCGGATATTTCCTGCGAAACGCCGCAATAGGGGCACACGTGGGCGCCGTCCGGAATTTGTTTGCCGCAGTTTTTGCAAAACATACTGTTCTCCTTTGTGAAATTTTCTCCATCATATTCCCATTATACTGGGAAGTCAAGCATTTTTCCCAATATTGTGGAAAAATGAACGCATGGAGAACAAATTCGGGGAGCGGCTCCGCTCACTCCGTCAGGAAAAGGGGATAGGGCAGGTGGCGCTCGCGCGCGAGATCGACGTGGGCAAGTCCATCATCAGCCAATGGGAGCTCGGGCGGTGCGAGCCGACCCTCTCCAAACTCATCGCCCTTGCGGCGTATTTCGGCGTGAGCATCGACTATCTCGCAGGGCTCGAGGATTGAACCGCAAAATGCTTGCAATCGCGTAAAAGGTGTGCTATAATACCTCTTGCCTGAACGGAAAGAGCATTCTGACCGCAAAGGAGGAAACAAGACGAAGGTCCGCGCAATCTCTGCGCCGTTTTCTCCTGCCGTTCGGGCGGGAGGTTTTTTTATGGAAGAAAAGAGGATCGCGGTGCTCTCCGTCGTCGTGGAGAACCGCGAGGAAGCTCCGAAGCTCAACGGGTATCTCTCGGAATACGGGGAATACATCGTGGGCAGAATGGGGATACCCTATCGCGAAAAGGGCGTCTCGGTGCTGTGCGTGGTGCTCGATGCGCCCGCTTCCGCCGTCAACGCACTCACGGGGAAGATCGGGCAGCTCGGCGGCGTCACCGCCAAGACGCTCTTCTCCAAAGTTTAACCGGTCAAAATCACGTTTGAGGTGACAACATGAAAAAATTTCTCGTTGCAATGATGTGCGCCGTCCTGTGCGGCGCGGCTGTTCTCGGCGCCGCTGCCTGCGGCGGAAAGGGGAGCGGGGCGGACGGCTCCAAGGAGTACACCGTCTATGCGCCCGACGGCGCGCCCGCGCTCGCGCTCGCGAATCTCCTTCATGGGGATTCCGACACGGAAGCGGTCGCGGAGGACATTGCCGACCGCGGGTTCACGTTCAAGACGACTATCGTCAAGGCGAACACCGTTCCGTCCTTCGTGCAGGGCGAATCGCCCAAGGCGGACTTCTGCATTCTTCCCGTCAATGCGGCGGCAAAGCTGCTCGGCAGCGGGGAGACGTACAAGCTCCTCGGCACGGTGACGAACGGAAACATGTTCTTCATCACCGCGGAGGGGGAAGCGCTCACGGCGGACAACCTTCAAAGCCTCGTCGGAAAGACGGTGGGGGTCGTCCAGCTCAACAACGTCCCCGGGCTCACCTTCCAGTCCGTTCTGAAGCGCGAGGCGGTGCCCTACGCCGTATTGGACGGCTCTCCCGCGGCGGACAAAGTCAACCTGAAGCCCTTCGAGGACGCCACGACGGTGGGTCCCGCGGCGGGGTGCGATTACTATCTCTGCCCCGAACCCGCGGTGAGCGCCAAGACGAAGAGCGGCGCCCTGCACGTGGCGGGGGATCTGCAGGAGATGTACGGCGGCGGGTATCCGCAGGCGGTCGCCGTGGTCAAAAATTCGGTCATCGAAAGCGCGCCCTCCGCCGTTGCCGCCTTCCTCTCCGCGCTTGCGGGGAGTGAGGAATATCTTCAAAACGCCACCGCCGCCGAAGTCCTCGACGTGCTCTCGGGCGCGTACGAGACGGGCTTCGAGCCCACCTTCAAGGCGGCGAACCTCACGGAGGAAGTCATCGCGAACTGCTCCGTCCGCTTCACGCCCGCGGCGGCGTGCAAGGACAAGGTGAACAGCTTCTTGGACGAGCTCATCGCGGTGTCCCCGAACTTCACGAGCGCCGTCTCGGACGCGTTCTACTATCAGGGAAATTGAAGAAGAATCTCATCTTTTCCGCGCTCTCCATCGTATTTTTGTGGTTGGTGTGGGTCATTGCCTATTTTATCGTGCGGAACGACTACCTTCTCCCGTCCTTTTGGGATACCTTCCGCGCCATGGGGGAGCTCTTCGCGGACGCTTCCTTTTGGCGCGCGTTCGGGAACACCCTTCTCCGCACGGTAATAGCCTTTGCCGTTTCCTTTGTCTTGGGGGCGGCGTTTGCCGCGCTCGCCTGCATGAACGGCGGCGTGCGCGCCTTTCTCTCGCCCGTCGTCTCCGTGCTTCGCACCGTGCCGACGATGGCAATTATCCTCATTCTCCTTCTGTGGACGAATGCGCTCGTCGCGCCCGTCATCGTCACCCTCCTCGTGCTCTTTCCCGCCATGTACGCGGCGATGCTCGCGGCGGCGGATGAGGTGCGGGCGGAGTACGGGGAACTCGTCCGCGCCTTCAAGGTGCCCGCGCGCCGCGCCGTCGTGAAACTGTATGCGCCGCTCTGTGCGCCCGCCGTGCTCGCGCAGTCGGGGAGCGTCCTCTCGATGGGGCTGAAGATCACCGTCTCGGGCGAGGTGCTCTCGCAGACCTTCCGCTCCCTCGGCGGCATGATGCAGAACGCCCAGCTCTTCATCGAGATGCCAACTCTTCTCGCGCTCACCCTTCTCGTCGTCGCGGCGGGATTTTTGCTCGAGGGCGGGTGCGCGCTCCTAAAACGAGCCGCGGTGAGGTGGCGCGCATGAAACTCTTCTCCCTCAAAAAATCATACGGCGACAAGGTCGCGCTCGACCTTTCCGACATCGAATTTTCCGCGGGGCAAATCACCGCCGTGCTCGGCGAGAGCGGGGCGGGGAAGAGCACCCTCCTTTCCTGCATAGCGGAGAGCATTCCGCACGAGGGGAAGGTGGAGGGGGCGGGGAAGGTCTCCTACCTCTTTCAAAAGCCGCATCTTCTTCCCAACCTCACGGTGGAGGGGAACCTCCGTTTTGTGCTCGAAAAGGGGGAATGGAGTAGGATTTTTGACATGCTTTCGCGCGTCGGGCTATCGGAAAAGGCATGCTCGCGCCCCTATGAGCTCTCGGGCGGGGAGCGGCAGCGCGTCGCCATCGCGCGGGCGTTCTTGTTCCCGCACGACACCCTCCTCATGGACGAGCCCTTCTCCTCGCTCGACCTTTCGTTGAAGCGCTCCCTCATGGAGCTGACGCGCGAGATGTGCGAGGAAAAGGGGGAGACGGTCATCTTCGTCACGCACGACGTCCGCGAGGCGGTGTTCCTCGCCCGCCGCGCCGTCGTCTTAAAGCGGGGGAAGCTCATCGCCGACCTTCCCGTGGAGGGCGAGCGCGACTTCTTCCGCCCGCACCCCGCCGAGGAAGCCCTCGTCCGCGCCCTCACCGCGGAGGAATGTGACAAATTTTCGTCCTGAACCCGAAATTTATACGGCGCGCGGCTCCCGCACATCGGTGCGGGAGCCGCGCATTTTTCCATATTATAAGAAAAAATCCGAAAAAAAGTGATAATTTTCATTTTTTCACAAAAAAACATGGGAAATTCCGTTGACATTCCCTGTCATGGATGTTACAATATTGTCATAAATTTGTGTTACGCGGGGATTCGCCTGTCATCTCGGAAAATGACGGGTCCCCGAAGGAGAAGTCCATGAAGATTCAAAGCGACGGTCTTCACGAAATTAAAAACAAGAAGCGTCCGCGCGTCGTCCGCAAGAAGGGGAGGGTCCTCCTCTCCGCGAAGCACATGTCGCGGGCGGCAAAGGCAGTCGCCGCCTGCTCGGGCGCGGCGGTCATCACGCTCGGCGCGTTCGGCATCAACGCCCTCTTCCGCAAGGAGAGCGCCCTGCCCGTCGACCTCGGCTACGGCTCCTCGATGTATGAGGTGCTCGACGGCGAGACCTTCTCGATGGACGCGGGCTATTCCGCCGACGATATCTTCGGGCGGCTGAACTGGAAGTTCCGCAACCAGACCAACTGGTATGCCGAGGTGCACGGCAACGTGGACACCATCGCCAAGCAGGACGTCCGCACCTACAAACAGTTCGACAACGGCATTCTCATCTCCGCCGACGTCACCAAGAGTTCGATGGTGAACGCCGCGCGGCAATTTTGCTATATTGAGGACATCGACCGCGTCGTATGGCGCGAGGCTGCGGGCGGACCCGACACCTATGACGGCATGAACACGCCGTGGAGCACGGGCGAGCCGACCGCCAATATGCACATCAACTACCACGAGGACGCCAACAACAACGGCAAGCTCGACGAGGGGGAGGACGCGAACGGAAACGGCAAGCTCGACGTCGGCTTCAAGGCGACGTGCGGGCTTCCCGCCTATGAACTCTCGGTGTACGTCATCCGCGAGACCGGGGAGGACGACACCATTCTCGATTCCTCCGTCGAGGACAACGGCGACGGCACCTTCACCCTTCGGCTCGACCTCGACCCCAACCTCTATTTGGGCGAGGACGGCGTCTATCGCGGCGCGACGATGTACTACGCCAACCAGATGATCTTCACGGGCGGGCTCACCGCCGCGCCCACCTTCAAGGAAATCCACGCGTCCTTCACCTTCAACGAGAACTTCGAGGTGCAGTACACGACCATCGAAGAGGCGTACACCGCGACGCTGGGCGTCAGCGTCGGGTGCACCGCCAGCTCGCGCACCGACTACGAGTACAACACCGAAAAGGCGAAGTCGGACGCGTACGAGACCTACTTCAAGCAATATATGGAACGCGAGGCGGACAGCGGTCCCTTCGAGCGGGAGCTCACCGCAACCGAGTGCCTCGCGCAGGCGTTCGGTCCCATCATGAGCGGTCCGTGCGAGCTCGACCTCACCCTCAACCTCGACGGAAAGCCCGTCGACGGGACGGTTTACCTCGACCTCAACATGGAGAACGGGCTCAACATCGACAACATCGAGGCGCGCGGGCGGTTCGGCTCCGTCGGGTTCTGGCTGCACGGCGGCGTCGTGCGGCTCGAGGCGGACCACCTCAAGATTTCCCTCGGGCTCGACGAGGTGATGGGGCTCTTCTCCTCGCCCGCTCCCGCGGCGGAGACGGAAGGCGCGGACACGACCGACCTTCTCGCCCAGCTCGCAGGCGGCACGTATGCCATGAACAAGGAGGAGGGGACGGCTTCCCTTACTTCGACCATTGTTCTGCTCCAAGATGGGGAAAACCCCGAGAGGAAGTTTGAAATTCCGCTCGGATTCTACTTCCGTGTGGACGAAAACAACGCCGTCTCACTCGACAGGGTCGAGACGCAGATCGCATTCTCCGACTATCCCGTGGAGCAGCTCGAGGGCATGACCGTCGGCGCGACCGTCACGTTCGGCAGCGTCGAGAGCGCTCCCGCCGCCCTCACCCCCGAGCAAGAGGCGGAGTTTGTCGAACTCGCGCCCTATGTCGCGGATATCATGGACCTTGCGGGCGCCGATGCCTTCCGCGCCGACCTCTCGTACGAGGGGGACGGCTTTGCGGTCACGGCGCAGGCGGATATCGCCCTTGCGGGCGGGGTCACCGCAGCGGGGAACATCACCGTCTCCGTGCTCGGCGCGGAGAAGTCGGTCGGGTTCGTCTTTGCGGGCAGCGCGGCGTACCTCGACCTCGACGGCATCAAGCTCTCGGCGACGCTCGACGAGGCGATTGCGCTCATCTCGAAGTATGCGGGGAGCGGCTCGGCTCCCGAAGTCGAATTCTCCGTCCGCGCCCTCCTCTCCGACCTGCTCGAGGGGAAGGTGACAGAGCAGATCGAGGCGATCCGCGAGGAGGACGGCATGCTCTCCGTCGCGGTGCACGGCACCGAACTTTTAGAGCTCTTCGGGCTCAACTTCGACCTCGGCGACGTCACGCTCGGGGTGAAGGACGGCACCGTCCATGCGAATGTTCTCGGCATCTCCGTCGCGCTCTCGGGCGGGCAGACACCCGCCGTGCCCGAACTCTCGGGCTATGTGGGCGTGGCGTCCTATGCCGATACCCTCATCGGTCTCTTTACGGGCGGCGCGCTCGGCGTCACCCTCGATGCGGACATCGAAGGATTCCGCGCAGAGGGGGATCTCGCGCTCACGCTCTCCCCGTTCGCCCTTGCGGGAACGGTCGACCTCACCTATGCGGGCAAGACCAAGACGGTCAACGTGCAGTTTACGGACGGCGAAGTCGGGCTCGCGCTCGGCTCCTTGAAGTTCCGCGCAAACGCGGAGGAAGCGGTCGCGCTCCTCTCGCAGTATCTCTCCGTGCCCGAAGAAAATGGGGACGCGGGCGAGACGGCAGACCTTCTCGGTCGCGTGCTCGGGCTCACCTTCGGCGACTACATCTCCCTTGCGGAGACGGAGGACGCGCTTGAGGCGACCGTCCGCGGGACCGAACTTCTGCACGCGCTCGGCATCGAGCATGCGCTCGGCGACGTCATCCTCACGGTGGGCGATTCGCTCGAAGTCGAGGTTCCCGACCTCCTTCACATCGCAATCGCGCGCGGCGAGGCGCCCGTGCCCGAGGATACGGGCGACTATCTCGACATTCTGCCCTATGCGGAGACGCTCGCGGAGCTCTTCACGGGCGACGCGGTCGCCCTCGACCTCGGCTATGAAAACGCCGATCTCGGGCTCAAAGTCGAAGGGGACATCACCCTCAATCTCTCGCCGATTGCGGCGAAGGGAGATATCCGCATTGTCTACGGAAGCATCGACAGGACGGTCTCCGTCCAATATGCGGACGATACCGTCTATCTCACGCTCGGCGAAGTCAAGCTGTGCGCCGACGTCCATGAAGCGGTCGCCATTCTCACGCAGTATCTCGGGCTTCCCGAGGGCGGGGAGACGGGCGACATCCTCGCCACGGTGTTCGGGCTCGACTTCGACGCCGTCCTTTCCGCCACGGAGGCGGAGGGGGCGCTCGAGCTCACCCTCCGCGGGAACGAACTCCTCGCCGCGCTCGGCGCAGATTTCCGCCTCGGCGACGTCAAGATCGGCGTTCAAGAGGGGAAGGTGACCGCAGAGGCGCCCGACCTCGGCGTCCGTGCGGAGATCGCCTCTTCCGAGCCGTTCACGGCGGAGACGGAGGGGTATATCGACCTCACGCCGTTCGTCCAAGAAATTCCGTCCGTTCTCGAGGACAAGGGCATCTCGTTCACGGGGGCGCTCTCGATTTCCGCGGGCGACACCACCGTCGCGCTCGACGTGCACGAGGGGCACATCTCTTGGAAGGACGGCATTGCGCTCTACCTCGACGCGACGCTCTCCGTCGCGGGGTCGGAGCACGACATCGCGCTCTCCGTCGACAGCGAGCGGGTACGCTTCGCCTACGGCAATGTGGGCGCGGAGATCATTCTCTCCGACCTTTCCACTCTTCAGGAGGCGTTCGACGCCCTCGCCGCCCGTATCGACGGGCTCGCGGAGCAGGCGATGCAGGACGGCACGGCGGAATCGATCGGGCTCGTCAGCCTGTCCGAGCTCTTCTCGGGGGCAAGCGTCCTTGCGGAGACCGCCGATTCCTTCGACTGGACGGGGCTCGTGCAGGAAATCGCCTTCGAGCGGTCGGAGATCCCCGGCGGGCTCCTTCGGGTCATCTTCGGCGGGCTCTCCGTCGACCTCTTGGGCGAACTCGAAGAGGGAGGGCTGCTCGGGCTCGCGCTCACCTATTATTCCGACAGCATCCGCATCGAAGGGGAGCTGCATGCCGCGGCACAGGCGGAAGCGCCCGAATTCCCCGTCGACTGCACCCTCACCGCGGAGACGTTCGCCGACCTTCTCGACTACGTCGGGGCGGCGGCGGAGCTCGTCGCCTGCGAGAACATCACGCTCGGCATCGAGGGGACGGTCCGCTCCTCCGAGGATAAGTACAGGACGGAGGACCCCGCAACGGACGGCGTGAAGTACGCGGTCTCGGGCACCGTCAACTACTACTCGGGCGGCGGATTCCCGTTCACCGTCAGCGAGAACGGCGTCGTCATCAACGAGATGATGTACCTGCGCGCGTCCGTCGCCGTCGAGGCGAAGCACGCGGACGACAGGGGACTGTACCTCGACATCTACGTCGCCAACACGTCGCTCGACGGCTCGCTCGATATCTACGTCACGGTGTCCGCCTACGCGAAGGACAGCGAGAACTATCATCCGCTCTCCTTCCACGTCCCCGCGGACGAAATCATGACGCTCCTTTCGGGCGCGTTCACGGCGTTCGGGGTCCAGTCCGACCTTCTCGACCGCATTCTCATTCTCAACTGGCTGCCCGAACTCGAGACCCGCGCGCAACTCGAAGCGCTCGGCTCGAGCCTCAAATCGATGATAGCCTCCCTTGTCGGCATCGACCTTGAGGGCATCTTCGGGACGGTGAACGGTGCGCTCGGCGTTATCGAAGGACTGTTCGAGAACAATTCTTCCGAGGAACCCGCAGCGATTGCTCTCTCGCTCGACAGGGCGAGGAAGGGCTTCCTCAAGAGCGTGACCGCGGGCGAGAATACCTTCACCTTCTCCCTCGACGGGCAGGCAATGGGCGGCATGGGGGAGGACCCCGTCGTCACCCTCGGCAAGAAGACGGTGGAGGGCAAGAGCGTTCTCACCCTTCTCTCCGTTGCGAACATCGTCAGCGGCGGGGAGAGCGTCTCGCTCGCCCTCACCATCGACCCCGAGAACTCCGTCATCGACCGCAACGACATTCCCGTCGTCAAGTACGACTTTGTGGGCTTTGATACCCTGCTCCTTGCCCTTGCAAAGAGCGCGACCCACCCCGTGGACGGCGAAGTCATCTCGGGCGAGGAGACGGCGCACGAATATGCGCTCAACTCCAACTTCTACATCAACGGCAACGTCGTCCTCGACGCCTCCATCGTCAAGGTGAACGTGCGGCTCATCGCCGTCTCCGTCAGTTTGGACGAGGCGGGCAAGGTGGCAATTAATCTTCGCCTCGAATATGACGGCGTGCAGGAGCTCAACCAGATCGCCATCAACGGCGACTCGCAGGTGGACGTCACCATAAAGGACGGCATGATCTACATGAAGCGCACGCAGACGAGCATGTGGAGCAAGAACACCCTCATCTCCTACACGGAGAAGGAGCTCGAGAACCCCATCGTGCTGTACCGCGTGACGACGCTCGAAAACTTCGGGAGGGACATTCTCGACCACGTCAAGTTCCTCTTCAACTTCGGCTCGCTTATCAACGACCTTCTCCCGAGCGGAGATTCGGGCTCGGGCGACGGCGGCGAGCCCGCACCCGCAGCTCCCGCGCCCGACTTCGGCGCGCAGGTCGAGCAGTACATCTCGGCGTATTCCTTCGCCGCGGGCGGGGAAGAAAAGGGCGACAGCTGGACGGTCACCGTCAACGGCGGAGCGCTCGCGGACGGCATTCTCGGCGACATCACCGTTGCCATCTCGTCGGACACGGAGGGGTATATCCGCTCGCTCGATGTGAGCACCAAGCTCGTCTCCGTCATCACGGCGACCGCCGAATTCAAGTGGCGCAACCCGGGCGGCGTGATGGATCCGGGCGTCAAGGACCAGACGAACGACATCGCCGAACAGCTCGGACGGGACATGAACCGCGCCCTCGCCGATCCCGATTGGGATTCTGTCTCCTTCTACGAAGGGGAGTACGGCGTCGTCTACTTCAGGGTGGGCGATGAGATCGTCGGGAGCCAGAACGTCGTGTTCGGCACGGGGGACCGTCAGGGCGAGCTCTACACCGTCCTCAAGTTCCCGTCCCTCGAAAAGTACATGGATACCAACCCCGGCACGGCGCCCGTATGGCCCGAAGTGGACCGCATCGAGGGCTCGGGGCAGACCATCTCCGCCACCTTCGTTCCCAACGAGTATACCCTCGTGTTCGAGAGCGACCGCCCGTTCGACGGCGCCGAGGAGAAGGACGGCAAGTGGACGATGACAATCGAGAACTATGTATACGGCTCGGACGTCGCCCTTCCGCAGGGCAGGAACGAGGAGACCTTCCTCGACTACTGGTACTACGACCACGGCGGCAAGACGTACACCTTCACTTCCATCCGCGACCGCTGGGGGTACTTCCCCGCAAGCGGCGAACCGGTGGTATTCACCGCGCACTGGGCATATGTGGACTACACCGTCTCGTTCACCGCGGACGGCAGGAACGTGCAGAGGGATACGAACAGGCACTTCGGCGACACCGTCACGGCGCCCGAGGCGCCCGAGAAGGTCGGGTATGAATTCGTGGAGTGGCAGGCGGACGGGCGTTCCGTCTCGGCGGGCAACCCCGTCGAGGTGAACGGAGACCTCGCATTCGTCGCCGTCTACCGCGCCCTCACCTTCGACATCACCCTCGTCAGCGACCACGACATCGAGTGGAGCGGCATGGAATTCGTCCTCTCGGACGAGGCGCCCTATGAAGGCAAGTACGTCGCCCGCCTCACCTACACGTACGGGACGGCGGTGACCCTTCCCTCCGAGCTCCGCATCGACATCGACGGCACCCGTTACTTCCTCGACGGCTTCGTGCCCGAGGGGGAGGAGAACTTCGTGACGAGCCTTTCGGGCGTGCTCGAAGATACCGTGCTCACCGCCCGCTGGACGGAAGTCGGCGCCGCGGTGCGCTTCAAGGTGCGCGCTTCGGACAGCGCGGACGGCTCCGAACAGCTCGTCGCGACCCGCAACTATGCGGCAGGCTCGGCGCTTACCAACCTTCCCGAAGTTCCCGAAAAGAGGGGCTACACGGGGGCTTGGGACGTCGCGAAGGACTTCGTCGTCTCCGAGAGCGAGGAGGGGTACGACGTGTACGCGAAGTATACGCCCGTCACCTACTACTTCACCGCCTTCTCGGCGCGCGAAATTACGGGCGCGGGCTGGACGAGGCACGACCCGACGGCGGACAATAACAATCTCTTCTGGCAGTGGACGTTCTCCTACGTCTACGGCAGCGACCGCCTGACCGACGTCACGACGGGCAAGACCTTCGCCTGCAACGACATCGGCAGCGGCGTCAAGGCGGCGGGGTATGACTTCGGCGGATTCTGGACGATGCCGCGCGCCGGCGGAGAGAGGGTCTTCGAGATTTCCGAGGCGACGGTCAAACTCTTCGGCTACAACGTCGGCAACAAGGGCGGCACGAACATGGCGCTCGACGGCAGGAATATCCTGTACGCGCAGTGGATCGACAACACCGTCACCGCCAAGCTGTACAGCGACTTCGACTTCACGGGAAGCGAGGGCAGGGAAGGCGTGCTGTATTACAGGACAATTTCCCGCAACGACGCGAACTATGACATCGGCGTCACCCTCGAGAGCAAGCACGCGGGCTACGAACAGCTCGGCTGGTGGTATTTCGACCCCGAAACGGGCGTGCCGCGCGCCGTCACAAGCCTTGCCGAGTTCTACGACAGGGAGACGGGCACCGTCACGGAGCCCGAGCTGTACGCGGTCTGGATGGAGGACCTCACGATCTCCGTTACGAGCCTCTCGGAGGCGAGCGGACTTCCCCATCAGGTCACCATCGAGGGCAGCGTGTCGAACGGCAACATCGTCGGCACGAAGAGCGCCGAGATCGCCGCGGCGGCGGGCATGGAGCGCACGCTCACGGGCAACTACATCGTGTTCCGCTCGGCGACGAACGGTACTTCCGACCTCACGAACGACATCACCTTCAACGGCACGCAGTTTGCCTCCGGGCAGATGCGGTTCGGCAACGGCATTCCTTGGGGCGGCGCGACGTACGGCGGCGCGGAGATCTGCACGGTGTTCCGCACGGCGGCGGGCGAGGAGTTCCGCATCGGATTCGCCTCCGCCGTCACTTTCGAGGAATATACCGTCACCTACCGCGGCGCCTACAAGGACGGCGCGACGCAGGACGTCGAAGTGAAGCTCCGTCTCAAGTCGCCGCACTACCGCAACGACAAGGGTTACCCCGTCATTCACGACTACGAGGAGTACACCGCGCGGTCGCTCGCCGAGCGCAAGTTCATCGGGATCGAGGCGGCGGAAGGGCACAACCGTTCGTGGCCCGAGACGCCCGTCACGGGAAATATGACGGTCGAATATAACGACGTGCTTCAGGTGTATAACGTGGTGTTCCGCAGTTCCTTCGAGATCGCAGGCTTCGATCGCGCGACGGAGGGGACGTATGCGGGCTCGTGGATCAAGCGCGCCTACATGGAATACGGCGCCTCGGTCGAGTTCCTCGGCTTCGGCGGAGCCCGCCTCGAGGAGAATTGCACCGTCATCGGCGCGGCGCAGTGGGATGAGGAAACGGGCGAATACCGCGAGATCATCATCGACGTGCCCGAAGTTCCCGCCTTGGACGGCGGAAAGACGGGCAGCTGGGCAGAGCCCATCGTCACTATGAGCGGGGCGGCGTTCAACGCCGAGTACCCGTTCGACACCGTCGTCTATCACAGCGAGGTGGCATTTGAGGGCTTGCAGCCCGACGGCACCCTCACCGTGCAGTATGCGGAGAAGTATTCGGTCATCGAACCGACGGCGGAGGGATACACCTTCCTCGGCTGGTTCGTCCGCGGCGACGGCTGGGACCGCGCTCCCGCCGAGCTTGAAGTGTCCACGGGCGAGCCCGTCCGCTACGAGCTCGAGGCGCTCTGGATGAAGAACGCGACCCTCACCGTGAGCGGAAACCGCGAGACGCGCAATCTCGTCTTTGTGAAGTACTACAAGCACGTCATTCAGGCGACGCTCACGGGCGGGGAGCTCATCGGGGCGCCCAAGGAGGCGGTGACCGTTTCGGAGACCATCGATTACGTCGTCAACGATTCGGAGGATCCCGCCGAGAACGCGGTCTACACGAACAGCGAGACCTTCGACGCCTTCACTTCGGCACGGAGCTGGACTTCGCCCGAGGGCGGCAACGGCGTGACGCACGCCTACGGGCACGCAAAGGTCTCCGTCGTGTACACCTACCGCGGCGAGACGATTGCTTCCTTCGAGCTTGCGGGCTTCAAGAAGTATTGAGGGAAAGGGGTACAAGCGGGCGACATGTCCCGCCTTGCGGGGGCATACAATAGTACCGTGAAGTACCGAACGCGGAAAAACAGAATGCGGCGGCGCATCGTACTTGCGCTCGCCGCATTTTTTCTCATCGGGCTCGTCGTCCTCGCGCACGTCAACGTGACGGGCGTCCTCAAGTCCATCGCCGAGGCGAACATGCGCTCCATCACGACGGTCGCCGTCAACGACGCCATCTATTACACCCTCGAGGACGGCGTCCGCTACGAGGACCTCGTGAACGTCGAGCGGGGGGAGGGCGGGGAAATTCTCTCCATCTCCGCGAATGCCTTCCAGATCAACCGCATTGCCCGCGACGCCGCGTACATGTCGCAGCAGAACTTGCAGAAGATGAGCGAGAGCGGCGTCGAGATCCCCCTCGGCGCGTTCACGGGCATCGAGGCGTGGGCGGGCTTCGGTCCCAAGATAAGCGTGAAGATCATACCCATCTCCAACGTCGCGTGCCGCTTCGTCTCCACCTTCACGGCGGAGGGCATCAATCAGACCAAGCACTCCATCTATCTCGAGATCGTCGCCGACATCTCCATCGTCATGCCGTCGGGGACGAGCAATTTCGCCTCGCTCACCGAGGTGCTCATCTGCGAGAGCGTGCTCCTCGGCAAGGTGCCCGACACGTACCTGCAGGCGGATATCTTCGGCGACGCCTACTCCCTTGCGCCCGCCCGCGCCTCGAGCACGCGGCGGATCTCCTCCACGATGCGCTGCGTCCCGCTCGGGTAGTCCGAGGCGGAAAGGGAAGCGCGGAGGGCGTCGTCACAGAGGAGGGCATGCACGCGGGAGGGGAGCTCGCCGAGTTCGGATTCGTGCAGGACGCGGACGAGCCCCCGCTTCTCGAAGTAGAGGGCGTTTTCGAGTTGGTCGCCGCGGGTGGACTTCTCGAGCGGGATGAGCAGGGCGGGCTTCTTTAAGGCGAGCGTCTCAAACACCGTGTTGCTCCCCGCGCGGCAGAGGACGGCGTCGGCACAGGCGTACGCGCTCCCCATGTCCCATTCGTATTCGAGGGGAAGGTAGCCCTCCGCGCGCTCCTTCGGGAGATTTCCCCGCCCGCAGATGTGCAGAATGCGCGTCTCGCCGAGGAGAACGGGGAGATGGGTGCGGATCGCCCCGTTGAGGGCGCCGCTGCCGCTCCCGCCGCCGAACACGAGGAGGACGGGGCGCTCGCCCTCAAACCCGTACTTCCGCCGCGCGCGGCTCCTCTCGCCGCCGAGGATCTCCCGCCGCACGGGGGAGCCCGTGTACACGCCGTTTGGGAAGCGCTTCGCCGTCTCGGGGAAGGATGTGAGCACGCGCTCGCACTTTTTTGCGATCATGCGGGTGCACAGCCCCGCCGAGAGGTCGCTCTCGTGCGTGAGGACGGGGATACCGAGCTTTCCCGCCGCCCACACCGCGGGGTAGCTCGCGTAGCCGCCCTTCGAGAACACGAGGTCGGGGCGCTCCCGCTCGAGGAGTTCGCGCGCCTCCCGTTTCGCGCGGGCAAGCCGTTTCGGAATGGCGAGGTTGGAGAGGGAGAACCCCCGCACGAGCTTGGGGCAGTCGACGCGGAAGAAGGGGAAGCCCGCCTCGCGGACGAGCTTCTGCTCGATCCCGTCCGTGCCGACGTAGGCTATCTTGTGCGAATAGCGCAGTTCGCGCATGACGGCGAGGTTGGGGACGACGTGCCCCGCGCTCCCCCCGCCGCAGAAGAGAAGATACTTCACGGTTTCAGTATATTCCTTCCCCGCCTTTTTATTGACGGCTTGCGGTCTGTATAAAAAGAGACCCCGCCCCGCTCCAATTTGGAGCGGGGCGGGGTCTTTGATCATCAAGCGTTGATGTGCTTCTGTTTCTCGTTCTCGAAGGGGACGGTGTACACCTCCGAGCGGTCGTATCCGAACACGGGGGCGCCGTCCTCGCCGAACTTCACCTTCATCACGTGGGCGTGGCGGTTGTGGTCGTTGAGCGGGTCGCCCTGAATGGTCTCGTAGTTGCGGAAGTGGAGGAGGGTGATGGGCTCGCCGTCGTCCCCCTCGGTGAAGCAGTTGTGCCCCGGACCGAAGATGTTGAGGCTCTCGTCCGTCTTGAATACGGGGTAGCGGTCCTTCTTCCAAGAGCGGGGATCGAGCAGGTCGTCCTCTTCACTGGCACGAAGCATCCCCATGCAGTAGCAAGCGCCCGTCGCGCTCGCCGAGAAGGTGCAGAAGATCTTGCCCGCATGCTTGATGACCGCAGGTCCCTCATTGACCCAGAACCCGCCGTCCCGCTCCCAGTCGTAGTCGGGCGTGGAGAGCAGAACGTGATAGCTCTTGAGCTTGAAGGGGGTCTCCATTTCGGCGATGTACAGGTTGGAGATGGGCTCGATGCCGCGGTCCTCCGTCCCGACTTTCTGCGCCCAGATGGCATACCACCTGCCGCGGTGCTCGAACACCGTCATGTCGAGGGAGAAGTGGGTGAAGGGGTAGGGGTCGCCGTCCGCGGGGCTCATCATGCCCGCCTCTTCCCAGTCGTCCTTCATCGGGTCGTTTCCCTTGCACACGAGGGCATAGGGGCGGATGCGCCACTTGTCGGGCTTGTGCCCCGCCGCGAAGTAGATGACCCACTTGCCCATGATGTAGTGGAGCTCGGGCGCCCAGATGTGGCACGCCATCGCGCCGACGGGGTGTTTGCGCCAGAGAATGCGCGGCTTTGCCGAGGCAATGCCGTTCACCGTGTCGGCACGGCGGAGCTCGATCCTGTCATAGTCGGGGCAGGTGCCCGTGAAGTAATATTTCCCGTTGAATTTGTACAGATAGGGGTCCGCGCGCTGCAAGAGGAGCGGCGAAAGATAGTTTGCCATGCTGTTACCGCCTTTCCGTTTTTCCGATGTTATTATAGCCCGAACGGGGGAAGATGTCAAGAGGCATTTTACTTTTTCCGCCAAGGAAGCAGGAAGATATACGCGCCGATGATGCCCACGGCTACCACCGTGAGAATGACGATGAGCGCAATGCGGAGGGCGTCCGATTCGCCGCGCGCGATCATGCCCGCCTCCACCGTCGCAAGGAGCGTTCCGTCCTCCGATTGGAGCTGCGCCGTATACGTGCCGTCGGCGTTTTCGTACAGCTTGACCTGCGTGCCCTTCTCGACGGTGTGCTCGCTCCCGTCCCCGCCGCGGAACACGACGTCTTCCTTGAGCGTCCCGAAGAAGTACGTCTCATCGGGCACGCCGTTGGGGTCCGCGTCCGTGAGGAGGGAGAGGGGCACATAGCCGCGGATGGAAGCGCGGGCGTTCGTCTCGCACTCGACATAGGCAAACTCGAGCCCGCGGTCGGCGCCGTCCTCGCCGTCGGGGCGGAGTACGGAGAGCACCTTCACGCTCGTCCCGCGCGGGAGAGGGGATTCGCTCTTCGCCGCCGTGAGGCAGGGGAAGCGGTAGAGGGCAGTCTCGCCCGCAAGGTACAGCGTGCCCTCGGCGTCCGTCCAGATGGGCTCCGCCTCCGTGCAGCGGTCGGCGCGGAAGAGCTCCACCGTGTATGCCTTGTTCTCGTACAGGGCGACGAGAAGATATTTTTCCGTTTCGGCGAGGAGCACGCCGCGCGCGTCCGCATCGGTGCGGGCGTACGAATGGAAGGGGAAGTACTCGGTGTCCTCGCCGAGCGTATCGAGGTCGACGCGGATGCCGATGGTGCCTTCCCCGACGTCGAGAAGGCGGACGTCCTCCTTCGGCTTGACCTCGGCGAGCTGTTCGGTGACCCCCGCCGCCGAGATGGTGCCGAGGGAGGGGAACCCGAGCGCGCCCCCTTCGGAGCGAACGATGAAGTCGCCGAAGCAGAAGTACACCTCGTCGTCCTCGAAGCCGAGGGCGAAGGACGAGGGCATCGTGCTCTCCTTGCGGTACACGAAGTCCTTCCCGTCGACGGTGCAGAAGGGCTCGCCGTTCTTGTAGACGGCGCCATCCTCGCCGAGGCAGTAGAGGTTGCCCTCGAAGTCGGCGCGGACGGAGGAATATCCGGAGGGAAGGGTATACGTCTGCCGTTCGCCGTCCGTCCCCGCGAGCAGGAAGTCATGCTCGGTGAAGCGGCAGACCGAATTGTCGATATAGGCGATGTAGAGGTCGCCGTACAGGTCGGCGGAGAGCCCGACGGGGGTGTTCGCGTTGAGGAGCTCCGCCCCGCCCACGACGCCGCGGTGGTGCGAGGAGGCATAGTAGACCTTCCCGTACACGCAGGCGATGCCCTTCACGGTGTCCTGCCCATCGAGGGTGTGGGCTTCGAGGAGATTCCATGCGCCGCTCCAGTCGGAAGTGTACACGAAGATGCGGTTCTCGGAGGCGGCGGCGACGACGGTGCCGTCCGTCGCGACGAGGGTGGGCGAGTAGGGGAGACCGTCCTCATCGGTGC
>CANQAX010000017.1 GCA_947589235.1 uncultured Clostridia bacterium
CCCCCTCCGTCACGGCAAGGGCAGCCGTGACAGCTCAACCCTGCGGGTACGCCTTCGGTGCCCCTCAAGGGGGCGCCAAGTAAAGGGCGCCGAGAAGGGACGCCAAGTAAAGGGGCGCCGAGAAAGGGGCGGCGAGGGGAGGGGATAGGGGAAACGGGCGTTTGGATTTTTCGTTTTCTGCGACGGACTTGCGCGCGGCATGCCGAAATTCCTGTTTTAATTTTTCAACGTCTCCCTGTCCTCATTTGCTCCAAACAAACAAATTCACACGATTTTCCGCCTTCTCTCGGCGTTCTTATCACGCGGGGGATGTGAAGTGTTTCATCCTTTCATCTTTTTCACGTTTTCAGAAGTTTTTTCCATATTTTTTCGCTCCATTTCCTACTTTCGCCCCGTTTATGGATTATATTACTCATTTCTTCCTTTTGTCTTGACAGTCATTTTCCGCATTATTATAGTAGTTTCACAAACGAGCGTGCGGGATAAGGACATTCTTTTTCTTCCCGCAAAATGAGAAAAAAGGATATTATGGGAAACGAAAAAATCGAACTGAATGAGCGCGGCATCTATGTGGACGGAGCTTACCGTGTCATGCTGTGCGGCTCGCTGTTTTACTTCCGCATGCCCCGTGCCGTGTGGCACGACCGCATCGCGAAGCTGAAGGCTGCGGGCTACAACTGCGTCGACGTTTACTTCCCGTGGAACTACCACGAGCGGGCGGACGGCTCCTTCGATTTCGGCGGCGAGCGCGACATCGCGTTCTTCCTCGAGGAGCTGAAGGCGGCGGGGCTGTACGTCATCGCGCGCCCCGGTCCCTACATCTGTTCGGAGTGGAACGGCGGTGCAATTCCTTCCCGCATTCTCGAATCGGGAATGCCCATCCGCTGTGCGGACGAGCGCTTCCTCGCGGAGACGGAGCGGTGGTACCGCGCCGTGCTCGGCGTGATCCGCCCCTATCTCTACCCGAATGGGAGCGTCGTGCTCGTCCAGCTCGACAACGAGCTCGACTTCTTCGACTGCCCCGACCCCGAGGCGTACATCTCTCGCCTTGCGGAGTTCGCGAAGGCGGCGGGCGTGAACGTGCCGCTCTTCTGCTGCGCGGGTCAATATGACGTTGCGCGCGCGGGCGGGCTCACCGCGGGCGTCGAAGCCACCATGAACTGCTATCCCGACAGCACCGACGCCTCCTTCGACGCCGAACTCAACGAATATGCACGGAAATTTGCTGCCGCGGGCAAGCCGCTCCTCATCTCGGAGACCAACCGCGACCATTTCCTTCTTCGCAGGGAGCTCTCCTGCGGCTCCAAGCTGCTCGGCGCGTACAATCAGGTCGCGGGCACCAATTTCGACTACAATCAGGCGGTCAACAACTGGGGCTCGCCCGACGCGATGATCGCCACGGAATACGACTTCGGCTCGATGATCGACGCCGCGGGCGGGATCCGGGCGGAGGCAGAGGAAGCGGCGCTCTTCTCGGCGTTCCTCCGCACGGCAGGCGAGGCGCTCGCCTCGGCACAGCCCGCCGACCCCGTTCCCGCGCAGGCTTCCTTCCGCACGGCGGACGGGGGGCTCCGCACCCTCGCGCTCGGCGGCGGCGGATATGCCGTCTGCGCCGCAAACTTCTGCACCGAAGGGGAGGGGGATGTGGAGTTCACGCTCTGCGGAAAGACGGTGCGGGGCAAAGTTCCCGCGCTCCGTGCGCCCTTCTTCCTCGTCGGTCTCGACCTCGCGCCCCGCGGCATTCCCGCACGGCTCACGCAGGCGAACTGCGAGCCCGTTCTCGCGACCCAATCGGAACTTGTGTTCTATGCGGAAGGGGAGGGGAAAGTCGGGCTCGACTTCGGCAGCGGCGAGGAGATCTTCACGCAAAACGGCAGCACGCACGGCGTGAACGTGCGGTTTGTCTCCCGCAGCGAGGCGCTCGCGCTCGTCGCCCCCGCGGTGAAGGTGGCGGAATACACGTCCCGCCCGCTCGGGGGGTACCGCAAGGCGGAACTTCCCGCGACCCGCAAGCTCTCCGCAAAGCGCGGAACGTGGTTCGGGGCGCTCGGGATCCGCGAGGGGTCCGCGGAGTACGCGGTGACCGTTCCCGCGGGGCTCCCGCTCTTCATCGAACATCCCTGCGACATGCTCCGCGTCCGCTCCGACCGCAAGCGCGGCGAGACGGTGTTTGCCGACGGGCGGGACGTCATCGTCCCCGCGAACGGCACAGGGCGGTACAAAGTGACCGTGGAGAAGTGGGGAAACAGCAACTTTGACGATTCGCAGTCCCCCGCCATCCGCATTGCCTGCCGCAAGGGCGCGGCGTCCTTCGGCGCCGTGCGCGAGGAGCAGAAGATCGGGCGGTGCGACTTCCGTCTTCTCGAGCGGTATGGGGAGGAGACCCTTCCGCCGTTCGGAAAATTCCCCGTCCGCCTCAGCGTGGACAAGTGGAATTCGACGCGGAAGCCCGTCGTCTGCGCCTATACCCTTCCCGTCGTGCGGCGGACGGGTCGGCTCATTCTCAAGACGTCGGAGCTGACGGACGTTGCCGTCTACCTCGACGGAGCCCTTCTCGGCGAGTGCGACTTCGGCACCTTCGAGCTCACGAACCATCTTCCCTCGGGCGAGGAGCATGCGCTCACCCTCGTCTACCGCAAGCACAAGTGGACGCAGTACGTCGGCGACGCCCGCCTTCTGCACATCGACCCCGTCCGTCCGCGGGCGGTGCGCGTCTGCACCGAGGCGGAGATGTGCGCCCCGCATGCTTCGGGGGAGGAAGTCCCGCTGCCCGCGAAGATCGACGGGAGCGCGGCATTTTCCGTCCGTCCCGGGCTGAAGGGGGAGGGGTACCTCGTCTTTCACGGGAAGAACGTCAAGCTCACCTGCACGGCAAACGGCAGGGTCATCGGAAGGCTGATCCTCGGCTGGACGCACGCGCCGACGCTGTGCGGAGGGGATCACACCAAGCTCTATCTCCACCCCGATTGGGAAGAGGTGTACATCTGCGCCGAGGCGCTCGGAAAGGGCGCGCGGCTGGACGGCGCGGAAATTTTAACTCGGTAATCTCGGGAACATCCCGAAAAATTTAGGAGGAAGGTTATGAAAAAAAGAGTAGTGGCAATTGCCGCTGCGGCGCTCATGTCCGCAACGGCGGTCGGTGCGCTTGCGGGTTGCGGCGGCAACGAAAAGACGATCACCGTCTTTCTTCTCGCGAACGCGCACGAAGTGGAATTCTATCAGAAGTACTTTGAAGAGATGGAACAGACGCTCAAAGAAGAGGGGCTCGACTACGAGATCGACTTCAACGGCGAGCAGGAGGGCAACTATTACGACTCCCTCGGCGGCGACATTCAGGGGGGTGAGACGCCCGACATCTTCTATCTCCGTCCCAACGAGCTCATGCAGTACAAGACCGAGATCGTGAGCCTTCAGGACTACGCGGAGGAGCACGGCTTCACGGACGACGCTTCCAAGCGGATCGCCGACCTCACCGATATCTATGAGGAAGCGCTCAACATGTACCGCTTCAACCCCACGACGGGCGAGCTCGGGAATCCCAATGACGACCTGTATGCCTTCCCGAAGGACCTCTCCACGCAGCAGCTCGGCTACAACAGGACCCTCCTCGAGAAGTATGAGAGAGCGATCAAGGACGCCGGCTACAAGAAGATGCCTTGGGAGATGGACTTCGATACCGAGAACTATTCTTGGGAGCAGTTCAAGGGCATGTGCAAGGCGATCGCCGATGCCATCGAAGCGGCAAAAGTGGCGGATCCCAACCTCAAGAACTATCCCTGCGACGTTCCCCCGATCGAGGTTCTCGCGAAGTCGTTCGGCGCCGACCTCATCGACATGTCGGGCGGCAGGGCGAACGCGACGGTCACGAGCCCCGCGAGCGGCGCGCTCAACGAAGCCATCCGCTTCCAGTCCGAGTTTATCGACTGCGGCGCGGGCGACTATGAGAACGCGACGTACGCGAACTTCGGCGCGGGCAGGGTCTGCTTCTACGGCGCCGTCGGCTCGTGGGAGATCGCCGATTACAACACCCTTCTCAACGTCGATGAAGCGGGCAACCCCGTCGACAAGGAGTGCTGGGGCGTGATGCCTTGGCCCACCAAGGACGGCAGCACGAACTGGCAGGGTCTCATCACCTCCGCGGGCTACGTCATCTCCAAGGACTGCGCCGACAGCCCTAAGGGCGAAGTCGCGATGCGCATCGCGCTCTCCTTCCTGTCCAACAGGACGCAGGACCGTCTCGTCAAGGAAGAGAAGATCTCCCTTCCCCTCCGCAAGAGCGTGAAGGAGGACTACCTCGATCCCGAAAACAACGACAAGTACACCCCCTCGACCCGCAGGTTCTTCCTCGACGTCGTGAGCGGCGATCACGGTTTCGTCCCCGCGAAGTACAAGACGTATGACAGCGTCTGGCTCAAGGAGCTCGACGACGCGCTCACCCTTATCTGGGGCGGCGAAACCGGCGGAAAGGACAAGGCGCTCACCCAGTTCAACAACACGAACTGGACGAACGTTGCCAACAGAATGCAGCTGCAGTACAACGAGACCAAGAACAGTTAAGGAGGACAACATGGCTACGGAAAACGAACTTTCCGTTCCCGTCTCCGAAGAAACGCTCTCCGAGGGAAACCTCGGAGAGGTCTCCGTTTCTCCGAAAGCGGAAACAGGACCGATCAAACCGCAGAAGAGTTATCTCCGCCGCGGTGAAAACCTCATCGGTTGGCTGTACATCTCCCCGATGATCGTGGGGATCCTCGTCTTTACCGCGATCCCGCTCGTCATGTCCGTCATGGCGATCTTCTACAACTGGAACGGTATCGTGGGATTGATCGAATCTCCCCCCGCGAAATTCGACAACCTCAAGAGCGTGTTCGGCGGACTGAACAGCGACCTGTATTGGAAGAGCATTCTGCACACCCTCGTGTTTGCGATCCAGCTCCCCATCGGGCTCGTCTTGGGTCTGTTCCTCGCGCTCGGCATGAACCGCGACATGCACGGCGTTCAGGCGTTCCGCGTCATCTACTATCTCCCGGGCGTCATGAGCATCGTCGCGATCTCCATCGTGTGGCAGAACATGTTTGCGGGCGACGGGTACATCAACTCCTTCCTCACGAGCCTCGGCATGAAGCCCTTCGGCTGGCTCACGACCAAGGCGGGCATCGGGATCACCGTCAACCTGCTCCTCGTCTGGAAGGGGGTCGGCTATACCACGCTGATGTTCATCGCGGGTCTGCAGTCCGTCTCCACCGACCAGATCGAGGCGGCGAAGATCGACGGCGCGAGCGGGTGGACCATTCTTCTGAAGATCACCGTCCCCGCGCTCTATCCCATCATCTTCTATCTCTTCGTCACCGGGCTCATGGGTGCGCTCCAGATGTTCAACGAGCCGTTCATTCTCCTCGGCGATGGGTACGGACCCGACAACTTCGGCATGACGACGGTCGGATTCGTGTACTACTTCTTCGGCGAGAAGAGGCTCGGGATCGCCTCGGTCGGCGCTTGGGTGCTGGCTGTGCTCATCTTCATCATCACGGCGATCCAGATGTACGTCGATAAAAAGAAACAGGAGGCGGAATAATAATGAGTGAAGAGACCATGACCGTCGTCCCCGAGACGACGGAGGAAATTCCCGCTCCCGTCAAGAGGGAGAAGAAACCCATCCCGCCCCATCTCATCGGAAACATCATCATCACCGTCGTGCTCGCGCTCGGCTCCGTCGTGATGCTGTTCCCCTTCCTGTGGATGCTCCTCGCCACGCTCAAGCCGTGGAACGAGCTCGCCACCTCGCACATCTTCCCGAGAGAGTGGACGCTGTACTCCTTCTCCGACATGTGGACGTGGTGCAACAAGAACATGCAGGGCGGCATCATCCGCGGGTTCTTCAACAGCGTTCTGACGACGGTTCCCGTCGTCCTCGTGCAGATCGTCGTCTCCGCGTTTGCGGCGTACGCGTTTGCAAAGCTGCAGTTCAAGGGAAAGAACATCGTGTTCCTTCTCATGCTCGGAACGATGATGATCCCGTTCTCGGTCATCATGCTTCCGCAGGCTTGGTTGTTCGGCGCCATGAAGCTCACGAGGGGACCGCTCGCGATCATCATTCCGAAGTTCTTCGGCTCCATCACGACGGTGTTCTTCCTTCGCCAGTTCTTCTACAGCATTCCGGACAGCATTTCGGAAGCGGCGCGTCTCGACGGCGCGGGATACACGCGGACCTTCCTCTCCGTGCTCCTGCCCCTCGTGATGCCCGCCCTCGCGACGCAAGGCATCCTGTCGTTCATCGGAAACTGGAACGACTTCCTCGGTCCCTTGCTCTTCGTGAGAAGCCGTGACTGGTACACGCTCCCGCTCCTCGTCAACCGTCTCAACAACGGCGGCGGCAGCCTCGAGCAAGTACCGCGTACTCTGGCAGCATCGCTCATCTCCCTCGTTCCCATCATCGTCGTGTTCGCGGTGTTCCAGAAGAAGATCATCGGCTCGATCGTGTTCTCCGCGGTCAAGGGCTGATCCCTGAAAGGAGGAAAATTCTATGAGGAAAGCAATCACGTGGAAGAGGGGAGCTGCGCTTGCCACCTGCTCGCTGATGCTTGCGGCATCGACGGTGGGCGGGCTTGCCGCGCTTCCCGCCCACGCGGCGACGTACGGAAGCCGTTACGACTACACCGTCGACCTCGAAAAGCCGCTCCAAGTCTTTGACGGGTGGGGTCTCTCCCTCTCGTGGTGGGCGACCGAGATCGGCGGCTGGACGCGCATCGGCTCCTCCGGGAAAGAAAAGCGCGAGGAAGTCGCAGAGGCGCTCTACGGACAGAGCGGGCTCAACCTCAACATCGCCCGCTACAACGTGGGCGGCGGCGACGATCCCTCGCACGTCCACATGTCGGACGACCGCAACACGCCCGGCTGGAAGGGGGCGACCCGCACCGAGGACGGAACGTGGATCCCCGACGAAAATTATGTATTCGGCAGCATGGACGACCGCGAATCGTGGATCGACTGGACGGACCTTCCGCAGGGCGACGATCCCCGCACCGACTGGCGCCAGCTCTGGGTGCTCGACTGGATCCAGAAGGAGCACGGCGCAGAGGGGCAGAACGACTACATGTCCGAGTACTACTCCAACTCCCCGCCCTATTGGATGACCCTCACGGGCTGCTCCTCGGGCGGCGAAGGTGCGGGCACCAACCTGCAGGACGACGAGGAACACAATCAGGCGTTTGTGGAGTACTTCCTCGACGTGTACGAGTACCTCACTTCGCAGGGCTTCGAGCTCGACAATTTCCAGCCCTTCAATGAGTCCGGCTCCTACTATTGGGGCGTGAACGGCGATCAGGAAGGCTGCTACTTCTCGCCGAAGCAGAAGGTCCACGTGCTCGAACTTCTCCGCGAGGAGATGGCGGAGCGCGGGATCGACGAAAACTACAACTGGGGTGACGAAACAAGCACGAATGTCGCCATTGAACAGTACCAAAATGCGTGCGCCTTCAACGGACATCACGGCACGCACGGCAACGACATCATCGCGGGCGCGGACAAATTCACCTACCACATCTACAGCCGAAAGACCTCGGAGGCACAGCATCTGTACCGTATCGCCAAGGCAAACGGGCAGAAGATCGAGATGTCCGAGATCTGCTTCACGAATGCGGACGACGAGGGTGTCAGCCAATACGCTCCCAACTCCATGAGGACCGGCTTCGACTACACCCAGTCCATCATCGACACGGTGAAGCACGCGGGCGTGGACAGCTACATCTTCTGGCAGGGCATGGAGGACATGGTCGGTCAGATGAAGGGCGGCACCAACTACGGTCTCATTCAGGGCGTCTACGTCGATCAGGATGAGGCGGAGACCATGGGCGTCGACCTCGCGGCAATGGGGCTCGCCTATCAGGACTTCGTGCTCGCCAAGCCCTACTACATGAGCGGTCAGTACACCAAGTACATCCGCCCCGGCTATCACTTCGTCGACGTCAATGAGGACAACACCATGGCGGCGGTCTCGCCCGACGGCGAAACGCTCGTCATCGTCATGCAGAACAACGGCGACACCTCGCGCTCCGTGCGGTTCGACCTCAACGGGTTTGCCGCGGAGTCCGTCGAGAAGGTGTACACCGACAAGACGAACAACTGGACGAAGGAATTCTCCCACACCGACGGCAGCGCCGTCTACGACACCGTCTCCCCGTACTCCGTCACGACGTACATCGTCCACGGCGCGAGCACCAAGGGCGCGGGCTACATCGTCGACGAGTCTGCATTCAAGAAGGTGAACGACCTCACCGCCATCAAGACCGCGATCCAAGAGGGAGGAGACAAGGAACAGTATCTTACCTTCGGCACTTCGGCCGGCGGAAACGCGAAGTACTTCGGCGATACCTTCAGCTACAACGCGCAGAGCGGCAACGGCTATTTCGGCTTCCGCTTCTACGGAACGGGCTTCGGGATCTCCACTTACGTCGGGAATGACAAGGGTATGTTCCAGATCTGGATCGACACCGATCCCGAGACGGCTTCCTCCGAACCGACCGCGACGGCGGACTGCTACAGGACGGAGAGCGAAACGGGCGTTCTCATCTACCGCAACAACGGGCTCGCCGATGGATGGCATACCGTCTACGTGAAGGCGACGCAGGCGACGGGCAAGTGGCTCAACCTCGACGCCCTTCACATCTATACCTCCCCCGATGCCGTTGAGCCCTCGGCGACTTCGGCGCTCAAGGTGACCGAACTCGGCGCCGCGGGCGGGAAGATCGCCTACCGCTTCTCGGCGGACGGGCTCGATGACTACACGGTGTACGCGGAGACGCGCTCTGTCGGCGCAACCTCGTGGACGCGCGCCGAGACCGGCGTCGCGGCGACCGAGGGTAGGGGAGAGGCCTCCGTCACGGGCGACCGCGTCGAATTCCGCCTCGTCGCAAAGAAGGAGGCGGAGGAGCTCGCGACCCCCGTCGACATCGTCGACATTCTTCCGCAGGCGGAGGGCGTCCTGTACTTCGCCGACTGCGGCACCGCCGACCCCAACGTGATCGCAACGGGCGCCGTGCTCGGCACCCTGCAGAGCTCGGCGGACAGGGCGAACGGCGAGGACGTGCTCTCGGGCAAGTCGTGGGGCTACATGGGCTCCTTCGGCGGCGCGGGCTACTACTCCGATGCCGACGCGATGAGCTCCTTCTGGAGCCATGACCATCTCGGAAGCGGCGAATTTGCCTACTCCTTCACCATTCCCGAGGCGGGAACCTACAACGTCGCGCTCGGCTTCTGGGCGGGCGAGGCGGATTGGGGTCCGAGAAGCCTCAACTACAGCGTGAACGGCACTTCGGCGAAGGTCGAACTTGCCGCGGGCGAGTACCGCGCGGTCACCGTCCCCGTGACGACGACCGAGGCAAACGCTACGATTGTCGTCGCCATCACGAAGGAGGGCACGCAGGCTGCGCACCTCTCCCTCATCGCCATCACCGAGCAGAACGTCAAACTTCCGCTCTACACCTCGGGCGCGTCCGACTACAACCGCTACGGCACCTCTTCCGATAACTTCTACATCGGAGAAGACCTCGGCACGGCGCTCAAGGAGAAGGCATTCACCGTGTACTTCTCGGACGGCACCGAGAACACGACGGCGTTTGCCGCGAACTCGGGCAATGTGACCGTGACGGCGAAATTCGGCGAGGATCTGCTCGCGGGCGAGACGTTTACGGCGGAATACTCGAGCACCGAATTGCCCGGCATCCATCCCACCGTCGAGTACACGTGGCGCACCTACGGCATTCAGCTGTACTACAACATCGACTGCGCCTTCACCGGGAACGGAACGGACAAAGACAGGGCATTGACGCCTCCCGACGACGGCGGCGCCGATCAGGGCTCCAAGCAGAGCACCACGCACGACAGAGTGTACGGTCCCGATCCCGTGACGGGAACGTCGTGGGGCTATGTCGGTACCCACTTCAACGATGGCTGCAACTGGACGGACAACACCCAGAACAAGTGGTCCATCCGCGAGGCGCTCGACGGCGATCTCGACAGCAAGAAGGACAACAGGGGACAGACCAAGAAGGGCGGCGTGCTCACCTATCAGATGACGGGCTTCCAGCCGAACGAACTTCTCACCATCGAGACGGGCGGTCATGTCTCGAGCTGGGACGACCGCGTGTTCTCGGTGTACGTGAACGATGTCTACATCGGGGACGTCCAACAGAAGTCCTCGAAGGACGGCACCCCGCTCTACCAGAGCTTCGACGGCGAAAACGTCAAGGCGGATGAAGACGGCAATCTCGACGTTACCATCAAGCGCGCCGACAAGCCCGAGGGAGCCACGGACAACTACGACTTCCCGCAGGTCGGCTACATCAAGGTGTGGAAATTCGCGCCCGAGATGACCCAGTCGGGATCGGTCTCCTCCAACGTCACCACGGTGGACCGCGAGGGAACGGTCACCCTCCGCAACCTCGAGAGCGGCGCCGTCGTGTTCGTGTACGACGAGAACGGCAACTACCTCACCAACTTTGCGGCGGACGGTCCCACGAAGGAGTGCGCCGTTGCCGACCTTCACCTTCCCGAGGATTCCTACGAGCTTCACTTCGTGCAGGCTCGCCCCGGCGATGAAATCGACCTCACGAGAGGGAGCATCTTCTCCAAGGAGTACGTCGTGGGCGTCGTCGGCGTCGACGTCATCCAAGAGGATACGGTCGTGAGAGAAGGCGAGGAGACGCCCGTCCGCTTTGTGCCGCACGTGGCGCACGGCGTGACGTCCGTCACCCTCATCGATCCCGCGGGCGTCCGCTACGACGTCACGGGGAACTTCTTCTGGCGCGCGGCGACGAACGGCACCTATGGGGTCGAGGTCGTCTCCGACCGCGTGAGCTTCACGAAGGAGTTCACGGTGAGCAACATCGACGCGGTCTCCCTGAACGAGCGGCTCAGCACGCCCGGCTGGACCAACCGGTCGGTCACGGTGACCCTCGCTCCCGCTTCGCCCGCAAGCGAAGTCGTCCTCGTCAAGATCGACGGCAACGTCGCCTCGAAGAACGAGAACGGCGAGTATACCTTCGTCGCCGACGACAACGGGACGCATACCGTCCACGTCGAGACGAGCGCGGGCAACGCCTACGATAAGACGGTGGAGATCACCAACATCAACCGTTCGATCCCCGACTTCTCGATGGAATTCGATTCGTCCGTCTCCTCCGGGCTCACCTTCAGCTATGACTGGAACTCCGAGACGGGCGGCAGCCTCCGCTATTCGCTCGACGACGGCGAGGAAGTCGACATCACCGAGAACGAGGTGTTCGCGCTCGGAAGAGAGGGCAAGTACGTGTTCACGTACGTCGCAGCCTCTGGCGCGCGTGCCGAGTCCGTCACGTGGTACGTCACGTACGGCGCCGAGAAGGCGCACCTTGCGGACGTCTCCGTCGGCGCGGACGGCACCGTCACCGTGACCGAAAAGGCGCGGGCGGCGGCAACCTCTGCTCTGTACCTTGCGGGGAGCGACACGCCCAACGCCCAATTGAAGGCGGATAAGGCGGGCAAGTACTTCCTCGTCCTCGAGAGCGGCGGCGATAAGGAGATCGTCGTATTCAGCGTTGCCGCCTCTGGCGGCGGCGATCCCGGCGCTCCCGCGACCGAAGCGGAGGAGCCCGAGAACGGAAACAACATGGCGATCCTCATCGCGGGGGTCGTGATCGGCGGCGCCGCGCTTCTCTCGGCGGCGATCGTCTGCCCGCTTCTCATCGTGAAAGGGAGGAAACGGATATGATGACAACGAAAAAACGGATGGCGATCTCCCTCGTTGCGGGAGCATGCGCGCTCACGCTCGGCGCGGGCGCCCTGCTCCTCACCGAGCACGAGACCGCATACGCCGATGAAACTTACGTCGCGTTCATCGACGTCGGCGCCAACAGCAATGCCGACATCGAGGACCAGACGCTCGGCTTGACCGAGACCGCGCATGCCTTCTCCGCGACCGTTCCCGGAACGGTCACCGAGGGCGACACCTTCTTCGGCGGGTACAGCGAGAACGCGACGTACACCGTCTCCCTCGACGAGGGGACGTGGCAGGTCGCGGTCGGCGTCCGCGTCGAGGCGGGGGTCTCCGTGAAGGTCAACGGACAGAGCGTTTCCGTCCCCGGTGAGGGGAAGAACGCCGTCGTCTCCGCCGAAGTGAGCGGCTCGCAGGTGACCGTCGAGGTCACGGGCAAGCTGTGCGGCGTGCTCGTCGCCCCCGCGGAGAGCAAGACCCTCGTGGCGGTGGAATACACCCCCGGTCAGGTCCTTCCCTACGGTGCGCCTCTCTCCGAGGTGCTCGAGCCCGCAACGGCTCACTTCTCGGACGGCAGCAGCGAGGCGCGCGCCATCGAGTACGGGGACATCGCGGCGAGCACGGGCATCGACGTCAACTTCACGACCGTCGAGACGACGGGCGTCGTCGAGGGAACGGAGCTTGTCGTTCACCGCTACCTCACCACCATGCCCGACGACCTCATCTACTTCATCAACTGCGGTTCGACTTTGGAGCCCGATACCGTCTATCCCGACGGCTCGATTGACGACTGCTACTCCTACAATCAGACCATCTTCGACTACTACGGCGACGCACTCATCAACAAGGTGCCCGACCGTTCGACGTCGAGAGGGGGAGATTGGGGCATCTACACCACCCACGGTCACGGCGCGCCCGCAGATGCGTCTTTCCCGTACAACACCTATGTATGGACGGGAAACGACTACGGCGAGCACACCATGGGCTACATGCTCTCCGGTCTCACCGCGGGCGAAAATTACCGCATCTGGTTCGGAACGCTCTCGCATTGGCATGCCCGTACCGTCAACATCACCTTCAACGGCAGCGTTGTCGGCTCGGATACCCTCCGCATCGAGGCGAAGAAGGGCTACTCCATCTTCGAGAACGTCCAACCCGACGCAAACGGGAAGATCGACATCAACATGACGCAGGTCGGCGACCAGAACGAGCCCACGATCTGCTTCATCGCGGTCCAGCGCATGTCGACCGAAATTCCCGACGCTCCCGCGCAGCCGCAGGGCGATACCATCGTCGGTCTCGATGCGACCGAGTGGACGTTCACGGGCGCGCAGGAGGGCGCGAAGATCCAGCTCTACAACGCGGCAAAGCCCAACCAGCTCATTGTCGAGGAGAAGATCGACCCCGAAAAGATCGGTTCGGACGGCTCGTACACCATCGCGTGGGAGGGCGAAATGCCCGTCTCGCAGTTCTGCGCCGTTCAGGTCAACAAGGGCGGCATGAGCCCCGCGACGGTCATCTCCGTCACCGACATCCGCAACTTCGCCGCGGCGCCCGAATCGGACGACTACACGACGAGCTCCGTCAAGGTCCTCGTTCAGGCGGAGGCGGCGAGCGGCATCGTCGGCTGGTCGTATAAGCTCGGCGAATACGGCGAGGTGCACGAATTCACGGTCACCAAGCAGTTCCGCCTCAACGCGAGCTTTGATGCCGAGGAGAACGGCGAGTACATCATCGTCGTCACCTCCGGCATGGGCGTCACTTATTCGGGCAGCGTCGAGGTCACCACAATCGACCGCGAGAGCCCCGTCATCGTCCTCACTCCCTCTCCCGAGGGTTGGCAGGAGGGGAAGTACGGCGTGAGGATCGAAGTTCGTGCGGTCGCCCCCGTTGCGGAGTATACCCTCTACAAGGGCGGCGTCGTCGTCACGAGCGCGGATACGGCGCCTTCCCGCATCACCCTCGAGGAAGCGGGCGAGTACGTCGTCTCCGTCAAGACGCAGGCCGGTCAGTCCTCCGTGGCGTCCGTCTCCGTGACGGCACAGCCCACCGTGACGCTCGTCGAGCGCTCGCTCGTCACCCGCGGGACCATGAACATCCGCTTCAAGGATACCGCCGACTTCAAGATTGCTTCGGTCACGGCATACGAGATCACAGACGGTTCCGCCTCGAGAATGACCATCTCCTCCGACAAGAGCATGGACGTCTACAACGCGGGCACCTACGTCGTCACGGTCACGACCGATAAGGGCTTCGTCGAGATGTTCTCTCTCCGCGTCGTCGATTCCGAACTCGGGACCGCGTCGCCCAAGTCGGAGGGCGGGCTCTCTCCCTCCGCCGCGCTCGGCATCGGGATCGGCGTCGGCGTAGGCGGTGTCGTCCTTGCGGCGTCGGCGTTCGTCGTGACGTTCCTCCTTCGCAGAAAGAAATTGTAAGACGGTTTTTGCGGTATGGGGTCACCCCATACCGCATTCCGACCGTCGGAAGGAGGATGCTTTGCTGAATTTGGACATGGGGGGGGGTGCCTTCCCCGACGACATCACATTGCGGGTCCGCCGGGTCGGACAGGAATACTGCGACCCGAAGAAGAAGCGCGAGCATCGCCTCTGGGATACCTACGATTCCCTGCACGTCGTCCTCTACGGCAGCGGAACGCTCATCGCGGGCGGGGAGGAAAAGACCCTCTCCAAGGGCGATGTGTTCCTGCTCTATTCCAAGTACGAGTACGAATACTACCCGAGCCCGACCGACCCTTGGTCGTACGTGTGGGTGGACTTCTATTCAAGCGACACGAGGAAGCTGTGCGAGGGGTGCGGGTTGAGTCCCGAGAGGCCGTACATTCATCTTGCCGACCTGCAAAACGAAATGGTGCTCCTCCGCGCGCTGTACGAGTCCTATGAACGGGACGAGACGCGCTTGGAGTGTACCGCCAACTTTCTCCTGCTGTTGAGCGCTATCATGCGGGAGAACGGCCGCGAACCCGCGGCAAAGGAGCGGACGTCGGTGGGTCACCGCCATATCCGTTCGCTCGTGACGTACATCAACAACAATTTCCGTCTGCCCCTGACCGTGCAGAACATCGCAGCGCAGAATCACATCTCGGTCAGTCGCATGATGGGTCTCTTCTCGGAGGAGATCGGCATTCCGCCCATCTCCTACCTGAACCGTTACCGCGTCTCGGCGGCATGCGAACTCCTCTGCAAGACGGATATGCCCGTCGGCGAGATCGCGAACGCGGTGGGCGTCGAGGACAGACTGTACTTCTCGCGCCTGTTCAAAAAGTGGAAGGGGGTCAGCCCCCGCGAGTATCGGGCAAATGCGACGGAGACCGACCCGTTCGCTTGGCTCAAAGAAAAAAATATCGATTTTCGATAAGGAGGGAATATGATTTTCCGAAGAATCGCAGGGGTCGCCATGGGCGCTCTGCTCACGACGGCGCTGTTTGCGGGCGCACCCCGCAGCGCGTATGCCGAGACGGCGCTCCCCGCAAGCGAAGCGGCGCAGGAGGAGCTCGACCCGAATGAGTTGACGGCTTACCTCTTCGTTCACTTCATCGGCGGCGAGGCGACCGCAGACGAGGAGCAGATCTACTTCTCCGTCTCCGAGAACGGCACGTCGTGGAGGACGCTGAACGGCGTCAAGCCCATTCTCAAGAGCAATGTCGGAGAAAGGGGCGTGCGCGACCCGCACATCGTCCGCTCGCCCGACGGCAACAAGTTCTATCTCATCGCGACCGACCTCTCCATCTACAATATCGGCGGGGATTGGGGCGGCTCGCAGACCAACGGCAGCCGCAGCATCGTCATCTGGGAATCGGAGGACCTCGTCAACTGGAGCGAACCCCGCCTGCGCACGATTGCGCGGGAGAACGCGACCTGCACGTGGGCGCCCGAATCCATCTGGGACGAGGAGCGGCAGGCGTACATGGTGTTCTGGGCTTCCAAGACGACGGAGGACTGGACGCACCGCGTGTATCGCTGCTATACCACGGATTTCGACACCTTCACCGACCCCGAAGTGTACATCGAGTGCGACGGTTCGCGCATCGACACGACGTTCATCAAGGAGGGCGATACCTACTACCGCTTCACCAAGGATGAGGAAAACACGTACGTCTATCTCGAAAAGAGCACGTCGTTGAGCGGCGAGTTCAAGGCGGTCAGCACCTACAAACTGAACGGCACGGCATTCTCCCGCTACACGGGGTATGAAGGACCCACCATCTACAAGCTCAACGGCGAGGACAAGTGGTGCCTTCTCCTCGACAACTACGGAGCGGGCGCGGGCTATAAGCCCTTCGTCACCGACGACATCTCCAAGGCGCGCTTCACCTCCGCCGAGGACTTCGACTTCGGCGGCGTGCGCTTCCGCCACGGCACCGTTCTCCCCATCACGCGGGGCGAATACAACGCGCTTCTCGAGGAGTACGCGGGCGAGAGCCAGAGCGAGACGGGCGATCTCATCTATTCGCTCGACTTCGAGGACAATCTCGAGGCGGGCGGCACGCAGAGCAGCCTTGCTGTCACGCCGCACGGCTCCATCTCGTATGACGCGGGCTTCGGCGGCGGGCGCGCGGTCGAAATTTCGGGTACAGGGGAATATTTGAGCCTCGACAGCGCCCTTCTCCGCGGCCGTGAGACGTTCACCGTCTCCTTTGCGGTCAACGCCCGCGCGAAGTCGTGGCCCTTCTTCGCCGCACCGAACGACAATGAGCAGGTGTACAAGTCCGAGAAGTACGTCGGCGCCGTCATCAACGGAAGCGGACGCATCGAGTGCGAGCGCTACAACAGCAACAACATGGATCGTCCGCCCGCAGCGAGCGCGGAGGGGCTCTCCGGCTGGAAGATGATCACCATCGTCTACCATGAGGGCGCCATCAAGCTGTTCGTCGACGGCGAGCTCCGGAGCACCGTCAGCTCCGTCGTGAACATCGCGACCATGCTCGGCGAGACGCCCGTTATCTATCTCGGGCGCGCGAACTGGGTGCCGACGGAGTATTCCGACATGCTGCTCGACAAGTTCACGATCCACGACTATGCCATGCCCGACAGCGAAGTGGTGGCACTCCACCGCGCCGCAATGGGCGAATGAGGAGGACGTATGAAATTCGGTAAATTCTTTGCATTGGTCGCCGCGGCTTCGATTGCCGCCACCTGCCTTGCAGGTTGCGGCGGTGATGAGCCGCCCGCAACGCAGCAACAGCAGCCCCATGAGCACACCTTCTCAACGGAATGGTCGAGAAACGACGCGGAGCACTGGCATGCCGCCACCTGCGAGCACATCGCGGAGAGGAGGGATGTCGCTCCCCACGACCTCACCGTGGTGACCTCGACGCCCGCCACCTGCGAGACGCCGGGCTCCGTCACGCGGTCGTGCATCTGCGGGTATTCCGTGACGACGTCCATCGACGAGCGCGGACACCTGCTCGACGAGGAAGTCGTGCAGGAGCCCACCTGCACGGAGCCCGGCACCCTTCGCCGCTTCTGCACGAGGGAGGACTGCGACTACTCCGTGACGGAGGATATCCCCGCGGGGCACATCATCGTCGAAACTGTCGTGACCGAGCCCACCTGCACGGAGCCCGGCACCCTTCGCCGCACCTGCGAGCGCGAATGCGGGTTCTCCGAGGAAGAGGAGATCGACGCGCTCGGGCATCACTATGTCAACGTTCCCTACAAGCCGAGAACGTGCGAAGAGGACGGCTATTCGGCGCATCAGAGGTGCTCGCGCTGCGGCGACGAGACGGCGCATGATACCTACCCCGCGACGGGCGTGCACATGTTTAGCTCGACCCGCTGGGCTTCGTCCGCCGCCGACCACTGGAGACCCGCGACCTGCGGCTGCTCCCGCCGTCGGGACGAGGCGCCGCACACCTTCGGCAGCGACAACACCTGCACCGTCTGCGGCTACGTCGGAATGTCCGACTCCGAGATCGCGGCGCGCTACACCTTCGAGGCGAGCGGCAGGAACTGGAAACTTGTCGGGTTCAAGCCCGGCGCCGAGACGGAAGTTGTCGAACTTCCCGCCTACTACAACGGCAGGTGGATCGCGGAGATCGGCGAGAATGCCTTTGAGGACTGCGCCATCACCCGCGTCGTCCTTCCCGAGTCCGTCACCGTGATCGGCTCCGAGGCGTTCCTCGGCTGCACCGAGCTCACCGAAGTCGTCTTTGCCGAGGGGCTCACCGAGGTGGGCGACGCGGCGTTCGCGGGCTGCGAAAAGCTCGCGGAGGCGAATCTCCCCGAAACGCTCACGTCGCTCGGCTCCTTCGTGTTCGATGAGTGCGCGGGGCTCGTCTCCGTTACCCTTCCCGAGACGCTCGAAAGCATCGGCTATCAGGTCTTTGCGGACTGCGCGAGCCTCGTCTCCGTCAACCTTCCCGAAGGGATCGAGGAGATCGGCGACGACATGTTCCTCAACTGCGCCTCCCTCGCGGAGATCGACATCCCCGATTCCGTCACGCGGATCGGAAAGCAGGCGTTTGCGAACTGCGTCTCCCTCACCTCCGTTGTCCTTCCGAATGAAGTCGGCTTCATCGGACAGAGCGCCTTCCGCGGCAGCGGGCTCACGTCGGTGACCGTTCCCGAATCGGTGACGGTGATCGGCTCCTTCGCCTTTGCGGACTGCGTCTCGCTCACGACCGCCATCGTGAACGCCAACGTCAACACGATGTTCGGCGGCTGGTTCGCGGGCTGCTCGCATCTTACGACGCTCACGATCCCCTTCGTCGGCTCCAACATCGATTCGTCCGCGGCTTCCGAGACGGCGTTCGGGTACGTGTTCGGCATGTCGTCCGAGGACGCCTCCGCCTTCGCCGCCATTCAGCAGGGGACGCACACCTACTACATTCCGAGGAGCCTCCGCACGGTCACCGTTCTCCGCGGCTCCATCGAGGAGGGCGCCTTCGACGGCTGCTCCATGCTCACCGCCATCACGGCGGAGGAGGGGTGCACCGTGAACGCGCATACCTTCAGCGGCTGCAACGTGACGATTGCATGACAGCTTGAAGAGCCAAGTCCTTCCCCCGCCGCCCGGCGGGGGATATTTTTCTGAAATTTTCTTGCCAAGCGCGGGAAAATATGGTAAAATACCCTCAATGAATTCGGTTACCGTGAGGACGTACGGAAAGCTCAATCTCACGCTCGACATTCTCGGGCGGGAGGGGGATTTCCACATGCTCGATTCCATCGTCTGCACCGTCGACCTCTCCGACCGCGTCACGGTGCGCAGGCGGAAGGACGGGCTCGTCCGCATCTTCATGCACGGCATGGGGAGCGAGGCGATCTCCCCCGAGGAGAACAACGCATTCCGCGCGGCGGAGGCGTTCGTGAAGGACTACGGGACGAAGGGCGCCGACATCACCGTCCACAAGAACATTCCCATGGGGGCGGGGCTCGGCGGCTCCTCGGCGGACGCGGCGGGGACCATCGACGCGCTGTTCCGCCTCTACGGGGCGCCGCAGGCGGAGAAAAAGGCGTTTGCGGACCGCTTCGGGAGCGACACGGGGTACCTTCTCACGGGCGGTGCGGCCCGCCTGCGCGGGCGGGGCGAACGGGTGGAGCACATCGATATCCCCGACTTCTATGCCCTTCTCGTCTGCCCCGAGCGGCGCGTCTCCACGGCGGAGTGCTATCAAAAGTTCGACGAGCTCGAAAGTCCCGAGCCGCCCCGCAGCGAACGGGCGGCGGAGGAGCTCGCGCGGGGAAACCTCGAATGGGCGGCGCGCCTGTTCGGCAACCACCTCACGCGGGCGGCGGAGGCGCTCGAACCCGAGGTGGGGCGCACCCTCGGGCGGCTGCGGTCGCTCTCCCCGCTGTGCGCCTGCATGACGGGCTCGGGGAGCGCATGCTACGCCGTCTTTGCGGCGCGCGAGCTCGCCGAGTGGGCGAGGAGCCGCTACCGCGGCGGCGGAGATCTATTCATCGTAAAAAATATCGAACCCGCTTCGCTGTGGGATATCCCCGACATGGGGTAAGGAGAGGAGATGGAAGAGAGGATCATCGACAAGGACGAGGAGCGGAAGATCAAGCTCAAGCGCACCGCGGACGGCGAGACGGACGCGGTGGAGGACGACGGGGAAGTCATCGTCGATCTCCCCGAGGGGGACGAGTACGACGAGGACCTCGTCGGGCTCACGCCCTCCCAGCTCAAGGAGGAGCTCGAGCGCCGCGAGCGCGCCCGTCAGGCGGCAAAGAAGGAGTGCGAGAAGTTCGTCGCCGAGGGGAACGAACTGCTCGCAAAGGGGGATTTTTCGGGCGCGGAGGAGGCGTTCGCGCAGGCGTGCCTCTTCGACGAGGAGAGCGAGGACGCCGCGCACGGGCTCTGGATCGCCCGCACGCACGACTTTTCCGACCTCGAGCCCGTCTACCGCGAGGACTGCGCGGACGACTTGGAGAAGGAGATGCACCGCGCCTTTCTCTTGTCCCGCGCGGAGAGCGAATTCCGCACCGCGCGCGAGGAGTACGCGCGGGAGGAGGCGGAGCTTGCGCCCGTGTATGAGGCGGGGCAGGCGGAGCGCCGCGAGGCGTTTTCCCGCAACAAGTCCTATTATTTGCTCCGCTTCGGGATCTTTCTCGCGCTGACCGTCCTCTGCATCGTCGGAATTGCGGTCTCCGCGAGCTATCTGCTCCGCACCACGAGCAGCCTTCCCGTCGTCTTTACGGCGGTGTTCGGCGCCCTCACGTTCGTCTTTCTCGCGGTATTCATCGTGTTTGCGCGCAAGCTGATCGTGGCACAGCGGCTGTGCCGCGCCAACGAACGGCTCGGCTCCACCGAGGACGGCGCACGGCTTGCCTTCCTCCGCGGAAGGTTGCAGACGCTCGCGCGGCTCTTCGGCGAAGAATGAGCGGCGGGGACATTCGCGCCTATACCTACATTCTGATGTGTTCGGACGGGACCCTGTACACGGGCTACGCGTTCGACTTGGAGCGCCGCCTCGCCGCGCACAACGCGGGCAAGGGGGCGAAATACACGCGGAGCCGCCTGCCCGTCCGCCTTGTCTATTCCGAGGCGTACGGGACCGCACACGAGGCGAGAAGGCGGGAATGCGAGATCAAGCGGCTCTCCCGCGCGGAGAAGCTCGCTCTCATCGGAGGGGTGAAATGAAGGGGCAAAAGACAAAGAAAGGGGGAATGATCGCGGCGGGAATTTTCCTCTTCCTGCTCACGGCGCTCCTCGTCTTTTTGTGCGTGTGGTTCTTCGGGGCGCGCTATCCGCGCTTCGACGAAGCCGCGCGGGAAGAAGCCGAAGTTCCCGGCGTCAAGGACGGGTTCTGCCCGCAGGGGCTGTGTCCGCTCCCCGAGGGCTGCGGGTATGACTTCGCCGTGAGCGGATACCTCGGCGATGCGCCCTCCCGCGTCTACCTCGTGGGGGAGAAGGAGAAGTACGTCACCCTCGAGCGGGACGGCTCGCCCCTCTCGACGCACTTCGGCGGCATCACGTGCACGGGGGAATACCTCGTCGTCGCGAGCGGGGAGGAGCTCGTCCGCGTCCCGCTCTCTTCCGTCCTCTCGGCGGAAAACGGCGCCGCCGTCCCCGTCAAGGACGGATTCAGGACGGGGCTCTCCAACGCCTATTGCCTGTACGCGGACGGCATTCTCTACGCGGGCGAATTTTACCGCGCGGGCAATTACGAGACGCCCGAGAGCCACCGCTTCACTTCGGGCGGCGAGACGAACTATGCGCTCGTCTACGCCTTCGGGGCGGACGAGAGCAAGACGGGCGGGGTCATAGACGGAACGCCGCTCTTTGCCCTCTCCGTCCGCGAAAAGGTGCAGGGGATCGCCGTGTATGAGGGCGGGATCGTCCTCTCGACTTCCTACGGGCTCGCCGATTCGCAAATTTGGTTCTACGAAAACATCGTAGGCGGCACGCCGAGCGGAACGGTGCGGGTTGGGGAGACCGAAGTCCCGCTCTACCGCCTCGATTCGTCCTGCCTCACGGACACCCTCACGGCGCCCTGCATGAGCGAGGAGATCTTCATCGAGGACGGGCGGCTGTACCTTCTGTTTGAATCGCGCGCGAACAAGTACAAGCAGTTCGTGCGGCGGCAGACGGACATCATGTCCCTGCCCGTCGGCTGATGTTCTGCGCGCTCCGCTTCACCGAGGACGCGAATCTTTCCTCCCGCGTCTATTGGTATCTGACCGACCTTCCCCTCGCGGAGGGAGACCTCGTCCTCGCGCCCGTCGGCGTGCACGACAAGTTGCAGCGCGCCCGCGTCGAGAGGACGGCGAAAGAGAACGCTCCGCCCTACGACCCCGCACTCTGCAAGCGGGTCGCGGCTCGGGCGGGCGCACGCGGGTTTTGTGTAAATGGGGTGCGGTTTTTCGACGTCGGCGGCGTCCGATATGACGACAGGCACTACGTCCGCTTCGGCAGGGCGATCTTTTCCGATGAGGAGGCGGAACTCTCCGAAGAGCTCCTCTCCTACGGCGTCAAGTCGGCGGTCTCCGCGGAGGGGGACCCTTTGGACGTCTTGGAGGAGATCGCCCGCGCCGAGGGGTGTATCCTCGTGCGGGGGAAGGGCGCGTTCGGCGCCGCGGAGGAGCTTCTCCGCGTTCTTCGGGGCGGCGGGGACGTTTCCGCTCCCCTTCGGGCACGGCTGTATGAAAAATTTCTGTAAGGTGGGACCATGAAAAAAATCATGCTCATTGCGACGGGCGGGACCATCGCCTCCAAGGATACCGAAGCGGGGCTCGCACCCGCCATGACGCCCGAGGAGCTCCTCTTGCAGGTGCCCGAGGTGCGCACCCGCTGCGAGGTGCACGCCGTCCAGCCCTTCAATCTCGACAGCACCAACGTCTATTCGCGGCACTGGCTCGGGCTCGCGCGGCTCATCGAGGACAACTATGCGGAATACGACGGGTTCGTCATCACGCACGGCACCGATACGATGGCGTACACGGCGGCGGCGCTCTCCTACCTCGTGCAGGACAGCCCCAAGCCCGTCGTGCTCACGGGCTCCCAGCACTCCGCCTACCTTCGAGATACGGACGCCCGCACCAACCTCGCGGACGCGTTCTTCTACTGCGCGGACGACGGTGCCTCGGGCGTGAACATCGTGTTCGACGGGCGGGTCATTCTCGGCACGCGCGCCAAAAAGACGCGCACCCGCAGCTACAACGCCTTCTCGAGCATCGATTTTCCCGAACTCGCCTTTCTGCGCGACGGTCGTCCCGTGTACTATCTCCGTGAGGAGAAGCCCGCCGCGCCCCGCTTCTACCATGCCCTCGACGAGCGCGTGTTCGTGCTCAAGATGGTCCCCGGCATGCACGCGGACATCTTCGATTATCTCGAGGGGCACTGCGACGGGCTCATCATCGAGTCGTTCGGCTCGGGCGGGCTTCCGCACTACGAGGACGACGAGTTCTTCGTGCGCCTCAAATCCTTCCTCGCCAAGGGGAAGGTCGTCGTTCTCACCACGCAGGTGGAGCGGGAGGGGAGCGCGCTCGACCGATACGAGGTGGGCAGGCGGCTGCTCGCGTGCGGCGACGTGCTCGAGGCGCGGAGCATGACCCTCGAATCGACGTTCGCCAAGCTCATGTGGCTGCTCGCGAACTTCCCGCGCGGGGAGATCGGCGCGCGCTTCCGCTCGCCCGTCCGTTTCGACATTCTTTGACGGGATTGGCGCAAAAAGGGCGCCCATGCGCTTGCAAAGCGGCGCCGCGTGTGGTATAATCTTTCAAAAACAACGGAGAATCTATGCACAATGTAACGCAAATCGGGGAAGAGCTCTTCTTCCTCGGCGGCAACGACCGCAGGCTCGCCCTCTTCGAGAGCGCATACCCCGTCCCGCGGGGCGTCAGCTACAATTCCTATCTTCTGAAGGACGAAAAGACCGTCCTCTTCGACACCGTCGACCATGCCGTCTCCGAGCTGTTCTTCGAGAATCTCGAATTTGCCCTCGGAGGGAGACCGCTCGACTACCTCGTCATCCATCACATGGAGCCCGACCATTCGGCGAGCTTTCAGGGCGTTCTGGAGCGCCACCCCGAGGTCACCGTCATCACCGACCAGAAGGTCGGAATGATGCTCAAGAACTACTTCCCGTATTCGGGGAAGAACATCCGCCTCGTCCGCGAGGGGGATACGCTCTGCACGGGCAAATATACGCTCGCCTTTGTGTTCGCGCCGATGGTCCACTGGCCCGAGGTCATGATGAGCTACCTCTCGCCCTGCGGCGTGCTCTTCTCCGCCGACGCGTTCGGCACCTTCGGCGCCCTCGGCGGGAGCATATTCGCCGACGAACTTCCCTTTGAGCACGACTTTCTCGACGATGCGCGCAGGTACTACTTCAACATCGTGGGGAAGTACGGCGTGCAGGTGCAGTCCGTCCTGAAGAAGGCGGCGGGGCTGGACATTCGGACAATTTGCCCGCTGCACGGACCCGTGTGGCGGCGCAAAGAGGACATCGCTTGGCTCGTCGGGAAGTACGATACATGGAGCCGCTACGTGCCCGAAGAGCGCGGCGCGGTCGTGTTCTATTCCTCGGTGTACGGGCATACCGCGAACGCGGCGGAGATCGTCGCGACCGCCCTTGCGGGGGCGGGCGTTCCCGTCAAGTTATACGACGTTTCCGTCACCCATTCGAGCATTTTGCTCGCGGAGGCATTCCGCTATTCCCACCTCGTGTTCGCGACGACGACATACAACAACGGCATCTTTGTGAGCATGGAGCAGTTCCTCGGCGAGCTCGGCACGCACGCCATGCAGGGCAGGACGTATGCGCTCGTCGAAAACGGCAGCTGGTCCCCGCAGGCGGGCTCGCTCATGGAGGGGAAAATTTCCGCGTGGAAGAACATGCGGAAGGTAGGGGATACCGTCACGGTGCTCTCGTCCGTGAAGGACGATACGGCGGAGGCGCTCCGCAATTTGGCACGCGCCGTCGCCGATGATTTCGGAACTTCAAAATAAGGAGGATAGAACAATGAAGTATGTCTGCAATGTGTGCGGATACGTGTACGATGAGGACTTGGGCGACGAGGACAACGGGATCGCCCCCGGGACCCCTTGGGAGGACGTTCCCGACGATTTCACGTGCCCGCTCTGCGGCGTCGGGAAGGAAGAATTCTCGGCAGAATAACCGCATTTCGGAACACACCAAAGCAATTTCCCTCTCGCCAAACGGGAGGGATTTTTTATGCCCGCGCCTTTTTGCCCCCGCCACCGGAGGGGGCAGGGATACCTCATTCCGAGGCTCCGCAAGGAGCCGAGCGAATCTTATGCTCACAGATACGCTCGCCCCTTCGGGGCTACTTC
>CANQAX010000018.1 GCA_947589235.1 uncultured Clostridia bacterium
CGAGGGTCGTCCGCATGAAGTGGTCGTCGATGGCGTGGGCGAAGTGATAGGTGGGAATGCCGTCCGATTTCAGAATGACGACGTCCTGATCGTTCTCGGGGACGGTGATCCCCCCCTTCACCGCGTCGCGGAACTTGGTCTTTTTCTCGGGGTCGCCGAGGGAGCGGAGCCGCAGGACGAAGGGCTTGCCCGCGTCGAGGTTGGCGTAGATCTCCGCCTCGGTGAGGTTGCGGCACTTGGCGTATTTCCCGTAGTAGCCCGTGATCTCCTTCTTTGCAGCCTGCTCCTCGCGGAGAGCTGTGAGCTCCTCCTCCGTGCAGAAGCAGGGATATGCCCTGCCGATCTCCACGAGGTGCTTGGCAAAGGCGCGGTACAGCTCGGCGCGCTGCCGCTGGTACCAAGGCGCGTACGTCTCGTCGCCGCCGATCTCGGCGCCCTCGTCGAATCGGATATCGAAGTAGTCGAGCGCGCGGATGACCGCCTCCACCGCACCGTCCACCTTGCGCTTTAAGTCGGTGTCCTCGATGCGGAGATACAGCACGCCCCCGCTCCCGTGCGCGACGCGCTCGTTCGCGATCGCGCTGAACAGGTTGCCGAGGTGGATAAATCCCGTGGGCGACGGGGCGAGCCGCGTCACCTCCGCGCCCGAAGGAAGATCGCGGGGCGGATATTTTTCCTCATAGCTTTCGAGGGAGGGATACTCCCCGGGGAGCAGCCGCTCCGCAAGCGCCTTAAAGTCCATAGTTCTCCTTATTTCCTCCCGAAGGGAGGCTCCTGCATGAGTTTCGTGAAATATCCGCTCTCCGAGACGGGCTCGCCGCCCTCGATGAGGTGAAGGCAGTCGCCGACGCGCTCGGCGCGGAAATACGCCTCGTCCCCCCGCCGCTCCTCGGTGTTAAGGACGGTGACGGACGTCGGCGCAAGGTAAAATCCGTGCAGGAGCGCCTGCGCGGAGATGTTCAGAAGATGGGATAGGAAGATCATCGAGATGCCGAAGTGGCAGAATATGACGACCGTCCTGTCCGAATGCCGCACGGCGCGGTAGTACCGCCCCGTCCGCTCGTACCCGTACCCCTTCAGAAAGCCGTCGAGAAGGGCGCACGTCCGTTCGTATCTCTCCCTTGCCGCCCGAAGGTGCGGGAGTTCCACCCACTCGTTCTCGAGGAAGTTCCCGTCATACCCCGTCCAATCGGCGGGGAAGAAGTCCCACGGGACGGGGAGCCAGCCGTTTTCGTCGGGCTCGGGAAAGAAAAATTCCTGCGCCCAGTCGAGCACTTCGGCGCGCTTGTCCCATGCGATAAGGCACGGTCTTGCCGTCTCGCGGGCGCGCCCGAGCGGGGAGACGTACACGTCGTCCACCTTCCACTCCCTTGCCCGCCGCGCGAGAAGTTCCGCCTCCCGCTTCCCCTTTTCGGTGAGCCCGTCGCGCTCGTAGTCTGGGTCGCCGTGGCGGATGAGGATCAGCCGCATACGAGCTCCAATGTCTCGGGAGAGAGCTCCGCAAGACCGTTCTCGATGTCGTGCACGAGGGCGACCGCGCGGCGCAAAAGGGGCGTATCCACTCCCTTCTCCTCTCCCGCACGGACGACGGCGCCCGCGACGAAGTCCACGTCGCACCGCTTCCCCGCCTCGATGTCGCGCAGCATGCCCGAGCGGATCGCGGCGTGCTTCTTCATGGCGGCGGGAAGCAGGAGCCCCGCAAAAGGACTTTTCGCAAATTTCAGAATGTCGTGCCCGTTCTGCACGAGCGACTTGCACCCGTGCGCCTCGGCGACGGCGACCGTCTCGCGCATGAGGGCGAGGGCGAGCTTTTTATGCCGCCCTGCGATCTCCCCGAAGGTGAGCCCCGAGAGCGCCGAGAGCGTGGAAAACGCCGCGTTGACGACGAGCTTGGAATAGCGCAGTTCGGTGAGGTTTCCCTCCGTCACATGAAAAGCGGGGCGCAGGACGGAGACGATCTCCCCGAGCCGTTCCCCCTTTCCGTATGCCCCGACGGCGACGCGGAGTTCCCCCCGCGAGGAGACGGAAAGCACCATCTCGTCGCCGCGGCGGGAAAGTTCCGCCCCCCAGCCGAGGGTGCAGCCGTACACCCTGTCCGCGCCGAATACCTCGGCGAGCCCCCTCTCGGGCAGACCGTTCTGCAGGGTGACGAGGGCGCAGTTCTCCGCGGCGAAGGGAAGCAAAAATTCCGCGACGGCGCGGTTTTCCCGCTGCTTTGTGGCAAGAAAGATGAGGTCGTATGTTCCCGACATCTCGCCGGGGAGCAGAGCAAGACGCCCCGCCCTTTTCAGCGAGGCGACCTGCAGCGGGTTCCGCGTGACGAACTCGCACTTCGTTCCCGAGCGCTCCAGCTCCGCCCCGAAACTCGTCCCCATGGCGCCCGCGCCATAGACGAGCGTTCTCACAGGTCGAAGCCGGACGCCGCGGTGAGCGTTTCGACGGTCTCGTCGATGCTCTGTCCGTTGCAGTCGACGATGATGTCGGCGTATTTTTCGTAGAGCGGGACGCGCTCGGCATAGAGCTGCGGAATGGTCGTCACGTTTCCGCGCATGACGACGCCGCGCCGCTCGAATCCGTGCAGGCGGCGCATGATCTCCTTCTCGCTCACTTCGAGATAGATGATCTTCCCGAGCGTCTTGAGGTGCTCCATCGCCTTTTCGGAGTAGCACACGCTTCCGCCCGTCGCGATGACGCAGCGGGAGGCATACAGTCCGATGCTCACCCGCTCCTCGATGGCGAGGAACCCTTCCGGTCCCCGTTCGCGGATGAGGTCGGCGAGAAGGGCGCGCTCCTCGTTCTGGATGATGAGGTCGCAGTCGATGAAGCCGTAGCCGATGCGCTTGGCGAGAAGAACTCCCGACGTGCTTTTCCCCGCAGAGGGCATTCCGATCAAAATCAAGTTATCCATGCCCCTATTATAATATAATGCGGAGCGTTTGTCAAATCCGAGAACGAGATTCTTCCCCTCTCCGCCGAAAAATGTTTTTTTGCGGAATATTTTTTCAAATCGACCCAAAAAAAGTTGTCTTTTGCGGGGGAGTATGCTATACTGTTCTACGAATTCCGCAACGGATAAGGTAAAAACATGCAAGATTTCATCACGGCGCTCCTCGCCATTCCCTACAAAAATGCCACTCTCGAAAAGGTGCACGACGGGATCTGCTTCGCCCTCCTCGCCATCATGGCAATTGCGGCGATAGCGGCAATCGTCCTCGTGCTCCTTCAGCCCAGCAATTCCGAAGGGCTCGACGCGCTCGGCGGCTCGAGCGAAACCTTCTACGGAAAGAACAAGGGAAGGTCCATTGAATCCAAGTTGAAGATATGGACGTACGTCTGCCTCGCCGTGCTCGGCGTGCTCTCCGTAGTCCTCTTCATCCTTCAGATCGAAGCGATTTGGACCTGATATCCGAAACACACAAAGGGCGGCTCAAACAGCTGCCCTCTTTTTTTCAGGCGGTGACGACTTGAAAGCAAAAGCGCTCCTCCTTCAGAAGTTCAAGGACGGCTCCTTCGCCCTCTGCACGGGCGAGGAGATCGGAAAAAAACTGCACCTTTCCCCCCGCGAGACGGCGGGGCTCTGCGATATGCTCCACTCGCTCGTCCGCGAGGGGGAGCTCCTCTGCGACCTTCGCTCCCGCTTCGGCACGGCGGAGCAGTTCGGCGCGCGCCGCGGGACTGTCACGGGAAACGAGCGCGGGTTCGGCTTCTTCGTGCCCGACGACGGCTCGGGCGACCTCTTTCTCCCCCGCCGCGCCCTCAAGAACGCGCTGCACGGGGATACCGTCCTCGCCTTCCGCGCCCACGGCGAAGATGAGGGCGAGGTGCTCGCCGTGCTCGCCCGCGGATATACCGAAGTCGTCGGCACCTACCGCCGCGAGCGCCGTGCGGGATACCTAATGCCCGACGAGAAGCGGCTCGAGCCCGTCCTCATTCCCGCGGGCAAGGCGAAAAACTGCCCCGACGGCGCAAAGGCGGTCGCGAAGATCGCCTCGTACGACGGGCGCACCCCCATCGGGGAAATTTCGGAAGTCCTCGGAAGGAGCGGAGACCTCATGACCGAGGAGCTCGCCGTCATCCGCGCCCACCGCCTGCACGAGGAGTTTCCCGCCGAAGTCGAATCCGCCGCCGCGGCGCAGGCAAGACAGGACCCTCTCTTCGCCCTTTCGGGAAGGGAGGACCTTCGGGACGAGCTCATCGTGACGGTGGACGGCGAGGACACGCGCGACATCGACGACGCCATCTCCGTGCGCAAGAGGAACGGGCTCTTCGAGCTCGGCGTGCACATCGCCGACGTCTCGCATTACGTGAAACGGGGCTCCGCCGTCGACCGCGAGGCATTTGCCCGCGGGACGAGCGTGTATTTCCCCGACCGCGTCCTTCCCATGCTGCCGCGGGCGCTCTCCAACGACATCTGTTCGCTCAACGAGGGCGTCCCCCGCCTCACGCTGTCCTGTTTCATGACGGTGGACGGGAAGGGAACCGTCCGAAAGCGGCGCGTCGCACAGACGGTCATCCGCTCCCGCCACCGCATGACATACACGCAGATGACCGCGCTCGCGAAGGGCGACCGCAAGATGTGCCGCCTCTTCCCCGATATGGGGGAATTCGTCGCGGCGGCGGTCGAACTCACGAACATTCTGAAACGGGCGCGCGAGCGCCGCGGGAGCATCGAGCTCGACATCAAGGAGGCGAAGATCCTCTATTCGGACGGGATCATCGAGATCCCTGACAGCGAGCGGACGATATCGCACGAGATGATCGAACAATTCATGGTGCTCGCGAACGAGAGCGTCGCCGCCCTCATGACGGAAAAGGGGCTCCCCTTCGTGTACCGCGTGCACGAGCGCCCCTCCGAGGAAAAGGCGAAGGGTTTTTCGGACTTTCTGCACGAGGCGGGCATTCCCGCCGGTTTCGACCCCGCCCATGTGACCTGCGGGGACTACGCGAAGGTCCTCAAAAATCTGAACACCCCCGCCGCGCCCGTCGTGAACCGCGTGATGCTGCGCTCGATGATGAAGGCGGTCTACTCCCCCGAGAACATCGGGCATTTCGGGCTCGCCTCGGAGTGCTATTGCCACTTCACCTCCCCCATCCGCCGCTATCCCGACCTGTGCGTGCACCGCATCGTCACGCAGAGCCTGTTCGACGCCGAGAAGGCGAAGCGGCAATTCGGGAGCGTCGTCGAAGAGGTGGCGACCCGCTCCTCCGCCTGCGAGAGAAACGCCGCCGACGCCGAGCGGGACGTGGACGATCTGTACATCGTCGCCTACATGAGCGAGCGGATCGGCGAAGAATACCCCGCCGTCATCTCGGGCGTGACCTCGTTCGGGCTGTTCGCGGAGCTGAAAAACACCGTCGAGGGACTCATTCCTCTGGAGACGCTCCCGGGCGACGGGTACCAATTCATCGAGGAAAAATTCCTTCTCCGCGGGACGAAGCATTCCTTCCGCCTCGGGGAGGAGGTGACCGTCCGCGTCGTCGGCGTGGACTGGGGGTCGAGGCGGGTGCAATTCGCCCTGCTCGGCAAGAAGGAGAACGCATGAAAAATATCGCCGTCAACCGTTCCGCATCCTTCGAGTACTTCATCCGCGAGACTTTCGAGGCGGGAATCGTGCTCGAGGGCAGCGAGGTGAAGTCCCTCCGCGAGGGCAAGGCTTCGCTCGGGGAGAGCTTCTGCGAGCTCCGCGGCGGGGAGATCTACCTCAAAAACATGCACATCGCCCTCTACGACAAGAGCGGGGCGTTCTCCACGCGCGACGCAAGAAAGGACAGAAAATTGCTCCTGCACCGCGCCGAAATTTCGCGCATCGCGGGGCGGATCAACGAGAAAGGCTATGCGCTCGTTCCCCTCCGCATCTACTTCAAGGATGCCCTCGTGAAGGCGGAGATCGCCCTCTGCACGGGCAAGCACACGTACGACAAAAAGCGCTCCATTCAGGAGCGCGACACCAAGCGCGAAACGGACCGCGCCGTAAAGGAAATGTTCCGATAAGCCGCCTGCGGGCGGCTTTTTTATGTGATGAGCGACTTGATGACCTCGCCCGCGAGAATGAACCCGACGACGGGCGGGACGAAGGAGACGCTCCCGGGAACGTCCGTGGAAACGGCTGCAGGCTCTTCCTCCGAATACACGACTTTGAGGGAGGAAATCCCCCTCTTTTTGAGTTCCCTTCTCATGACGCGGGCGAGCGGACAGACCTTCGTCTCGAAGAGGTCGGACACGCGGAAACGGGTCGGGTCGAGCTTATTTCCCGCCCCCATTGCGCTAATTAAGGGAATTTGACGAACGAATGCACGCTCCGCGAGGGCGATCTTTCCCGCGACGGTATCGATGGCGTCCACGATGAAGTGATAGGGCGAAAAATCGAATTCCATCTCGGGCAAAAAGAAAACTTTATGCACCGTGACGCGGCATGCGGGGGCGATGTCCGCAATGCGCTCGGCGGCGACGTCCGCCTTGTGCCGCCCGAGGGTGGAATGGAGCGCATACAGCTGCCTGTTGAGGTTGGACGGCGCCACGACGTCGGGGTCGATGAGGTCGAGCGCCCCCACGCCCGCGCGGGCGAGCGCCTCGGCGCAGTAGCTCCCCACGCCGCCCAAGCCGAAGACGGCGACGCGCGCTGCCGCGAGTTTTTCCATCGCCGCCCCGCCGAGCAGGGCTTCCGTTCTCGAAAATTCTTCCATGCCCAAATTGTACCATTCCGCGGCGGGAATGTCAATCGCTTCCGAACAGTCCCGCCGAGAAATACCGCTCGCCCCCGTCGGGAAGGAGAACGACGACGTTCCCCTCTTCCCGAGCTGCGATCTTCGCTGCCGCGTGGAGCGCTGTGCCCGAGGAGATTCCCGCGAGGATCCCCTCCTTTTTTGCAAGCAGGCGGGAGAAACCGAATGCCTCCTCCCCCGTGACGGGGATCACCCCGTCGATGACGGAGCGGTCGAGCGTTGCGGGAATAAACCCCGCGCCGATCCCCTGCAGCGGGTGCGGGGCGGGCTTCCCTCCCGAGAGCACGGGGGAAGCCGCGGGCTCGACGGCAAAGACGCGGCAATGCGGGTTCTTCTCCTTGAGATAGCGCCCCGCGCCCGAGATCGTTCCGCCCGAGCCCACCCCCGCAACGAAGAAGTCCGCACAGCCGCCCGTCTCTTTCCAAATCTCGGGTCCCGTCGTGCGGTAGTGCGCCGCAGGGTTGGACGGGTCGGAAAACTGCTCCATGAGGGCGCCGCCCGTCCGCTCGGCAATCGTCCTTGCCGTCTGTTCCGCCTCCCCCATTCCGCCCGCCGTGAGGACGATCTCCGCCCCGTACGCGCGGAGCAGATCCTGCCGCTCCCTGCTCATCGATTGCGGCATGACGGCGATGAGGCGATACCCCCTCGCGGCGGAGAGCGCGGCGAGCGAGATGCCCATGTTCCCGCTCGTGGCGCAGACGAGAATGCCCGAGGCGAGCCTCCCCTCCTCTTCCGCCCGACCGAGCATGGCAAGCGCCGCGCGGTCCTTGGAAGAGCCCGTCGGGTTGAACATCTCGAGCTTGGCAAAGAGCCTTGCGCGCAGGTTGAGCGCGGATGAAAGGCGGTCGAGCGCGAGAAGGGGCGTCCCGCCGATGAATAGAGAGCGACAGAGCATGGTTTCCTCCCGCCCGAATGTCGGACGGTTCATTGTATGAAAAAAGGGGCGTTTCCGCCCCTCTTTTCCGAAAATGGTTCAGAAGAGAGCTTGTACGCTGCCCTTGTACTTGGAATCGATGAAGTCGCGAACCTTCTGCGACTTGACCGCCGAGACGAGTGCTTGAATCTTGGGGCTATCCTTGTCCTCTGCTCTCACTGCGATTACATTGACGTAAAGTTGTGCGATAATACCCTTTGAGGATTCATAAGCGAGTGCCGTCGTGGACGAATCTTCGGGAAGCCCGCTTTCAAGCGCATAGTTGCCGTTGACGACAGCAATCGCACCGTCGTTCCCTCCGAGAATTTGGGTGGGAACCAGCGACGCCGACACTTCGACGATCTCGTTCCCCTTCCTGTCGACGATATCGAGAAGAGAGAGCGATTGGGTAGGCGAAGCGCCGTCGGGAAGGGTGATGAATCCCTCCTGCTGCAGCAAAAGCAGAGCGCGCGTCTGGTTTGTGGTGTCGTTGGGGACGTAGATTTTTCTCCCGCTCTTGGAAAAATCCTCCGAATCGTATTCTTCCGCCGAGATATTCTTCCCCCAAAGCCCAAACGGCTCATAGTGAATTTCCGCCGCCGAGACGAGAGAAGTGCCGTTCTCCCTGTTGTAGTCGTTCAGGTAGGTGATGTGCTGGAAGTAATTGGCGTCGAGGTCTCCGTCGACGAGGGCGGGATTGAGCTGCACGTAGTCGGAATACACTTTGATTTTGAGCGTGTAACCTTGCTCTTTCAAGTCGTCCTTGACAATCTCGAGAATCTCGGCATGAGGGGCGCTCGTCGCGCCGACCGTGATCGTGTTTTCGTCCCCTCCGCAGGCGGCAAGCGGGAGCACAAGCCCGCAGGCGATAGCAGTTCCGAGGATACAAGCCAAAAGTTTTTTCATGATATGTTCTCCTTATAAATAGATTTTTTTTCTTTTGATTTTTTTGAATTTTGTCTTATTCTGTGGTCGAGTTTGCGGGCTACGAGCATGCCGCCCTCTTGAATGATTTCCACGATGACAGCCATGAACGCTACGCAGACCCAAATGACATCATCTTTATATCGCTGATGCCCGTAGGTTATGGCAATTGCACCGAGACCGTCGCCACCGATCTCACCCGCCATGGCGGAATATCCGAGTACGGTAATAGTTGAGATTACCGCTCCGACGATGAGCGAGGGCATTGCCTCGGGAAGGTACACCTTCCAGACAATTTGAAGGTTGCTCGCCCCCATCGAGCGCGCCGCTTCCACGACGCCTCTGTCCACCTCCTTCAACGAACTTTCGACCATGCGCGCCACATAGGGCGTTGCAGCAATGATGAGAATGATGATCATCGCGCCGTTCCCATCCCGTGTACCGATAAGAAACTTCGAGACAGGCAGGAAAGCAACCAACAAAATGATGAACGGAAAACTGCGGAATGCGTTTACGATAAAGCCGAGCGTCTTATTCAGCCATGGAATGGGATGAAGCCCGTCTTTTCCCGTAACGATCAGCACGATTCCGAGCGGGAGACCAAAAAGGTAGGCGGCAATGGTAGAAAGAAAGGTCAGATAAATTGTTATGCCGATCCCTGCATAAATTATGTTTTGGTCAAAGAGCTGTTGCAGAATAGAACTGACAAGTAAATTCATATCTCCTCCTTATAGGTGACGCCCTGCTCGTCGAGGTGGCGCTTCACGAGCTCCGCCTTCTCCTCCTCCGCGGGGAGGGTGATAACCATGTGCCCGAACGTCTTTCCGTCGATGTTCTTGGTGTCCGCATAGAGAATGTTCACCGAGATCCCGAGGCGGAGCGCGATGCCCGAGATCACGGGCGTATCCGCCTCCTCGCCATTGAACACGAGGCGGAGCTTCTTCCCGCCCGAGCTCTCGACGGAGCGGATGAGCCCCGGAATGATGAGCTCCTTCGCGATCTCCGACTGCGGGAAGGAGAACACATCCTCCACCCTGCCCTCCTCGACGATACGGCTCTTGTCGATGACGGCGACGTCGGTGCAGATGCTCTCGACGACCTTCATCTCGTGCGTGATGACGATGATCGTCACCCCGAGGTCGCGGTTGATCTGCTTCAACAGTTCGAGAATGGACTGCGTCGTCGTGGGGTCGAGCGCGCTCGTCGCCTCGTCGCAGAGGAGATATTTCGGCTCGGAAGCGAGCGCACGCGCGATGGCGACCCGCTGCTTCTGCCCGCCCGAGAGCTGGGAGGGATACGCCTTCGCCTTCTCCGAGAGCCCGACGAGCTCCAAGAGCTCGGAAACGCGCGCGTTCGCCCTCTCGCGCTTCACGTGCGTAAGTTCGAGCGGGAAGCGGACGTTTGCCTCGACGGTGCGCTGTTCGAGCAGGTTGAAGTTCTGGAAGATCATGCCGATGTTGCGGCGGATCTCTCGGAGCCTCTTCTTCTTGACCTGCATGAGGTCCTCTCCGTCGATGACGACGCTCCCCTCGGTGGGTCGCTCGAGCAGGTTGATACAGCGGACGAGCGTGCTCTTGCCCGCGCCCGAGAGCCCGATGATGCCGTAGACGGCGCCGTCCGGGACAGTGAGGTCGATGTTTTCGAGCGCGACGATGTCGCCCGACGGGGACGGATAGATTTTTTTGAGACCTGCAAGTTGAATCATGATTCCCTTTCTTTCGCAGAAAAAATCGCCCGAGGCAATTCCCCGGGCGAAGAGCGCTGTTTTCGGACTGTGCGTTTACTTCACGACGAACAGCCCGCGCATCTCTGCCCGGGAATCCGCCATTCGCATCGAACCGTGAAGCAAAACCGCCATACAGAACCTCTTTTTTCGATTTCGAGATGATTGTAACACAATGCGGAGCGTCCTGTCAAGCAAAAAACCCGCATTCCGAAAAAAACTCCCGCAAAAATTTTTGCGGGAGTTTTGCTCATATTTCGAGTTCGTACAGGATGATGCCCTGATACCAGATGTATTCGCGGGTCTTGACGTCGAAGCTCGTGACGGTGGCGAGAACGGTCACGCTTCCCTCTCCGTAAGCCTCGCCGTACGCGTCCTTCAGGACGGACGAGGAATACACGCGCTGCCAGCCGTTGGTGTCGTCGGTCGCAAGGTCCAAAAGGTTGATGCGCTCCTCGACGATCTCCCACTCGCCCGAAAGGGTGTAGAAGTCGTCCGCGGCTATGCGCGAGACCTGCACCGCGTTCGCGACCTTCGGCGCCATCGTGGCGGTCGGGTTGACGTCGCGCGAGCAGAGGAACTCATCGCCGAGCGAGGCAAAGCCCGCATTGGAGAACACGACCTCCGTCGTGACGGCGTCCTGCAAGCCCCTCACGGGGAGCGCATACGCGCTGTTTGCGCCCGTGACGGCGGAGCAATCGGAGAAGTCCATCTCGGCAACCATCTGCCCCGTCTTCAACTGCTCGCCCTTGGTGTAGAAGAGGTAGACCTTCCCCTCGTGGTCGTAGCTCACGAGCGAGGGCTGACCGACCCCCCAGAACGCGCCGTCCTTGGACGAATCGTAGCGGATGACGGGCTCGGGGAGCTTCACCCAAGGTCCCTCGGGCGAATCGGCGACCGCCGCCCCGATGTTGTGGTTGAGCTCGGACAGCCCGCTGCAGCCCTGATACACCATGAGGTAGGCGTATTCCTTGCCGCCGAGGGCGAATTTTCCCTTCACGACGTCGGCATTGGAGACCGAGCCCGCGTCCCACGTGCCCTCGGTGGGCGTGAGGACGACGGAGCGTTCGCCGAACGTCCATGCCCCGTTCTCCTGCGTCCCGATGCGGAGCGCGACGGAGGAGCCCTCCTTCACACCCGCGTCGGGGTTGGTCGTGTAGAAGAGGTACATCTTGCCGTCCTCCACGATGGCGGAGGGGTCGACGGAGAAGTAGGACGTTCCGTCGTCGAAGGCGAGCGGAATGCCGTCCACGGGCTTGGGGGTGAAGGGCGTCTCGTTTCCGCCGCCCTCTCCCTCATCGCCGCCGCAGGCGACCGCCGCGCCGACCGTGAATGCCATGAGGAGCGAACATGCCGCAAAAAGCCATCTCTTTTTCATGCGTTGCCTCCTTCGATCGCGCCCTTGATATCCGCCGCGGGAGTATGGAAGGGCGTCGCGATCTGTGCCTCGGACATGTACGCGCCGAACGAATCGAACACGAAGGAATGCCCCTCAAAGCGGGCAGTGTCGATGTTGATGACGAAGTACGCGAGCCCCGTCTCGTTCGTGAAGTCCCCGGGCGTGTGTTCCCACGAGGGGTTGACGCAGGCGGAATACTCAAAGCGCACCCAGCCGCAGAAATCGGCGGGAATGTAGATTTCGGAACCCATCGACGCCATGAGGATCTGCGTGTTGTTCACGACGTCATAGAGCACGTACCGCTCCTGCGAGGCGAGCACCCAGCGCTGGCGGATGCCGCTCTGCATGATGTCGAATTCGCACCCGAAGAGGAGCGGTTTGCTCTCCTCGTTGTGAATGAAGAAGGTGAGACCGCGCGTCCCCGAGATGTCCTCCAATCCCGCGCTCGGGAAGTACTCGAGCGCCGTATAGCCCGTGGCGGTCGTCTGTCCCGTCGCGGTGTCGGGCTCGGGATGGAGCGGAGCCGCCTGCGGAATGATGCGGAGCGCATTGCCGCCCGCACCGGGCGTCTCGGTCTCGTTTTGGACGAGGGTCACGTCGCAGGGCGAGGCGAGCGACCAAGTCGTGCGCCAGCCGACGCGGACGGCGTCCGAATCGGGGTAGCTCGACATGTCGTCGAACACCGCCATGTCGCCGAACGAATCGCGCCGCGCCTCGACGGGCTCGATCTCCTCCTCGAGGCGGAAGTCCTTGATGACGAAGCGGACGTCGCCGAGCCCGCCGTCGAAGGTGAGCCCGATCCTCCCGTACGTCTCCCCGAGGTCCTGCACGCCGTTGCGGGGCGGGCACCAGTCGGGAATGGCAAAGACCGAAAACGGAATGTAGATGCGACCCTTGAAGTTCGCGGGGACGAGGTTGGCGCCGCCCGAGAACGCTCTGCCCGCGTCGGGGTGGAAGTATGCCGCGCCCTCATCCGTCGAATACCACCGCTCGTGGTCCTGTCCCCCGCTCGTCTCCTCGAAGAACTTGTTGAAGTAGACGTCGCGCCCGTCGTAAGTCGTATCGACGTAGTACGAAAATCCGACGTACGGCGAGAGGTCGGCGAGCGCCTCGAAGTACACGGGGTACCAGACGCCCGAGGCAAAGCCGTTCGAGGCGAGCATGCCGCTCTCGACGAAGGAGGCGGTGATGCTGTCCGAGCCCTCGGCGATCTCCCAATTGTCATTTTGCAGGCAATCCCATGCCTTGGTGCCGTCCGCATACGTGATGTCGCCGACGATGATGTTGCTCGCCGAAAACACCGAGAAGCGGAACTCGAGCGCCTTCACCTCCCCCGTAAATCCGGGGAGTTCGGCGGCATTGCATTGAATGTCCGACGTCCCCGGTTCCGCATACAGGGTCTCGGAGCAGAACGTCTCGCTGTCGGTGACGAATCCCAAGACGAACGCGGCGTTCGCCGCGAGCGAATTGGTGACCGTTGCGGTGATGTCGCTCCCCGTCCCCGAGAGGGTGAAGCGGACGATTTGCTCGGACGAGGTCGTCTCCCAAGGATCGAAGTCCTTGGACGTGACGGAGATGCGGACGCCGCTCTCCTCGGAATACGAGAGCACGATCCCGCCGCCGTCTGCGGAGACGTCCCCCACCGCCGCGTTCGCGGGAACGGACGCGGGGAAGGCGATGACGAGCGCGAGCGCGCCCGCAAGCAGGATGCCGAATCCTTTTTTCATGCTGTTCTCCTTATTTCTTATTTTACTCCTGTCCCGCGTCGCGGTCAAGCGCTAAAAGCCAATCCGCCATCACGCGGTACCCTTCGGGCGTGACGTGGGTGTTGTCGGACTGCAAAAGCCCCTCCTTGTTCTCCTCGGTGATGACGCCGCTCGACCAGTCGATGACGCGGCAGCCGTACTTCTCGGCGATGTTGAAGATCGCATCCTTCACTTCCCCGAGGTTGAAGCCGTAGCGGTTGACCTGCTCGAAGCCGGTCGGGTACCAGACGGGCGTGAAGAGGTTGATCTTCACGTCGGGATTGACCGAGAGAAGGTTCGTGAAGAACAGGTTCATCGCGCCGTAGACGGTGATTGCCTCCTCGGGGGTCGCGGGCATGTCGTCAATTGTCCCGATGGAGCGGGAAGCGGCGTCGCCGCGCCCGAAGTCGTTCGTCCCGAGGAACACGCACACGCAGTCCGCCTCGCGGTTCAGAATGGGGATCTGTTCGTACTGGCGGAACACGTCGTTGGTGTCCACGTCGATTGCCCTCGTCCACGAGGCGCCCGAGCTCGCGACGTTCTTGACGTAGAAGCCGAGCTGCTCCTGAATGAGGTCCACATAGTCCTTGTCGGTCGCCTTGAGACCGTGCCGCGCGGTGATGGAATCGCCGTAAAACAGCACCGCCTTGCCGCGCAGGGACTCGTTGAAGTAGAAGGAGCGGTCGGGCACCTCCGAGGGCGCCGTGGGCGTATCCCCCGCGGGCTCATCTATGGGTGTGGGAAGATCTATGGGTGCGGGAATTTCGGGGAGAGCGGGCTCCGCCTCGGTCGCATGGGCGACGGAGGAAGGAAGAGCCGCCATGCCGAATACAAGTGCCCCCGCAAGCAAGAATCCAAGTCCTCTTTTCATACCGTTCTCCTCTCGATCTTATTCCGCGTCGCGGTCGAGCTCCATGAGCCAGTCCGCCATGGCGCGGTACCCCTCGGGCGTGACGTGCAGGTTGTCCAACTGAAGGTAGCTCCCCTCGTTCGACGGGGTGACGAGGTTGGTCTGGTCGATGACGCGGCAGCCGTACAGGGCGCCGACCGACTTGATCGCCTCCCTCACCTGCGCGAGGTTGAAGCCGTAGCGGTTCGTCTGATCGAAGCCCTCCGACCGCCACAGCGGGGTGAGAAGCACGATCTTCACGTCGGGATTGGCGGTCGTGAGGTCGGTGAGGAAGCGGTTCATCGCGCCGCAGACGGTATGTGCCTCTTCATGGGTCTCGGGCATATCCGCGGTCGTCCCGATGGAGCGGAGATCGGTATCGATGCGCCCGAAGTCGTTCGTTCCGAGGAACACGCACACGCAGTCCGCCTCGCGGTTCAGAATGGGGATCTCCTCGAACTGGCGGAAGATGTCATTCGTCCCCGTGGCGAGCACTCTCGTCCACGTCGCGCCCGAGACGGCGGCATTTTTTGCATAGAAGCCGAGCTCCGCCTGCAGGTTCTGAATGTAGTCCTTGTCGGTCGCCTTGAGCCCGTGCCGCGCGGTGATGGAGTCACCGTAAAACACGATAGCCTTGCCGCGCAGCGATTCATTGAAATAGAAGGAGCGATCCACCGTCTCATCCTCGGAAACGGTCATAGTCGCCGTTTCATTCACCGTTTGGATCTCATTTGCGATCTCATTTACGATCCCGGACGCGCTTTCGGGCTCCGCCTCGGTCGCGCGGGCGACGGAAGCGGGCAGGGCGAACGAGCACGCGGCAAGCGCCATGGCGCCCGCAAGCAGGAGATTTCCGAAATGTTTCATCTTATTCACCTCGCGATTTTGTAGTTTTGACGATGACCGCGACCCCCGCAAGCGCGGCGAGCGCGAGCATCATGCCTCCCGCAACGGAGACGGCGCTTCCGCAGCCGCCCTCCTCCGCGGGCGCGTCCCCTCCCGAGGTCTCCGCGGGCGACACCGTGACGGTGAACGTTCCCGTGAGAGTCCCGTAGGTGACGGTGACCGTCTTGCTTCCCGCCGTCGACGAATCGAAGCCCGAAAGGGTGTAGTCGCCCGAGGCAAGCGTGCGCTTGCCGCCGTCCGAGAGCACCGCCTTCACGGTGAGCCCCGCGGGGTCGAACTCCTCGCCGACGCGGTACGCCGTCTTAGTAGGCGGCGTGACCTCGAGGGAGACCGCAACGGGCTCCGACGTGTCGAGAATGGAGATCTTGACCTTGAGGACCTTCTGCACGTCCTCCGCGCGGGCGGGAAGGCTGTCCGGCGTGAAGTAGAACCAGTAGTCGCCGGGGACGTTCGCGTTGTAGTTTTCGCACGCCCAGCTCCCCGTGATGTCGTACTCCGAGCCGTCGGTGAGCGTCACCGTGATGGTCTGAAGCTGCGAATAGGCGACGACGTCATGCTCGGTGCCGAGCGGGAAGGCGCTCGGGATCCCCCCGAAGCGGCTGAACGAGACGATGTCGTTGAACTGCGGTCCCTTGAAGATGGGACGCATCTGAATGTCGTCCTCCGAGAAGCTCCCCCGCTTGATGTCCTCCTCGGTGAAGGTGCAGAAGCGGGTCTCGCAATAGATGGTCCTGCCCTTGTCCCACGTGGCGTAGATGGTCCCGTCCTCGTCTTGGAAGGCGTCGGGATAGGAGACGTCGTTGCGCCCGTCGAGGACGAGGCTGTACCGCCAAGTCATGCCGTCGTCCTCCGAGAGGAACGCCGTCATCCTGTCGCGCGCCGCCGAGGGGGTGGCGCCGTTGTTCGTGTCGTTTGTGATGAGGAGCAGATGCCCCGAATTCAGGCGGATCATCACCGTCTTGGAACCCGGGCTGCGGAGCGGACGGGGCAGATTGCTCTCGTATTCGCTCCAAGTTGCGCCCTTGTCGCCGCTGTACGAGACTTCCAAGCCGCCGCCGATGCCCGAGTCGATGCGCTTGATGAGCATGAGCGTGCCGTCCGAGAGCTCGACCATGGAATTCTCGTGCGCGCCGCAAGCCGTTCCGTGGGCGCGTCCCTTCTGATACCACGTCGCGCCCTCATCGTCGGACGCCATGATGTCGGTGTACTCCGTCCAGTTCATGTGCGCCGCCTTGAGCCACTGCGTGCCCCCTCCCGGGAGGGATATGACGAGCGGTCTCATACGCGACTGTCCGCCGAAGAGCATATCCGTTCGGGTGATGTTGAACTCGGACGGGTCCGCCGTCGGGTTATCGATGATGACGGCAAAGTGCGCCGTGGAGGGCAGAACGCCCGCGGGCGCCCATACCGCGGCGGTCTGGTTATAGAAGAGCCACAGCCGTCCCGAGGGGTCCACCCACAAGTCATCGTCGAGCTCCCGCGTCGTGTCGGGATAGGTGAGGTTGTCGACTGCGAGAAAGTCGTTCCACGTCACGCCGTCGTCGTCGCTGTACTTGAGATAGATGAAGTTGTCGACATGCGGTTCGGTGGGACCGCCCGTAAACGTCGAAGCCCACAGCCTGTTTCCCGTCTTCTCCATGACACTGCCGCAGAGAAAGACCTTGGGCGCATTCTTGTATGCGATGACCTGTTCCGTCTGTTCGCCGTCGAGGCGAATGACGTCCGCCTTCGTGCACCAATCGGGGTCGCTGCCCGCGGCGGATGCGATCCCGGCGGGGACGGCGCACCCGAGGAGGGCGCAGCCGAGCGCACCCGTTCCGAGCCAAGCCAAGAGACGTTTCATTTTTTCCTCCTTACCGTTCCCCTTTCCCTCCCGAGGCGGGAGGGAAAGGGTCCCGTTTTCTCATTCCTTCTTTTTCTTGAGACCGAAGCCGAGCGCGACCGCCGCCGCAGCGAGGAGGGTCAACCCTCCCGCAAGGGCAACCGTGCTGCCGCAACCGCCCTCATCCTCCGCGGGTTCGACGTTGGGCTGCTGCTCTTCGCCGGGACCGGGCGTGTCGGGATTGTCGGGCGTATCGGGCGTATCGGGGTTGTCCGGGTTGTCGGGCGTATCGGGATTGTCGGGATTATCGGGATTATCCGGATTGTCGGGATTGTCGGGATTGTCCGGATTATCGGGATTATCGGGATCGTCGGGTTCGGCGACAATGGTCACCTCAAACGTCTTTTCGATGCCCTCGTAGCGCACCGTGACCGTCTTGGTGCCCGCCTCGGAGGAGTCGAAGTCGATCTCCCAGCCGTCCGTCACCGTCTCGTCCGTGCCGTCGTTGTAGTGGAGCACGAGCTGCATGCCCGCGGGATCGAAGGGATCGCCGACGTTGTATTGCAGTTTCGTGGGCTCGGTGAGGTCTGCCGAGACGACCGCACGCGGCTCGATGTGCACGGGGATCGTGAACAGTCTGTAGCTGTCCTGAAGGTTCCAAGGAAGTTGAGGGTCGGGCGTGAAGGTGATGATGCCGTTGCCGTTCTCATCGACCCTGCCGAGCGCCCACGTGCCCCTGACTTCCCAGAGCTGGAGCATGTCGTCGCCGACCATCATGCCGTCCTGCGGGAAGCCCTCGATGACCTGCGCTCTGGTCGTTCCGACGGGGAATTCCATGCTGAAGCTGTGGTTCACTTCGTCATAGACGACGCCCTCGGGGAGACCCCAGATCTTCATGATATCCCTGTAGTTGTCCTTCTTGAAGAGGATGCCCATCTTCACGGCGTGTTCGCTGACGAACTTCCCTGCCTTGACGTCGTCCGCGGTGAAGCGGGTGTAGCGCGTCTCGCAGTTCGTCGTTCTGCCCATGTCGTACACGACGTAGACGGAGCCGTCCTCGAGGAAGGTGAAGTCGGGATAGGACACCCAGTTGCGGGGGTCGAGCTCGAGCTTATAGGGCCACGTCCTGCCGTCGTCCTCACTCATGATGACGGTCATGTGCGAACGGTTCGCGTCCTCTCCGAAGTTGCCGATGTAGTAGAGGTTGCCGTCCGGTCCGCGGAAGAGCTTCATGCGGGCGGAACCCGTGCGGAAGGTCTCGTTGAGGCGCGGGGTCGTCCAAGTGTGACCGCCGTCCACCGAGAATGCCTCCTCTGCGATCTGCACGCCACCGTCGATGCGGCGGATCATCCAGATGGTGCCGTTCTCCATCTCGACAAAGCTCTGCTCGGTGAAGGGAACGGTCGCCTGCGTCGTGTTCGAGACGCCGATCTCCGTCCAATGCTCGCCCTTGTCGGTGGATTCCCATACGTGCACGGCACCGTAGTTGGAGCCGACGCCCGCGGGGAAGTTGGAGCCCGTGATGTATCTGCCGTCCGAAAGTTTGACGACCTTGGTGTTGCCGAGCCCGTCCCAGAGGCGGATGGGATCGCTCCAGACGATGTCGTCGACGTTCTCGGCGTCGGGATTGTCGGTGTAGATGCCGTACCCGCACACGCCGTCGGCGCCGCCGAAGTTGAGGTCGGTCTGGTTCCAAGTGAACCACAGCCTGCCGTCGAGATAGTACACGTTGGGATCGAGGATACGACCCATCGTCTCATAGGGATGGTCGACGTACAGGAGCGCGGTGGGCTTCACGCCCGGCTCGTCCGCGTAGTAGAGCCCTGCGACGTTGTCGATGACGGGTTCCGTTCTGCCGCCCGTCATGAAGCCGTACCACAGGCGTCCGCCCGCCGATTCGACGGTCTGACCGCACCAGAAACTCGTGCCGTCATACAGGTACTGCTCGGGAACTTCGTTTTTCTTCACCGAGAGCACCTTCGCGGGGATCTTGGTCCAGACGGCTTCGTCCGTCTCGCCGTCGACGGCGATGAGGTGGACCTTCTCGGTCGGAATGGTGAGCTCTTCGTCCGCTTCCACCGTCTTGCGGAAGCCGTAGATGCGCCCCTCGATGCCGTCGAGGAAGGTGGGCGTCGCGAGGAACTTGCGGAAGCCCTCGAGCGTGAAATCGGCTTCACCGAAGATGTACAGTTCGCCGCCCTCGATGACTTTGAGATGCACATCCCCCCCCTTCTCGAACATGACGTACTTCGTTTGGTCGTCCTTGAGAAGTTCGGGCGCAAAGGCGCGGATGAAGGTGGGCGTTGCGGGCTCCTCGTAGCAATCGGGGCTCAACTGCACCGCATACGTATTCTTGAGGTTGTAGATGAGGCTGTCGTCGTCCATGACCTCGACCTTGGCGATCGCCGATTCGTCGTCGAAGTTGCTCGGCGCATCGGTCGTGAACCAGATGGAGTTGACGGCGCGCTTCAGGGTGAGCCCGTCCGCCTCGATGACCGCGAGGACCTCCTCATCCGTCGCCGCGATGCTGCGGAGCACCGTCACCGACGAGAGGAAGATCTGGTCGCCGTTCTCGTATTCTTCGCCCGCACGGACGAGGAACACGTCGCGGACGCCGAGCCTCTGCCCTGCGTTCAGCCTGATTTCGAGGGGCTCTTCCCCGAGCGGGAGAAGGAGATACCCTTCAAAGCTGCCGGAGAGGGTCACTTTCCCCTCGGTAAGTTCATTCTGCGTTGTGACTTCGTCGAGCATGGAGACGAGCGTCGCGCTCTCGGGATATTCCGAGCCGAACGCGAAGGTGAACTCGGCGTCCTCGAAGCTCTCGTTGTACACATAGAGCGCAATGCGGTCGTGATGTTCGGACGCCTCATAGGTGAAGGTCGCCTTGCCCTGCTGCTCCTTCGCGTCGAGCACGAGCCCGCTCACGTCCATATAGCTATATTCCATCTCGTTGGAGACGACGGGCGTGAAGTAGCTGGTGTCCGTCCCCGTGACGCTCGCGGAGATTCCCCTGCGGTTCGCGGAGAGCGTCTCGGCGTACACGGTGCCGCCCTCGATGAGCTCGAGCAGGTTGCTCTTCTCCTCGTTGAGTTCGCCCGTGAGGACGAGCGCCTTGCCGAACTCGACGTTGAAACCCGTGGACATCGGCGTATCGAGGGTGCCCTGCTGGGTGTTGGAGATGCCCTGCGAGCCCTGCGAGATGATGGTCGCAAAGGCGGCGTCCTCCTTGTCGAGCAGCCAGTTCACAGCCGTTTCGGGAATGACCATGTAGCCGTCGAAGCCCGCGGGCAGCGTCAGCCAGCTCCAATCGTTGTTGGGATGGATAGCATGGTTGAAGGTGCCGTCCTTGTTGAAGAGGAGCACTTCGTCCGACTGCTTGACGCCCGAGCGGTAATCGAAGATCTTGTTCGTGTTGTAGAAGTAGAACTCGAAGGAGGCGTCGTTGTTCGCGTGATCGGCGACCCGCCATGCGAAGTACTTCATCTCCGAAAGATCGGGGTTGTTTGCCTGAAGGTAGAGGTAGAGATAGGTCTGATCTTCGGGATCGGTGATCCGGAAGTTGAGCCCGTCCGTCCTGCCGTAGATGGGTTCATCGGGATTCTTGTAGTCGTACACGCCCTTCACATGGGTGGCAAGACCGCAATAGGTTTGGTCGGATGACGCCATGAAGTCCTCCTTGATACCGTTCTCATCCCCCGTATGGACGGTGAGAAGTTTGTCCCCCGCAAACAGCGAGGCGAAGTCGTACGACGCCGAGAGATCTGCCTTGTCGAACACGTACACATCGCCGAGGTCGAAGTTGTACAGGTTTTCCTGCCAGTCCATGTGCATGCCGATGCGGATGACGCCGCCCGTGCCCGTGGGGAATGCCGTGAGTTCGGGAAGCGTGGCGAGATCGAGCACGATCCAGCCGTTGAAGCCCGCCGCGGGGTTCGTCGACCATCCCGACTTCTCCGTGCCGATGCAGTTGAGTTCGGGGTCGAGGTAGTAGATCATCATGCCGCCTGCGGCAGCGCTCGAATCCGCACCATCCGCACCGTAGGGACCGCGCATCTTGATCTCGAGCTTGTTGCCTTCGCCGCCGCGGTCGTAGTAGCGAAGGGCGACGACCTTTTCGCGGATGTCGACCGAGCCGATATCGATATAGGCGGAAGCATAGAGCCGAGACCTGTCGCCGTTCTTGCCGGGGTCATAGGTCATGCGGTAGTTGACGCCGTCGAAGTAGCCGTCCGTGCTCTCGGAGATATTGTCCACCCTCGTCACGGAGAACCTTTGAGCCATCACTTCGGCTTTGTTCTCGGAGGCATTGTCCACTGTGGGGGTAAACCAACCGCCGTCCGTATCGCTTCCGAAATTTCCGACAAAGGGACACCAGACGACCCCGTTCTGCTCAAGCGCGGGCTGCGACGTCCAACCGAGGTATTCATCGGAGAAGGTCGCCTTGGAGGGGTCGGCGAGGAGCTCGAGCCCGTCCGCCTTGGACGCCCAGACGCGACCCATGATGAACTCGCCGTTCGGACCGGGTTCCTGCGCAAAGCGAAGTCCGACGGCGGCAAGCGTCTTTTCCGTCGTGAGCGCTTCGCCCTTCGTGAAGGAAGAATCCTCTTTCTTGAAATAATTGTTCAAGAGAACGCGCTGATACATATCCCCGATGGGGAGATAGTAATACGCCACGCCGGGCCACGCCATGTTGAACGAATTTACCGTGGGATTGTATACAATCGACGCCCACGCACCGACAGTGTGCAATTCCGCTTCCTTGGCATGAGCGAGCGTGCGCGAAATACGGAGATGCCCCTGCGGGACGCCGTTTGCGCCCATAAATTCATAGTAATTCCCGTCGTTCATCACGAGGGCGGGCGTAATTTGCGAAATTTCATTTTCGGGGATCTGGACTTCAAACACGAAGCCGTCCACGCCCGTGAGCGCGGCGGGACCGTTGTCGAGCGTCTCGATGAGCGAGTACGAATTGGTCCACGCCTGACCCTTGCCCGAGAAATGCAGCCCGTTGATGTGCGGCGTCATGTCCCCGGGCGCCGCCGACGCGCCCGTGCCGAGCGAGTGAAGGGCGAACCCGAACACAGCGCCGAACAGCGCCACAGCAAGGACCCGCAGCGCATTGAGCACCTTGTGCTTCCTTCCCGTCATAGTGAATATCCTCCTTATCTCCTCTTTCCGAGGTTTTTTCGTTCTTGTTGAAAACGGAAATGTTCGTTCAAAACAAATCGTCATTTGCAGACCGAACGATTTTCCCATTTTCACGGTTTTATTTTAACACAGCCCAACTGTAATTTGTGGCTATCCTTTCCCCCTCGGCTATAAAATTTGGCTAACCTTCTTTTTTGCTCTTAATTTTTGCAAAAATTTGAAAAATTACTGATGTTTTTGCGCCGATTTTGCGCCCGATTTGTTGTTTTTCGTGTGAATCCGTTTCGTTCCCTTGACTTCTTCCCCCCGCCGTGATATAATAAAAGGGAATTAAGGGCTCACGTACGGGAGGAAAACCATGTTCTTCTTCGAGGAATCGGTCAAATACGATCACAGGACGGGCGACAACGTCACCCCCCACGTCCACGACGGGTACGAAATCATTCTCTACCTCAAGGGGAGCGGCATCATGGCGTTCGGCAACGAGGAGCTGCCCTATCAGCACCGCTCCGTCTGCATCATTCCGCGCCACCTCCGCCACTACGAATGCACGTATACCGACACGAGCGTCCTCACCTGCGTGATGGACACCGACTACTTCACCCTCGACAAGCCGTATATCTTCCACGGCGAGTGTTACGACGGCATCATCACGCGGCTCGAGGAGCAGCTCAACGAACTGTGGGACTGCGCCATCAAGCAGCATTGGACGGCGGGCGCGCGCGAGGCGGAACCGCAGCTCATGCTCATCGCGCACATGATCTCGTTCATGCTCGACCTCTACACGCACAACGACAAGAAGGACATCACCATGGTCGTCGAACAGGCGAAGCGGTACATTCAGCACAACTGGTCGGCGCGCATCAACTTCCCCATCCTCGCCGAGAGCATCGGCTACTCCTATTCGAGGCTGCGGCACATGTTCTCGGACAGCGTCGGAATTGGGCTCAAAGAATATCAGATGGGAATTCGCCTCTCGCATGCGAAGGAGCTTTTGACGAATTCCGAACAGCGGATCTCCCTCATCGCGCGGCGGTGCGGCTTCCAGACCCCCGAGAGCTTTATCGCCTACTTCAAGAAAAAGTACGGCTGCTCCCCCACCGCCTACCGTAAGGCTTCGCACACCGCCCAGTTCCGCGTATTCCGCAACACGACTTCGTAAGCGGCGGAAGTTTGAATCCGGTCGCGGCGCAGAAATACGCGGGCACGGCAACTTGTACAGGCGGACTTGCGCGTGCGGACTTGCACAGGCGCGGCGACTTGTACAGGCGGACTTGCGCGGACGGACTTACACAGGCGCGGCGACTTGTACAGGCGCGAGCGAGGACGGACGGACAAGCAAGGATGGACGGGCAAACAAATGAGCGCGAGCGCGGGCGCAGGTGCAAACACGGACTTGCACGGGCGCGGCGACTTGCGGGCTCTTCCATACCTTGCGCGGACATGCTTGTTTCTATGATGTTCCTTCGGCGATTTTTCCGCCCCATTCGTGAATTTTCCTACCCCATGTATCAAAAACGCGCCCCGAGACCGAACTTTCGGAGCGCGTAATTTTTATATCGATATTTCCATTCCGAACGAGAAAGGGCTTTGCCGCTTGAGCGCGGCGCACGGTTGACAATTCTCAATTGTCAAGTCGGCGGTAGCGTCCGCCGACCTGCGCAAT
>CANQAX010000019.1 GCA_947589235.1 uncultured Clostridia bacterium
GAACCAGGTGAACAGCATGACGGTACAGGTGGCAACCGCGGTAGCCAGGTTGGTGGTGACGAAGATCTTGCCCGCGTGTTTCATGACGGCGGGACCCTCGTCGACGGCATCGTTTCCGCCGTGTTCCCAATTGTAGTCGGGCTGGGAGAGGAGCATCGGCTCGGTGTCGATGGTGAACGGGTCGGCAAGGCGGGCGATGTAGAGGTTGGAATACCCCGGCTTCTGCGCCCAGATGGCGTACCACCTGCCGAGTTCCTCGTGATAGAACACCGTCATGTCGAGGGACATGCTGTTGAAGGAGAAGCTGTCCGTCCGCGGGCGATTCATCACGCCCATGTACTCTCAATCGTCCTGCATGGGGTCGTCCCCCGTGCAGCGGAGGGCGCAGCACTTGATGTCCCACAGGCTGCCCTGACTGTATGCAAAGTAGATGACCCACTGGTCCATGATGTAGTGGATCTCGGGCGCCCACACGTATTTTTCCATGAAGCCGGCATCCATGTGCCAAATTTCCTTGGGGACGGCGGCGGCGATGCCGTTCACCGAGTCCGCCGAGGTGAGCTCGATTCGGTCGTATTGGGGATAGGACCCCGTGAAGTAGTAGGTGCCGTCATGTTTGTAGAGGTAGGGGTCGGCGCGGCAGGTGACGAGCGGGGAGATGTATTCCTCGCTCACGTCGGGCGAGCCGTAGAGTTCCTCGGTGACGACGCCCTCGTCCGAGAGGACCTCGGGCTCCGCATTCGAGGCGGGGGCATTCGAGGCGGGGGCTACGTACTCCTCATATGCGCGGGGAGCGGGAAGTTCCGCCGTGCCGAGCTGTTCGGAGCAGGCGGAAGCGGGAACATTCGCCTCGGGAAGTTCGGGGGCGGCGGCACGGGCGCCCCAGCCCGCAGCCAGAGAGCCGCACAGCGCCGCAACGCAGACAAGACCCAGTACTCGTTTCATCGATCGATCTCCTTATGCCGATGTCGGAATTGCTAATATAGTAGCACAACATCGTGCAAAAATCAATATGAAAATCGCGGGAAATTTTTGGATTATATTCTCATTCTTATGATTTGGATTATATTACGCTTTTTCACCTTTTGTCTTGACGTGTCGCCCGATTTATGGTATTGTGCGGGCAATCCAAAATCATATAGGGGGACTATATGGGTAACATCAGACGTCATGTAAAACTGGGAACCATCCTCGTGTTTGCGGGGTTTGCTCTCGCAACGGTCCTTTCCCTTCTTCCGGGGAAGGCTGTGACGAACGCCGCGAGCGGGACGCCGCAGGAGGCGTATGAAGCCCGCCTTGCGCGGAACGAAAACCTCATCGTCAAGTATGACCTCGACGAGGTGAGGGACGGGAAGCTCCTCGCCTCCAAGTGGGATGCGGAGAGCGGCTCCTTTGTGCCCGACACCGCCGCCGACGCGACGGTCGTCTATGAGCAGAGCGGAAAAGCGACGGGAACCGTCGAGAACGAGGAAGGCGTTGAAAGCAAAGGTGCACTCAGTTTCTCGGGCGTTGCACATGCGCGCGCGAAGTTCCACCTTCCCGCAGAAGCCACGGGCATGACGATCTCCATTTGGGTCAAGAACCTTTCCACCTATTGGGGATCTCTCGCCGAGTTCTGGGACGGCACGAATGGCGGCAGATTCGGCAAGGGCACCCTTCAGCTCACGCAAGGGCAGCCGTTCAGTTGGGGATATCCCGGTAATCAGAACGGAAATTGCCCCTCGTACGACAACACGAAATGCCAAGGGAAAAAGCATTCCTTCGTGACGAGCATTGACAGCTCGGATGACGGAAAACAGGGTGAAGAAGATCTCATGGAAAGAGATCGGTGGTATCAGGTCATCTTCACTGTGACCGAGACCGAACTCAAGGCGTACCGCGACGGGGAACTCAAGCAGACCTTCAAGCAGTACGAGGAGAGGTCCGGCAACGATCCCAACAACGTCAACGATATTTTGAAGGGCATCATGAATGCCGCAAGGAACGAGTCGTCGGGCATGGTCGGTATCCGTCTCGGAAACGACGACACGGCAGACAGAAGGGATATCCTCGACGACTTCCGTATCTACAACGGCGCGATGAGCGAGGAAGAAGTCACGGCTCTCTACAATGAATATAAGGGTATCAAGTCGCTCCACGGGAAGACGGTGAAATTTGAGGGCGTGGACGGAGAATTCTCCGCGGACAACGGCGGAAGCATTCACTTTGAAAGCAACTCGCAGGATTTTCCCAAGATCCTCATCGGCAGCGTGGAGGCTTCGGGCGTCACCGAGGAAGGCGGCACCTATTCCGCCACGGGCGACGGCTTCTCCTATACCTATCAAGTAAATGACTATGTCTTGCGGCAGCGGACGGCAATCGTCACCTACACCGCAGATTCCGATGTATATACCTTTGCGGTCACGCAGTCCAATCCTGACATCGGGCTCGTCACCATTACCTCTCTCAAGATCAAGGAGAACGGCGAGTCGCATGATCTCGAAGGATTCTCGGAGGAAAGATTCCATTATTCGTACACCCTTTCGCCCGACACCTATGAGGTCGAATTCGAGGTCGTCGTCTCGAGAGGGGGAAGTTCGGACGTTGACACGGTGAATGCGGACATTCAGTTCAACGGTGAAAACGTCATCACCACAACCGCGGGGACGGAGGGTGGCAACCCCGTCACCTATACCATCACCTTGAGCCGTGCCACCGCACATGAGGCACTCCCCACCGTGAGCGGCATTCTCCTCGGATATACGCAGCAGAACGTCTATGTCGACGAGCTGCCTGCGACGCTCGACGAGAGCTGTGTCGAGACGGTCTATCCGAACGGCTCGGAAGTCGCCAATTTCTCCTACGATCCCGCGACCCATGTCCTCACCTTTGCCGTCGAGGACAAGGTCACGCACGCCACCACTTCCTACACGGTGAACTACAAGACGAAGCAGGAAGGGCACATCGCGCATTGGTCGTTCGAGGAGAGCGAGAACGGCGAGAACAAGGTATTCAAGGGCGAGCGCTGGGACGCCGAACAGGGCGCCTATGTCACGGACGGTGAACTCGACATGACGGTGCGCGACGGGGCTTGGAACGAAGCCGTCACCGACCAAAGAGCGGCAACCGCTGCGACGCCCGTGGAAGGCGTGATGGGCAACGGTATCACGCTTAAAAATTGGGGCTACACCACCGCAAACCTTCCCGCGGTGGAGGGCAAGACGAACGGATTCACCTTCTCCACTTGGATGAAGACGAGCGGCATCGTCTGGGAAGCCGTGTTCGCGGTCATCGGCGAAGAGCACGGGACCATCTTTGAAAAGGGCAACATGCAGTGGCACCGCTTCAGTGACGGACAGCTCCAAGGCGGTTGGGATAATCTTGCAAACAGCGTCGGCGACTGGGTCGACGACAATCTCGACGGCGACAACGACGAATCGAACGGCAGGAAGAAGGACTTCTACAATACTCCCTCCGGGGACGCTTCCTATGTGTTCTACACCGTCACCGTCACCTATTCCGACGGCACGTGTCAGATCCGCTTCTACAAGGACGGGGAGCTCGCCGTCATGTTCGACGAACAGGAAGGCAGCGTCGTCAAGGCGCAGATTGTCATCGAGGCGCTCAATGCGGGCGCGAGCGTAGGGCTCCACCGCCACCATTTGGACGGAGACCAGCCCTCCACCTTCGATGAGGCGAACATCTATGCCTACGCCATGACGGCGGAGGAAGTCAGGGCGGCGTACAACGCGGCGGCGGAACTCACCGTCGGCGAATATTACGACGTCACCGACCTCACCTATCCCGACCTGCTCCTCGGCGGCGCGACCGAAGTGAACACGCTCGAGGACGGCACCAAGGCGGGCGTCACCGCAAACGGGGTCGCATATTCCTATCAGCCCATTGAGGCGGAGACCGCCACCAAGGTGCTCGACGAGCAGGGCGTTGTCGTCACCCTCTCCAAGAACGGGTTGACGAACACCGCCACCGTCAAGTTCCGCCGCACCCTCACGTTCGAGGCGGAGACGCTCGGCTATAAACTGTCTGCGGAAGGGGAATCGATTGCGCTCACCGTTCCCGACGACCCCGCGGAGGTCATCCGCGTGAAGGTCCCCGCGAACACCGACTTTGCGCAGATCTCGGGCGGCGACTGCACCGTCAAGCCCGTCGCGGGCGATGACGACAGTTCGCACTACACGACCGCATTCGTGTATGACGAAGAGACGCACACCGCGTCGATCACCGTCTCCCATACCGAATACTCCGAGTTCCGGACGGTGTACAGCGTCTCGTTCACGCCCAAGAGCACCGAGGCGCTCCTCTCGATGGTCGTCACGGGCGGCACGGGCAGGCTCGAGCTCGCCGAGAGCGACTTCGCGGAAGGCGAGGCGGAAGTGACCGTCGCAAGCCTCTCCGACTTCGAGCTTCGGGTCACCCTTCGGCTCGCGGAAGGCGCCACCGTAGCGGGCGGCGGGACGACGCTCACCCTCACCGAGGAAAACCTCGTCGAGGGCAAACTTCCCATCGTCATCACCAACGAGAACGGCGACGAGGTCACCTATTATCTCGTTCCCGTCGCGGCTCCCTCCTCCGAGGCGAAGCTCTCCGCGCTCACCGCGGGCGACTTCGAGCTCGACCCCGCCTTCGACGCGGACGTCAACGAATACACCGTGACGGTCGAAGCGGGCGAGGGCGCGCAGGTGTTCGCCGCGCTCACCGCGACCCCCGTTGAGGGCGCGACGGTGCGCAAGAGCTATGACCGCGAGACGAACGTCATCACCGTCCTCGTCACGGCGGCGGACGGCGTCACGACGGCGGAATACACCATAACCATCGTCGAGAACGAGGAAGAACCCGATGAGCCCGCAAGCAACGACGCTTCCCTCGTGAGGCTCACGCTCAACGGCACCGAAATCACCTTCACGGACGGCACCGCCGAATACCTCGCGCCGCTCGGGACGAGGCTCTCGGAGATCGTCGTCTCCGCAGAGGCTGCGGAGGGCGCGACCGTGCAGTACCGCATCGACGTCGAGGGCAGCAAAGTCGTCATTCTCGTCACGGCGGAGGACGGCGTCACCACGGCGGAATACACCGTCAACGTCACGGTCGAGACCGCGGACTTCGGCGAAGGCACCACCGAGGACAACACCCCCGCGGAGGATGAGGGCGGCTGCGGCTCCGTCGTCACGGCGGGCGCTGCGCTCACGCTTGCGCTCTTTGCGGGCGCCGGACTTCTCATCACCAAAAAGCGCAAGTCGCTGTAAATCCAATCGATAGGTGAGGTACGGAATGCGGAAAAAGACATGGATCATCTGTGTGACGGCGACTCTTCTGTCCTCGGTCGCAATCGCTGCGGTCGGGTGCGCGAAGGAAGAGCCCCATGAACACACCTATTCGGCGGCATGGTCGTTCGACGCCACCGACCACTGGCACCCCGCGACCTGCTCGCACGATGCCAAATCGAACAAGAGCGCGCACGTGTTTCGCGACACCGTCGTCCCGCCGACCGAGACGACGGTGGGGTACACCCTCCATATCTGCGCATGCGGATATGCGTACAGGACGGACGCGGTGGCGGTTTCCCCCTCCGAGACGGAGGAGTACCGCTACGACAGCGAGACGCATTGGCACCCTTCCCTCACGGGCAACGGGCTCAACATTCCCGAACGCCACAGTTTCACCGAGGAGAGGGTCGATGCGACCTGCTATTTGGCGGGGTACGTCAAGCACGCCTGCAAGTGCGGCTATTGGTACGCCACGGACAGGACGGAACCCGTCGCGCACACCTATGATGACGACGCATGGGGCAATGACGAAACGGTGCATTGGCACCCCTGCGTCATCTGCGGCACCCGTGCGGAGACGGCTGCGCATGACTTCACGGAGATCGTCGTCGACCCCACCTGCGAGGACGGCGGCTATACCGAGTTCGTCTGCGGCGGCTGCGGCTATTCCTTCCGCGGAAGGGAGACGGCGGCGTCGCACGAATACGCGGACACCCTCGAGGGGGACGAATACGAGCACTGGCACCCCGCTATCTGCGAACATGAGGACGAGAGGGCGGACGTCGAGGAGCACGTGTTCCTCGGCAAGAGCAACGTCTGCGCCGTCTGCGGGCAGACCGTATCGCCCCGCCTTGCCTTCCGTTTGAGCGAGGACGGCACCTCGTACACCGTGACGGGCATCGGGAGCTTTGAGGGCACCGACATCGCCATTCCCGACACCTTCCGCGAAAAACCCGTCACCGAAATTGCGGCGGGCGCCTTCCGCGAGGAGAACATCACTTCCGTCACCTTCGGCTCCAACCTCGAGCGGATCGGGCGGGAGGCGTTCCTCGGCACGCAGATCCCGTCGGCCGAACTTCCCGCAGGGCTCAAGTCGATTGGAGCCAAGGCGTTCGAGGGGTGTTCCATCACCGAAATTTCGCTCGGCGAAGGGATCGAGAGCATCGGACAGGCGGCATTCCGCGGCTGCACCGAGCTCGGGACGGTGACATTCAATGGGGGCGAGGTCGAAATCCCCGTATTTGCCTTCAACGGCTGCACCTCGCTTACGGAAGTGGGCGGCACCGCCGCCATCACCGCGGTCGGCGCACAGGCATTCACGGGCTGCACCGAGCTTGCGACCATCGATCTTTCGAGCTGCGAGCGGGTGGAGTTCTCCGCGTTCGGCGGCTGCTCCTCGCTTGCAGAGCTCGACCTTGCCGCCCTCGCGTATGCGGAGGAATACGCGTTCTCCGGCTGTGCCGTCGAGAATGTCACCCTTCCCGCCCTCGCGTATGCGCCCGATTTCCTCTTCGAGGGCTGCACGGCGCTTGAGTCCGCAGACCTTGCCGCGGAGACCGTCGGCGTCTCCGCGTTCGAGAGCTGCACGGCGCTCGAAAGCGTCACGCTGAACCAAATCAAGGTCATCTCCGAGAGCGCCTTCAAGGGCTGCTCGGCGCTTACTTCGCTCACCTGCGGGGACGAGCTTCTCCGCGTCGGGAAGGACGCCTTCACGGGCAGCGGGCTCATCACCGCGGAGGAGAGCGGGCAATACGCCGCGAACGTGCTCATCGGCGCGGGAGAGGGGAGCTCCGTCCAAGTGAAGGCGGGCACGGTCGGAATTGCCGACGGCGCCTTCCGCGGAAATAAGACGGTCTCCTCCGTCACCCTCGCGGACACCGTCCGCTTTGTCGGCGTCGCCGCCTTCCGCGGCTGCACCGCACTCACCGAGATTGACTTCAAGAGCGTCGAAAATATCGGCGCCGACTCCTTCCGCGAGAGCGGGCTCGTCACCGTGACGATCCCCGCCACCGTGAAGAGCGTCGGCGACAGCGCCTTCTATGACTGTGAGAGCCTCACGACCGTATCCGTGAGCGCCAAGACAATCGGGCGCTTTGCGTTCTCCTACACGGGCGTCGACCGCACTCTCTCGAGCCCCGTGAAGGTGCGCCCCGACTATGCCAAACTTGCAAACGTCACGTTGGGCGCGGGCGTCGAGACCGTCGGGAGCAACGCCTTCCAGTATTGCCCCGTCACGCAGATCTCCCTTCCCGAGGGGGTCACTTCGGTCGGAAGCTATGCGTTCGCGCAGACCGACCTCACCTCCGTCGAGATTTCCTCGTCGGTCACGCGGATCGGCGACCATGCCTTCTACGGCTGCGAGGCGCTCGAGACCGCGACGTTCGCGACCGCCGCGGGCTGGACGGCGGGGAGCACGGAGCTCGACCTCGGTACGCCCGCCCAAAACGCGGTGCTCTTGAGCTCCACCTACGACGACATCGCTTGGACGAGGAGGTAACGGAGATATGAAAGGCAAATTCAGAATCATTCGGGCACTCACCGTGCTCGCCCTTTCCCTGTTGAGCCTCGGCATCCTCTTCGGGTGCGGAGGGGAGACCGTCACCGTACAGCCCCCCGAAGTGAAGGATGTCACCGTCACCGCGGACGAGGGCGCCTACGGCGTCGCGGGAGCCCCGCACCGCGTGAATTATTCCGTTCCCGAGGGCTGCAACGTGACGACGTCCGTTCAGCTCGGCGACCGCGCCGCGACCGCGGCGGACTACGTCTGCCGTGACGGCGAATACGTGTTCTACACGGCGGGCGAGTACACCGTCACCGTGTATGCCGCCAAGGACGGGCTGCTCGGGAGCGCTTCCGCCACCGTCACCATTCAGAGCGTCGGCGCGTTCGTGCGGGAGCTCGGGCTCTACGCCGCGACGGGCGAGACGTACGGCACGTCGGGCGCGCTCCATGTCCTCACCTATTCCGTTCCCGCGGGGAGCACCGTCGCGGTGAGCTTCCAAAAGGACGGCGAGGCGACGGACGAAGTGACGTATGACAGAGCCGCGGGCACCGTCGTGTTCGGCACCGCGGGCACCTATACCGTGACCGTCACCGCAAGCTGCAACGGCACGGAAGCGAGCGAACATGTCGATGTCGAGGTCGTCGCCGCCGAAGCCTTCGCGGCGCCCGAAGTCGCGTTTGCGCTCGACGCCGACACCGCCGAGGAGGACGAGACGGTCATCATCAGCCGCTCCGCCGTCTATGACATCGGCGACGTCGCCGCATCCGAGGAAATTTCGGTGCTCTACCGCACGGGCGAAGAGGAATACGCCGAGGCGGACGAAGCGCTCTACACCGTGAACGGCGACCTGTTCACGCCGCACGCCGCGGGCGATTGGAAGCTCGTGTTCTGCGCAACGGGTCGCGGCGGCACCTCTGCGGAGGCATCCGCGGAGCTCACCTGCACGCCCGCTCCCGTCGAGCTCGCTCCCGTCTCCACGGGGCTCTTGCGGATCCAAACCGAGCGCCCCGCCGAGTTCGATTACCTCGTCACGGGAGCGGCGGATAAGTACGACGTCACCTTCGACACGCACGGGAACGAGGGCGTCACCGCGGAGGCGGGCAACGGGTATTCCGTCCGCATCACCGCGGGCGAGGTCGACTGCTTCACCGTGACCGTCGTCTACACGCACAAGGTCGACGCTTCCATCCGCAAGACCGTCGATTTCAACGTCTATTCGGTGGAGAGCCTCGCCTATGCGCCCGTCTGGGGAGAAGATCCCTTCGGCGGCATGCCCGACGAAGTCCTCTCGAGCATGGGGCATTTGCTCTACTTCGACGCGACCGCCTATGACGGCACGTCCGATTCGCTCGGCTACGGCGACATTCAATACGAGGTCATCGAGAACAACGTGACGGCGTCGCGCGGCAGCAGGGAAGTCGAAATTCTCTTCGCTGCGGGCGACAGGAACTATCCCTACGTCATCGTGAGCAACTTCGACAACAACGTCGCGGAGGGGAACTTCACGCTGAAGGCGACGCTCACCGACGGGCGCACGGGGTATTCCGCGGTCGCGACCAAGACCTTCCGCGTCATTCCGACGACGAACGACAACTCCCGCGCCCGCACGGTCATCCGGACCTACGTCTGGGAGCACAGCCGCTTCTATGACGTCGGGAGCATGGATCTCGGCAACGTCTCCTCGGACAGCCGCCAGAACATGGTCCTCACGCGGACGGGCGTCATCATCCAGCGCACCAATCCGAGCTGGGCTCTTCAAGACGACAAGGCGCAAGACAGGACGCAGAATTCCGACTTTGCCTACATGGAGTACGATTCTCCCGCCGCGGATTGCCGCCTCGAGTTCAAGTTCACCCTCTTGGGACCCAACCCCGCGTCGAACGTGACGTGGCTCGGGATCGGGCTCCGCACGGGAAATGCGGACGGATGGGTCGGATTCCTCGACCTGCATTCCGTGAGCGGCAAGCTCGCTGTCACCAACGGGCTCGGCGGAAATGCGACGACGTCGTCCGTGACGATGCCCGCAGCGGAGGCGGGTGCGACCCTCTGGGTCCGCATCGACCGCCATGTTGTCGGCTCGCAGGCGGAGTATACCGTCCTTGTCAAGACGGCGGATGACGGCGCGTACGTCGAATGCCTCAAGTGCACCTTCCCCGTCAACACCAATGCGGGAACGGGCGGCGCACCCGTGGCACAGTACCAGTTCACGCACCGCAACGGCGGCGGCTGCTATGCGGTCGACTACGTCTCCGTCTCGACCCTCTGATCGGGAAAAACGATAAGGTTGATTGAGTACCCCCCCGCGGCATACGCCGCGGGGGGATAATTTTTGCGGAAAACGGCGCAAAGCCCCCTCCACCGGAGGGGGGGGGTACTTCGTCGCTACGCTCCTCGTGTCGCGCTTTGGCGCGATAGGGGAGGGGGTTGGACATGCGCCTCATACCGCCCCGCCGTAAGGCGGCACGAGCCATAGGCGAAGTCGAGAAGTGAGTGAAAAGCGAACTGCGTGGGTTACTGTCATTTCGACGACGCGCAGCGGCGCACGAGCCGCAGGCGAAGTAGCGGAGCGAAGTAGCGCACGAGCAATAGGCGAATGCGCTACGGAGCGAAGTCGAGAAATCTACGGCAAAATAAGGAATAGATGTCTCGACTACGCTACTTCGCGCAGGGCGCTCGTGCCGCCTACGGCGGGGCGACATGACACTATCATGCGTCGGGTCGTAACTCATGCCCACCCCCGCCCTACGAGCATATTTTCCGCGTCATTCTGAGCGTAGCGAAGAATCCCGATAAACGAAGTCCGAACTTTCATGTTCGGGATTCTTCACCCGCCGCAAGGGCAGCGGCGGGTTCAGAATGACGCGTGGGACAAGGGGCAGCGGCGCCAAGAAAAGCAGCGGGGCGAATGATAACCCCCTCCCTACCCTCCCCCTTACGAAGGGGGAGGGTAGGGAGGGGGCCCGCATTCAACGGCGCATATCGGCGCACGGAGCCCCTCCAGTGGAGGGACGCCGATGGGTAGGCGCCTTATGCCCTCCCGTTTGCGGAAAGCCTTTCCATTTGCGAAATGGGAGGGGTTTTCGCGCCGAAAGGGGTGTAATAGCGGAGGGGCAAGCCTTACCCTTCCTCGGGAAGGGGAAGGTGGCACGGCGCAAGCCGTGATGGATGGGGATGGGAACATATTATACCAATCCCCATCACCGCCGTACGGCGGAGCTTCCCCTTTCGCAAGGCACGCCTACGGCGCCCTTTGCGAAAGGGGAAGCCTCAAAAAGGTGCGGAGCCGAGAGGGACGCCGATGGGTAGGCGGCTTATATGCCCTCCCGTTTGCGGAAAGCCTTTCCATTTGCGAAATGGGAGGGGTTTTCGCGCCGAGGGGAATGACAAGAGTGGGCGGAAAATGAAAGAACGGGGTCGTTTTTTGTATTCGGGAATGTCAAATGGGTCGAAAAAATTCAAAAATTGGCAGAAAAAACTTCAAAAAAATCTTATGATATGATTGATTTTTGCCGACGTTTCGATTATAATAGTCCCATAGACCGATTTTTGTCGGTTTTTATCTGCGTGCGTTTTTTATCGCGCCGTATGGAAGGAGAACGAATTATGTCGAATCTGAACGCGATTTCCATCTTCGGGCATGAACTCGATTGGACGGTATCCACGACCGTGCTCATTCTGATGCTGGCAGAGGTCGTGATCGCCGCCGTTGCTCTCATCGTGTTCGTGCTTCTCATGGTCAGGAAGCACGCGGCGTCGAGGAAGAGACAGAACATCCTCGTGACCCGTGCCGCCGTCACCGAAAAGGAGAGGCTGCTTGTCGGGATCCACCTCGACACCGTCGTCGTACAGCGCGAATTCAAGGTGGGCGAACCGTTCAACTATGAAGGGCTCGTCGTCACCGCGGAATACAGCAGCCAGCCCTTGAGCGAGAACATCACAACGGGCTTCACCGTCGAGGAGCCGCCGATGTACGAGGAGGGCAAGCCGACCGTCACCGTCCGTTACGGCAAGTTCAGTGCCTTCTATACCGTTTCCGTCGTTGCCGCCGAGGAGGAGCGCATTCCCATCGGCATTTCGCTCGACACCTCCGCCGTTCCCCACGAATTCCCCGTGGGCGGGACTTTCAATGCGGAGGGTCTCATCGTCAATCTCAGCTACAACAAGGAGCCCTACTTCGAGCAGACTTCCGACTTTGTCGTGGAGCCGCCCTATCTCGGCGAAGAGGGGACGGTGTACGTCACCGTCCGCAGCGGGGAGCTCGTCACGACCTACCCCGTCGCCGTGGTGGCGCCGCCCGCGCGCAACCTCATCGCGCTCGAGCTCGACCTCGGCGTCGTCAAGACCGACTTCGTCGTCGGCGAAGCGTTCGACAGCACGGGGCTCGGGGTGTATGCCCGCTACGACGCGGAGCCCGAACAGGAGCAGGTGTTCGACTATGAAGTCGAGGCGCCCGACCTCTCGCATGAGGGCATTGCGAACGTCACCGTGCATTACCGCGGCTTCACGCAGACCTACCCCGTCTTTGTCACCGAGGGCAGGGCGCTCGTCGGCATTTCGCTCGACACGTCCGTCGTCCGCCGCGAGTTCACCGTGGGCGAGGAATTCAACTGCATGGGGCTCATCGTCACCGCAGACTTCGATGCTGCGCCGTTCAGCGAGCCCGTCTCCGACTACGAGGTGGAGACGCCCGACATGACCGCCGAGGGCACGCCCGAGGTCATCGTCCGCTATCTCGGCAAGAGCGCGAGCTACACCGTCTCCGTCGTCGCGGCGAAGGAGGAGCCCGAGGAAGTTCCCGCCGAAGTTCCCGCGGAAGGCGGCGTGCTCCGCTATGACAAGAGCTTCACCGCGCGGCTCATCCAGTCGTCCGACGAGACCAAGCATTGGTACACCCTCCTCAAAAACGAGCTCCTCTCCTACCGCAAGGTGAAGGACCGCATGAGCTGGAAGAGGGAGACCTACCGTATCGGCAGGGAGACCGTCGCGAAGTTCAGCTTCCGCGGCAACACGCTCTGCCTGTTCCTTCCGCTCGACCCCGCCGAATACGCGGAGAGCAAATACAAGGTGGAGGACGTCTCCGCCAACAAGTCCGCCGAGGATACGCCCTGCATGTACCGCATCAAGAACGACAGGCGCGTCAAGCGCGCGTGCGAGCTCATCGCCGTCGTCATGGAGCGGTTCGGCGCCGAAAAGACGGAGCGCATCGCCGAGGACTACTATCTCCCGTACGAGGGCAACTTCGAGCTCGTCGTGAAGGGGCTCGCCAAGCGCATCATCGTGAGCGGGGAGGACTTCGGCGGCATGGGCGCCGCTGCCCCCGAAGAGGAGGTCGCCGTCGCCGCGGAGGAGGCGCCCGAAGCGCCCGCTTCCGCGCCCGTCATCCGCAAGGTCGAGGTTCCCGCGCCCGTCTTTGCCGGCGAGGAATCGGTCGAGGGCGGAACGCTCCGCTACGACAGGAGTTTCCGCGCCAAGCTCATCCAGTCGGACGACGAGACCAAGCGGTATTATTCCGTCATCAAGAACGAGCTCCTCGCCTATGCGAAGGTGCATGACCGCTTGAGCTGGAAGAGGGAGACGTACAAGGCGGCGGGCGGCTGCGTCGCGAAGATCAGCTACCGCGGCAGTACGCTCTGCCTGTATCTCCCGCTCGACGTCGCCGAATACGAGGGCACCCGCTACAAGGTGGAGGACGCCTCCGCCAACCGCTCCTATTCGGATACGCCCTGCATGTTCCGCATCAAGAACGAAAAGAGGCTCCGCCTCGCCGCCGATCTCATCGCGCGGGTCATGGAGGACAGGGGGCTCGAACGCAGGGACCGCCCCGAAGAGGACTATGCCGAGCCCTATCAGGACATCGTGCAGCTCATCGAGATGGGGCTCGTCCGCCGCGAGATCAAGTCGAAGGAAGAAGAGGACAGCGTCTTTAAGAAGGCGTAAACGGTTTGACGCCCGAATCGGGGCGGAGAGGTGACGCGGCAATGCAGAAAGAAAGGATCCTGATCGTAGACGACTCGGAGATGAACCGCTCCATCCTTGCCGACATGCTCAACGACGAGTTTGAGTGTGAGGAGGCAGAGGACGGGGAGCGTGCACTCGGGATCCTCCGCACTTCGGCTGGCAAGTTCTCGCTCGTCCTCCTCGACATCGTGATGCCGAAGAAGGACGGCTTCGACGTGCTCGCCGAGATGAACCGCACGGGGCTCATCGAGGACCTCCCCGTCATCATGGTCTCGGCGGAGACGGCGTCCGCACAGATCGAGCGGGCATACGAGCTCGGCGCGACCGACTTCATCATGCGCCCCTTCGATGCCTCCATCGTCCACCGCCGCGTCGTCAACACCATCTTCCTCTACGCCAAGCAGAGGAAACTTGTCGGCATCATCGAATCGCAGATCGCCGAGAAAGAGCGGAGCAGCAGCATGATGGTGGACATCTTGAGCCACATCGTCGAGTTCCGCAACGGCGAGAGCGGGCAGCATATCCTGCACGTCCGCACGATTACCGACTTTCTGCTCCGCGCGCTCATCCGCAAGACCGACCGCTACCTCCTCACCGAGGCGGAGATCTCGGTCATCGGCATGGCATCCGCCCTGCACGACATCGGGAAGATCGGCATCGACGATAAAATTCTGAACAAGCCCGGCAAGCTGACCGACGAGGAATTCGCCGCGATGAAGCAGCACAGCCTCATCGGCGCGAACATGCTCGAGAGCCTCGCCGAACACAGGGAGGACCCCCTCGTGAAATGCGCCTACGAGATCTGCCGCTGGCACCATGAGCGGTGGGACGGCAGGGGGTATCCCGACGGGCTGAAGGGGGACGAGATCCCCATTTCGGCGCAGATCGTCGCCCTCGCCGACGTCTATGACGCTTTGACGAGCGAGCGCGTCTACAAGCCGCCCTTCTCGCCCGAACAGGCGAAGGAGATGATCCTCACGGGAAAGTGCGGGGCGTTCAACCCGCTCCTCCTCGAATGCCTCTCCGACGAGTTCGACCGCATCCGCGAGATGCTCTCGAAGAACGTGAGCGAGAAGGCAGCCAAGCGGGAGATCCGCAACTTTGCGGACGCCGCCATCCATGCAAAGGGAGCGTCCGCCTCCGAGCGCACGCTCAAGCTCCTCGACTACGAGCGCATGAAGTTCAACTTCTATGCCGAGCTCACCGAGGAAATTCAATTTGAATACAACGTACCCGAGGATTTCCTCAAAATGTCGTCATGGGGTGCAAAAAAGCTCGGCATTCCGCAGGAATTGTTCCATCCCGCGACGAACCCGAAGCTCTCCGAACAGCTCGGCGAGAATTGGTTTTCGGGGCTCGGCGCCTTCCTCAAGAAGATGTCGCCCGCCCGCCCCGAGTTCCGCCGCGAGTGCATGCTCGCCGTGGGCGGCGAGCACCGCTGGTACGACGTCATCATGCGCTCCATCTGGACGGACGACGCGTCGCCCTCCATCGAGAGCGTCATCGGCAAGCTCGTGGACGTGCACGACACGCACGTCGCCATGAGCGAATTGAAGGAAAAATCCATCCGCGACCCGCTCACGGGGCTACTGAACCGCGAGGGGACGGGGGAAGAGCTCATCCGCAAGTTCGAGAAGTTCCCCGAAAAGAAGTACGCCGTAGCCGTGTTCGACGTGGACAGTTTCAAGAGCGCGAACGACGTATACGGGCACCTCTTCGGCGACAAGGTGCTGTGCGAGGTGTCCGAACGGCTCGTCCACAGCACGCGGGTGCACGACCTCTGCGCGCGCATCGGTGGCGATGAGTTCCTCATCGTGTTCGAGTACGACGCCGACATCCACCCCATCATCGCCCGTGTGTTCCGCTCGCTGTGCGGTCCCGTCGGGGAATTCGACCTCACCGTGAGCATGGGCGTCGTCGAGATGACGGAGAAGGGGCAGGACTTCACCGAACTCTTCCGCAGGGCGGACCTCGCCCTGTATGCCGCGAAGAACGGCGGAAAGGCAAGTTACCGCTTCTACGACGAGTCGTTGGAAGAGGAATAAAGGACGGTAGGATATGACCATTCGGGAATGCTACGACGCGCTCGGCGGAAACTACGACGACGTGATGGGAAGGCTGCGGAGCGAACGGCTCGTGCAGAAATTCGTCCTGAAATTTTGCTCGGACGGGAGCTTTGACCTGCTTCTCCGCTCCCTCGAGGAGGGAAACGTGCAGGAGGCGTTCCGCGCGGCGCACACCATCAAGGGCATGTGCCAGAATTTGAGTTTTACGCGGCTCGAGCGGTCCGCTACCGCCATCACCGAGGTGCTCCGCGGGGGAGACCTTGCGGGCGCCGCTCCGCTGCTTCCCGCCGTGCGGGAGGACTACGAAGTCACTGTCCGCGCCATTTCGGAGTTCGCGGAGAACGTACAGGCATAAGAGGAGGAAGGCCGCATGACGGATGCGCCGAACAAGCCGACCTTCGGGGAAAGATTGAAGAAGTCTTTCCGCAACGAGCGGAGCATGGTCGCGACCATTCTCTTGACCGTGCTCATCGTCGCGGGGATGCTTTCGGCATACTTCGGATGCAGCCGCATTGCGCAGACGAAGGGGCTCGACCAGTTCGAGGACACGGCGAACACCGTCATCGACCAGATCGACACCCTCTTCGAGCAGGACGGCGAAGTTTTGCAGGCGATGGCGGACATCCTCGCCTCGTCCGAGGGATTCGGGGAGGACGGCACGGTGAACGAAGCCGCCCTGAAGGCGAAGCTCCGCGAACTGCGCCCCATGCAGCTCGCGATGAACCTCCGCATCCTTCTGCCCGACGGGAACATCCTTCTGCCCGACGGATCGACCGTCGAGGCATACGACAGCGAATTTCGGTATGAGACGGAGCTCGCGCACGGCGAGCACATCTCCCACCGCTTCGAGAGCAAGCGCGAGAACGTCGCGGGAGCGCAGGTCATCGCCCACTTCATGCCCATCAGGGAAGTCGTGCGGGCGGCGGACGGCTCTGTCGCCTCGAGGGGGGACCCCGTTGCCCTTCTCTATGGCGTGACCGCGCTCAACACCCTCCCGTCCCTTCTCCGCACGAGCAACCTCTACAACGGCAACGCGAGCGTGCTCATCTTCGACGTGAAGAACGACGGGCACAGCGTGATCATGAACACGTGGCACGGCACCAAGCGCGACAAGGAGGGCGCGCCCGTGTTCGATGAGAACGGATACGCCGTCTACGATATGGACTACCGCCTCGGCACCCTCGAGGACTTCGGCTTCCACAAATCGAAGGGGGCGTCCCGTCAGGACGTCGCCGCCGACATTCTCGACCTCAAGACGGGGTACACCCAGTTCAAGTCGGACGCGGCGGGCTGGACGTACTTCTACTATGCGCCCGCGGGCGGCGTCGTCGCCGACCAGTGGGAGATCTGCATCACCGTCCCCGCGGACGTCGCGTTCGGCAATGTGAAGAACGTGCAGATCGTGTTCATCGTCGTGGGCTGCGTGTTTGCCGCGGGGCTCGTCGCGTACTTCCTCTGGATCCGCCATGCGGCGAAGGAGGCAATCAAGAAGTCGGTCGAGCGGGCGGTGCTCGAGGAAAAACTGCACAAGGCGGAGGCGGCGGAGCGCGCCAAGACGACCTTCCTCTCCAACATGTCGCACGATATCCGCACCCCCATGAACGCCATTCTCGGCTTTACGACGCTCGCCGAGACCAACATCGACAACAAGGAGCGCGTGCAGGACTACCTCAAGAAGATCCTCTCCTCGGGGAACCACCTGCTGTCGCTCATCAACGATATTCTCGACATGTCGCGCATCGAGAGCGGAAAGCTCAACATCGAGGAAAAGCCGTGCAGCATTTCCGACATCTTCCGCGACATGCGCAACATCATCCAGACGCAGATGAAGGGGAAGCAGCTGAACTTCTTCATGGACACGCTCGACGTCGTCGACGAGGACGTGTTCTGCGACAAGCTGCACCTCAATCAGGTGCTCCTCAACCTGCTGTCCAACGCCATCAAGTTCACGCCGCCCGGCGGGTCGGTCTCGCTCACCATCCGCCAGAAGTCGGGCGCGCCGACGGGATACGGCTCGTACGAGATCCGCGTGAAGGACACCGGCATCGGTATGAGCGAGGAATTCGCGAAGCACATCTTCGAGCCGTTCGAGCGCGAGCGCACCTCGACGGTGAGCGGCATTCAGGGCACGGGGCTCGGAATGGCGATCACCAAGAACATCGTCGACACCATGGGCGGGACCATCACGCTCACGACGGAGAAGGGGAAGGGGAGCGAATTCGTCATCTGCCTTCAGTTCCGTCTCCAGTCCGAGCGCAAGCACGTCGAGCCCATCCGCGAGCTCATGGGGCTCCGCGCCCTCGTCGTGGACGACAATTTCGACACCTGCGACAGCGTCTCGAAGATGCTCATGCAGATCGGCATGCGGTCGGAGTGGACGATGTACGGCAAGGAAGCGGTCCTGCGCGCACAGCAGGCGGTGGACGTCGGCGACGGGTTCTCGGCATACATCATCGACTGGGTGATGCCCGACCTCTCGGGCTTCGAGATCGTCCGCCAGATCCGCAAGATCGTCGGCGACGAGACCCCGATCATCATCATCACGGCTTACGACGTCTCCGCCATCATGGAGGAGGCGAAGGACATCGGCGTCACGGCATACTGCAACAAGCCCATCTTCCTCTCCGAACTGCGCGAGACGCTCGTCTCCGTCGTGGGCTCCAAGGAAACGGCGGAGGAGCCGATCCCCGCCGAGACATACGAGGGATTCAAGGGCAAGCGCGTTCTCCTCGTCGAGGACAACGAACTCAACCGCGAGATCGCCGAGGAGCTCCTCGTCGAGAGCGGATTCGTCGTCGAGAGCGCGGAGAACGGCAAAATTGCGGTCGACATGGTATCGGCGTCGGCGGCGGGGTACTATGACCTCGTCCTCATGGACGTGCAGATGCCCGTCATGGACGGGTACGAGGCGACCCGCGCCATCCGTGCCCTTGCGGACGAGAAGCTCGCCTCGGTGCCCATCGTCGCGATGACGGCGAACGCCTTCGACGAGGACCGCGACAGGGCGGCGGCATGCGGCATGAACGCGCACGTCGCAAAGCCCATCGACGTCGCCCGCCTCATGCAGACGCTCAAAGTCATTCTCGATCAGTAGGGCAGGGGCGGGAAAAGGCGAAAATCCCGCCGATTTGCCGCGAAATGAGGATTATTTTTCCTCGCGGCGCGATAATATTGTTGACAAAGCTCGAAGGGGGGGGGGTATAATAAATCGGTACCCTTTCCGACAAAATTCAGGGAAACGGAGAATTCGTAGTATGGAATATTTGCGCTTGGGTGACATTCTCGTCAACAACGGAGCCATCACGAAGGAACAGCTCGACCGCGCTCTCTCGCTGCAGAAGACGCGGCACGAGCGCTTGGGGACGATCCTCATCGACGAGGGGATCATCAACGAGCAGCGCCTCATCGAGACGCTCGAGCTCCAGCTCGGCATCGATTTCATCGACCTCACGAAGGTCCGCATTCCCATCGAGCTCGCTGCGCTCGTGCCCAAGAGCATTGCGCGGCGGCACTGCGTCGTGCCCGTCCGCCTCAATAAAGACGAGCTCGTGCTCGCCATGAGCGACCCGCTCAACTTCGTCGCCCTCGAAGAAGTCCGCACCGCAACGAGAAAGCGCGTGCTTCCCAAAATCGCGACGACGGCGGCGGTGAACAAGGCAATTTCGACGCTGTACGGGAACGAGGGCGTCGCGCGTGCCATCGAGGAGATGCGCGGCGATGCGTCCGTCCGCGAGGCGGCGCCGCAGCCCCGTTCGGAGGAAGTGACGGAGGACGTCCAGTCCGCTCCCACCGTTCGGCTCGTCAACTCCATTCTCGAGCGCGCCTCGGTGGAGCGCGCGAGCGACATTCACCTCGAGCCCCGCGCGGACGAAATGGTCGTCCGCATGCGTATCGACGGAAATCTTCGCACCGTGCTTACCGTTCCCGACGAGCTCAAGCGCACCGTCGTCTCCCGCCTCAAGATCATGGGCGGAATGGACATCTCCGAGATGCGCATCCCGCAGGACGGGCGTGCCAACGTCATCGTGAAGGGGCACAACATCGACCTGCGTATGTCCACCCTTCCCACCATGTACGGGGAGAAGGTCGTCATCCGCCTCCTCGATAAGTCCACCCAGCTGCTCGACGCCCGCGCCATCGGGCTCGAGGGCGAAAATCTCGAAAAATACAACAAACTCATCTCCAACGCGCACGGCATGGTGCTCATCGTCGGTCCCACGGGCTCGGGCAAGTCGAGCACGATGTACACGATGATCCGCCATCTCAACACCGAGGAAGTGAATCTCGTCACCCTCGAGGACCCCGTCGAATACGATATCGACGGCGTCAATCAGGTCCAGATCAACGAGAAGGTCGGCATGACCTTTGCGGAAGGGCTCCGCGCCGTGCTCCGTCAGGACCCCGACATCATCGCGGTCGGCGAGATCCGCGATGCCGAGACGGCGGAGATCGCCATCCGCTCGGCAATCACCGGTCACCTCGTCCTCTCGACGGTGCACACGAACGACGCGCTCTCCGCCATCGACCGTCTCATCGACATCGGCGTCGCGCCCTATCTTCTTGCGGACGCGCTGAACGGCGTCGTCTCGCAGCGCCTCGTGCGGCGCATCTGCCCGCACTGCAAGGAGAGCTATACGCCCTCCGCGGAGGAGCTCCGCCGCCTCGGCTGCGACGAACATGCGACAGGGGTGCGGTTTTTCCGCGGAAAGGGGTGCCCGCACTGCTACCATACGGGGTACAACGGGCGCACGGGCGTGTTCGAGATCCTCGTCATGGACGGCGAATTCAAGCGCGCCGTCTCCGAGGGTCGCCACAAGACGGAGCTTTCGGACTGCGTGAAGAAGGGCACCTTCTCGTCCCTCTTGGAGAGCGGGCGCAAGCTCGTATTCGAGGGCGTGACGACCGCCGAGGAAGTCATCGGCATTCTCAACACGACGGAGGAATAAAGCCATGCGGCTGGACTTGAACGGCATCGTTGCACAGGCGCGCGGCATGCGTGCCTCGGATATCCACCTCGTGCGCGGGCTCCCCGCGCGGTTCCGCATCGACGGCGAGCTCAAGAACTTCGGCGCGCCTCTCACCGCGGAGGACTGCGAGTACTACGCCCGTCAGATGGCGGGGAACGACTATTCCGCGATTGAGAAGATGGGCGAGCTCGACCTTGCCATCACCTTCCCGGGGCATATCCGCTGCAGGATCAACCTCTTCCGCCAGCAGGGGAGCGTCTCCTCGGCGATCCGTCTCCTCTCCGACAAGATCCCCGATCTTGCCTCGCTCGGGCTCCCGCCCATGGTGCAGACGCTGCCCACCCTCAACCGCGGCATCGTCCTCGTGACGGGCGAAACGGGCTCGGGCAAGTCGACGACGCTTGCCGCCATGCTCAACAAGATCAACCACACCTACAACGAGCACATCATCACGCTCGAGGATCCCATCGAATACATCTATGAGCCCGACCTCTGCGTCATCAACCAGAGGGAGATCGGCTCGGATACCGAAAGTTACGCCACGGGGCTGCGGGCAATCTTGCGCGAGGACCCCGACGTCATCCTCATCGGCGAGATGAGGGACCTCAATACCATCGAGACGGCGCTCACCGCGGCGGAAACGGGGCACCTCGTGTTCGCGACGCTCCACACCAACTCCGCGCCCGAATCCATCGACCGTATCGTGGACGTGTTCCCCGAGATGCGGCAGCGGCAGATCCGCATGCAGCTCTCGACGACGCTCATGGCGGTGCTCTCGCAGCAGCTCCTTCCCCGCAGGACGGGCGGAAGGGTCGCGGCGTGCGAGCTCATGATGGTCACGCCCGCCATCCGCAACCTCATCCGCGAGGGCAAGACGCCGCAGATCGCAAGTTCGATGGCGACTTCGGCGGCGGAGGGGTCCGTCACGATGGACAATTCGCTCATCGCGCTGTGCCGCCAGCGCATCATTTCGCCCGAGACGGCACGCGCCGCCGCGCACGATGCGGAATACGTCAAGAAGAACGTCCCGATGATGTAAACGGCGATAAGGAGGTAGCATGCAGACCTATAAATACCGCGCGATCGCGCAGGACGGGTCTCCCGTAAACGGCGTCATCGAAGCGTACGACGAGTTCGAGGCGATCACCGAGATCCGCCGCACGTGCGCCGTGGTGGAGGATATCCGCCCCGTCCGCAAGGAGCGCCGCTTCAACATCGATATCAACGAGCCCCTTTGGGTCAGCAACAAGACGCTCGCCATCACGGCGAACCAGTTCTGTATCATGCTGCGGGCGGGGCTCACGATGTCGCGCACCGTCGAGCTCATCGCCGAACAGTGCGACGACAAGCTCATGAAGCGCATTCTCCGCGCCTGCGCCCAAGACGTTGCCGCGGGCTATTCGCTCGCAAACAGCCTCGAAAAGAACGGGAAGAAGGTCCCCGCGGTCTTTATCGAGACCGTCCGCGCGGGGGAGGAATCGGGCACCCTCGAAAATTCTTTCCGCAGCCTCGAGATCTACTACAACCGCGCCCACAAGACGAGGAAGAAGGTCAAGTCCGCACTCACCTATCCCATCATCGTCCTGCTCCTCGCGGTCGTCGTCATCGCCGTCATCATGATCGTGCTCGTGCCGAGAATGACCGAGACGCTCGAGTCCTTCGGGACGGAGCTCCCGCTCATCACCCGCATTCTCATCGGAATTTCCGATTTCCTTGCGAATTGGTGGTACCTCATTCTCCTCGTCATCGCCGCGATCATCATTGCGTTCTTCCTCTTCGGGAAGTCCGACAAGGGCAAGATGGTCTATTCCAAGATTCGCCTCAAGATGCCGATCATCGGCAAAATCGCGCGCATGAACGTCGCCGCGCAGGTGGCAAACGCCATGGCTACCCTGCTCGCCGCGGGGCTCCCCGTCACGCGGGTGCTTGAGATCGTCAGCCGCGTCGTCGACCTTCGCTGCGTCGGCGAGGAACTCAACAAGGCAATCGTCAAGGTGGAAAACGGCATGAGCCTCGGCGAGGCGCTCAAGGATTCGCCCTATCTCCCCGCCATGCTCATCGAGATGATCACCGTCGGCGAGTCGTCGGGCAGCCTCGAGGAGACGCTCCGCACCATCGGTCTTTATTACACCGACGAGGCGACCTCCGCCTCCGACAGGGCGCTCGGTCTCATGGAGCCCATGATCACCATTATCCTCGGCGTCGTCGTCGGCTTCATCGTCGTTGCCATCTATATCCCCATGTTCGCGATGTCCTCGGGCGCCGGGAGCGTGTAAGGGGGGATAGTGTCATGTCGTCCCGCCGTAAGGCGGCACGAGCCGTAGGCGAAGTAGCGAAGTCGAGACATCTCAACCTTATGATAGTGTCATGTCGTCCCGCCGTAAGGCGGCACGAGCCGTAGGCGAAGTAGCGTAGTCGAGACATCTCAACCTTATGATAGTGTCATGTCGTCCCGCCGTAGGCGGCACGAGCCGTAGGCGAAGTAGCGAAGTCGAGACATCTCAACCTTATGATAGTGTCATGTCGAGCGTAGTCGAGACATCTATTCCTTATTCAGCCGTAGATTTCTCGACTCCACTCCGTACCGCACTCGCCCATGGCTCATGCGCTACTCCGCTCCGCTCGAAATGACAGCCCGTGTAGCTCGTGCGCGGCTTGGTCGAAATGACAGCCCGTGCGGCTCGTGCGCCGCTTGCGCGGCTTGGTCGAAATGACAGCCCGTGTAGCTCATGCGCTACTCCGCTCCGCTCGAAATGACAGCTCGTGTAGCTCGTGTGCCGCTTGCGCGGCTTGGTCGAAATGACAGAAACCCAGCGGTTCGCTCGCGAGTGGCGAATAGGGGGGGAACCCCCGCAACGCCGTACAAATAGTGTCATGTCGAACGGAGCGTAGCGAAGTCGAGACATCTCAACCTCATTTGAGATTTCTCCACGCGCCGCTTGCGCGGCTTGGTCGAAATGACAGCCTGTGTAGCTCGTGCGCCGCTTGCGCGGCTTGGTCGAAA
>CANQAX010000020.1 GCA_947589235.1 uncultured Clostridia bacterium
TTGGGATTCCGTTCCCGCCCGAAAGGCCTACCCTTTCACGTTGGGATTCCGTTCCCGCCCGAAAGGCCTACCCTTTCCCAAAGGGGAGGCTCCGCCATAAGGCGGTGGTGGGGATTGACATTTGATATGATTGCTTTCATCCCCATCCGTCACGGCTTACGCCTTGCCACCTTCCCCTTCAGAGAAGGGTAAGGCCCAAATGCGGTCGCTCTGTTCTATCCGAAGGAAATGATCTATACCACCTCGCAGATGATGTGGTCGTTGGTGTAGACGCAGATCTCCGAGGCGATCTTTAAGGACTTGCGGGCGATCTCCTCGGCGCCGAAGTCGGTGTTCTGCGCGAGGGCGCGCGCCGCGGCGAGGGCGTAATTTCCGCCGCTCCCGATGGCGCAGATCCCCTCGTCGGGCTCGATGACTTCCCCCGTCCCCGAGAGAATGAGGAGGGTATCCTTGTCCGCCGTGATCATCATCGCGTCCAACTTTCTGCCCACCTTGTCGCTCCGCCAGAGGTCCGCGAGCTCCACCGCCGAGCGCATGAGGTTGCCCGCAAACTTGTTGAGCATGCCCTCGAACCGCTCGGAGAGGGAGAAGGCGTCGGTGACGCTCCCCGCAAACCCCAAGATGACTTTGCCGCCGTAAATTCTCCGCACCTTGATCGCCGTGTTCTTGAAGACGACGCTCTCGCCCATGGTGACCTGTCCGTCCCCCGCGATTGCCGTCACGCCGCCCCGTTTGACGGCACAGATGGTGGTTCCCCGAAATTCCATGTGTTACTCCTCCGCCCCGAAGGGCATGTTTTCATTCTTTATTTACCCGAGAATGTCCGCTTTGAAACGCCCGATCTCCTTCAAGGCGCGTTCGGCAAGGAGGCGACGCTTTTCCTTCTTGTCGCGGACGCCTTGAAATCCCCCCTCCAAGATGCCGTAGTTGGCGTTCATGGGCTGGAAATCCCCGTTCGGCGCTGCGATGTAGCGGGAGAGCGCACCCGACACCGTCGAGGCGGGCGGGACGACGGGCTCCTTCCCTTCGAGCTTTCTCCAAAGATGAATGCCCGCGAGGAGCCCGCTCGCGGCGCTCTCGACATACCCTTCCACCCCCGTCATCTGCCCCGCAAAGAAGAGCATGGGGGCGTCCTTTGCCGAGAAGTCGGCGTTCAGGATATGCGGCGCGTTGAGGAAGGTATTGCGGTGCATGACGCCGTACCGCAGAAATTCGGCATGGGCGAGGGCGGGGATCATGGAAAACACCCGCCTCTGCTCGGGAAATTTCAGATTGGTCTGGCAGCCGACGAGGTTATAGCATGTCCCCTCTCCGTTTTCCCTGCGGAGCTGCAGGACGGCATACGGTCTGCTCCCGTCCGCCGCCCGAAGCCCCACGGGCTTGAAGGTGCCGAAGCGGAGGGTATCCGCGCCCCGCGCCGCCATCACCTCGACGGGCATGCACCCCTCGAAGATCTCCCCCCTCTCGAAGTCGTGAAGGGTCGCCCGCTCGGCGGAGAGAAGGGCGGAGACGAATGCCTCGTACTCCTCCTTCGTCATCGGACAGTTGACATAGTCGCCCGTGCCCCTGCCGTAGCGGTCCTGCGTGAACGTTGCGGAAAAATCGACGCTCTCCGCCGACACGATGGGCGCGGATGCGTCGAAAAAGTGCAATTCCTCCCCGTAGCGGCGCCCGATCGCCTCGGCAAGCGGGGCGAACGTGAGCGGTCCCGTCGCGACGATCCCCTCCCGCGGCAGCTCGCTCTGCTCGCGGCAGACCACGGTGATTTCGGGGCGGGAACGGAGTTTTTCGGTGATGTACGCCGCGAACTTTTCGCGGTCCACGGCGAGCGCGCCCCCCGCGGGCACGCGGGAGACAGCCGCCGCCTCCATCGTGAGGGAGCCGAGCGCGCGCATTTCCTCCTTGAGAAGCCCGCACGCGTTGGAGTACGGGTCGTCCCCCTTCAGGGAATTGGAGCAGACGAGTTCGCCGAAGAGCGGGCTCGAATGGGCGGGCGAGAAGGTTTTCGGCTTCATCTCGACGAGGGCGACGGGAACGCCCCTCCGCGCGAGAAAATATGCCGCCTCGCTCCCCGCGAGCCCCGCGCCGACGACCTCGATCATGCGTCCGTCCCGGGGGCGGGTTCCCTGTACTTGCAGGTGCGGCTCGAACAGCGCACGCCGCCCTTCGCCGTCTTGACGAGGGCGCTGCCGCACGTGGGGCACTTCTTGCCCGTGGGGACGTCCCAGCTCTTGAAGGAGCAGGCGGGATAGTCGGAACAGCCGTAGAAAATCTTGCCCGTGCGCGACCGCAGGCGCATGGTGGGCTTGCCGCATTCGGGGCAGATGCCCTCGGGCACGCCCTCCGCCTTCCGCTCGCCGTAGGGCATCGTCGTCTTGCAGGCGGGATAGTCGGGGCAGGCGAGGAATTTGCCGAACTTGCCCGACTTCACGACCATCTTCCTGCCGCACTTCGGGCAGCTCACGTCCGAGACCTCGGGCGCGCTCTCGCTCACGATGTTGGAGCAGGCGGGATAGTTGGAGCAGGCGAGGTACTTTCCGTACCGCCCCTGTTTGCGGAGCATGGGGTGCCCGCACTTCTCGCAGAGAATGTCGGTCACCTCGTCGCCGTCCGTCGAGGCAAAGCGGAGATTCTTCTCGAACGAGGGGTAGAAGTCGCGGATGACCGCGCGCCACTCCTTGCCGCCGTCCTCGATCTCGTCGAGCTTCTTTTCCATGTCGGCGGTAAAGCCGACGTCCATGATGTCGTGGAAGTAGTGGACCAGCATGTCGGTGATGCGGAAGGCGATCTCGGTCGGCTTCATGTACTTGCCGTCCTTCTCGACGTAGTTCCGCTTGTTGAGCACCGAGATGATGGAGGCATAGGTGGACGGGCGCCCGATGCCCTTGTCCTCCATCGCCTTGACGAGGGAGGCATCGGTGTAGCGGATGGGCGGCTTGGTGAACTTCTGCTCGGGCTTTACGGCGAGGCAGTTGAGGTCCACCCCCTCCGTGAGGGGCGGAAGAAGTCCCTTCGCCTCCTCTTCGTCCTCCTTGCGGACCTCCTGATAGGCAACGGTGTAGCCCGCAAAGCGGAGGCTCTTGCCGCTCGCGCGGAGCGAATAGTCCCCGTTTTTGATCTCGATCTGCATGGAGTCGTACTGCGCCTCCGTCATCTGGGAGGCGATGAACCGCTCATAGATGAGCTTATACACGTTGAAATGCTTGCGATCAAGGAGCTTTTTGACCGACTCGGGCGTGCGGGCGAGGTCGATGGGACGGATCGCCTCGTGCGCGTCCTGCGCGCCCGACTTGGACGCATACACGTTGACGCGCTCGGGGAGATACTCCTTCCCGTACGTCTCGGCGATGTACTTCCTCGCGTCTGCCTGCGCGTCCTCCGACACGCGGGTGGAGTCGGTACGGATGTACGTCACGAATGCGATGTGCCCCTCTCCCTCGAGGTCGATGCCCTCATAGAGGTGCTGCGCCATGAGCATGGTCTCGGGCGCGGAGAGCCCGAGCTTGTTGGAGGCGTCCTGCTGGAGGGTGGACGTCGTGAACGGCGCGGGCGCGTGCGACTTGACGACGGTGCGCTTGACGCCCGAGACCGTGTATTTGCCCGCGGAAAGGGCGGCGAGCGCCTCGTCCGCCTCCGCCTTGCACCCGATCTTGAGCTTCTTGCCCTTCTTCTTTTCGAGGAGAGCGCGGAAGGCGGCGTGCTTCTTCGGAATGTCCTGCAGGTCGCAGGAGATCGTCCAGTATTCCTCAGGCTTGAATGCCTCGATCTCGCGCTCGCGGTCGACGACGAGACGGAGCGCGACGGACTGCACCCGCCCCGCGGAGAGCCCGTTGCGGATCTTGTTGTTGAGAAGGGGCGAGAGCTTATAGCCCACGAGGCGGTCGATGACGCGGCGCGCCTGCTGCGCGTCCACGAGGCTGTAGTTGATGGTGCGCGGGTGCTCGAGCGCCCGCGTGACCGCCTTGGGGGAAATTTCGTTGAATTCGATGCGGTTCTTCCCGTCGGCGGGGAGCCCGAGCACCGTCTGAAGGTGCCACGAGATCGCCTCGCCCTCGCGGTCGGGGTCGGTCGCGAGATACACGCGGTCCGCCCGCTTCGCCTCGTCGGCAAGGCGGCGGATGATCTCCTCCTTGCCCGCCGAAGTCACGTAGCGCGGCTCGAAGTCCCGCTCGACGGAGACGCCGAGCGTCTTTTCGGGAAGGTCGCGGATGTGCCCGCCCGAGGCGTCGACCCGATACTTTCCCTTGAGATACCTCGAAATGGTCTTTGCCTTGGAAGGGGATTCCACGATGATAAGGTCCATAAATGTTAGCCTCCTATAGGTGGTAATGTTCAAAATGACGGAATGGGGTGGAAATTCAGATGGCTGCGTAGCGATTTCCGCCCGATTTTACGGCGAGGTCCTTGATCTCCAGCGACGAGAGCGCCGCGGCTGCCTCGTGCACCTTCATGCCCGCCGCGGCGGCGAGCTCGGCGGCGTGCATCTCCCCCTTCTCGCGGAGAATGGCGAGCAGCCGCTCCTCCTCGGGGGTGAGTTCGACGCGTTTTTTCGGCTTCGGCGCGATGCCGTAGCAGGCGAACACGTCGCCGACGCACGTCGTGACATAGGCGCCGCGCTTTAGAAGGTCGTTACAGCCCGCACCCTGCGCGGCATTGGGGTTGTAGGGGAAGGCGAATACATCCCGCCCGTACTCCGCGGCACGGTCCGCCGTGATGAGAGCGCCGCTCCTCTCCCCCGCGGAGAGGACGAGCACGCCCTCCGAAAGCCCCGCGAGGAGGCGGTTCCGCGCATGGAAGGAATACTTTGCCGCGTTCTCCGAGGGAAGATATTCCGAGAGGAGCAAGCCCCGCTCGCGGATGCGCCGCTTCAGCGATTCGTGCGCGGCGGGATAGCACTTGTCGAGCCCGCACGGGAGCACGCAGATGAGGTTCCCGCTCTCCATGGCGCCCGCGACGGCGGCACAGTCGCCGCCCTCCGCGAGCCCCGTGACGATGACGAACTCCGAGGAGAGCTCCGCTGCGATGTCCCGCCCGAGCCGTTCCGCCCAAGGCGGCGTGATACGCGAGCCGACGACGCAGAACTTCCGCTTCCCGAGAAGGGCGCGGTTGCCCGCACCGAAGAGGAGAAGGGGCGGATCGGGAATGGCGCGGAGCGATTCGGGATAGTCGTCCGAGACGACGGTGAGGGCAAAGTAGCCGCGGCGGTCGAGGGCGGCGAGAAATTCACCGAGCTCCTTTTCCGCGCGGGTCGTGAACGCCTCGGAGAGGAGCCCCGGGTCGCGCACCTCGCGGAGCGCCGCGGCGCAGGCACGGTAGTCCCGCCCCGAACAGGCGCACAGCCATATGATTGCCCGCTCCTCCCTCGAATAGTCCATCTCTCACCCCATTTTGTCGTACAGACGGTAGGAGACCGCCTCGAACACGTGGCGGGGCAGAATTTGCTCGCTCGCGTCGAGGTCGGCGATGGTTCTTGCGACCTTGACGATGCGCGACCTTGCACGCGCCGAGAGCTTCATGCGCTCGAACGCCTCGCGCAAAATTTTCTCGCCGTCGGGCGAGAGGACGCAGAAGGTCTGCAGTTCCCTCTCCCCCATCTCGGCGTTGGTGTTGAGCCCCGTCCCCTCGAAGCGGTTTCTCTGGATCCTGCGCGCCGCGTTGACGCGCTCTTTGACCGCCTCCGAACTCTCCTGTTCGCCGGGGGAAGCGAGGTCGTCGTATGCGATGTTGTCCACTTCGACCTGCAAGTCGATGCGGTCGAGGAGCGGACCCGAAATCTTTCTGCGGTACCGCCTGATCTCGGCGGGCGAGCACGAGCACGTCCTGTCCGCGGAGCCGTAGTTGCCGCACGGGCAGGGATTCATGCTCGCGCAGAGCATGAAGCGCGCGGGATAGGTGACCGTCCCCGCCGAGCGCGAGACGGTGATCTTGCCGTCCTCGAGCGGCTGGCGGAGCGCCTCGAGCGTGGAGCGCTTGTATTCGGGCAGCTCGTCGAGGAAGAGCACGCCGCCGTGCGCGAGGGAAATTTCCCCCGGGTGGACGGTGCGGTTGCCGCCGCCGCACATCGAGACGGTCGTCGCCGTGTGGTGCGGGGTGCGGAAGGGGCGTTCGGAGACGATCCCCTCCTCCCCGAGCGTGCCCGCGACGGAGTGGATCTCGGTGATCTCGAGCGCCTCCTCGAAGGTGAGGTCGGGCATCACGGTGGGAAGGCAGCGCGCGAGCATCGTCTTACCCGTGCCGGGAGGACCCGAGAGGAGCAGGTTGTGTCCGCCCGCGACGGCGATTTCGAGCGCACGGCGAGCGATGGGCTGACCCTTGACGTATTTGAGGTCGGCAGAGCCCTTGCCCCGCGCATGGGGCACGAACCGAGCCGTCTCGAGGGGCAGGACGGGCTGGGTGCCCGTGAGGTGGCGGATGACCTCGGTGAGGTTCCGTACGGGGAAAATTTCGGCGCCGCCGAGGTACTTTGCCTCCTCCGCGTTGCCGCGCGGAATGACGAAGCGAGAGAATCCGTGCGCCTTCGCCGAGATGAGGATGGGAAGCATCCCGTTCACGGGGCGGACGTCGCCGTTTAAGGCGAGCTCGCCCAAGAACACGGTGCGCCCGAGCTCGACGCCGATGAGCTGCTCGCTCGCCTTCAGAAGGCTCACGGCGACGGCAAGGTCGAATGCCGCGCCCTCCTTCTTGACGTCCGCGGGCGCGAAGTTGACGGTGATCTTGTTGACGGGGAAGAGGAGCCCGCTGTTCTTGAGCGCGGAGCGGACGCGCTCCTTGCTCTCCTTGACGGCGGCATCGGGCAGCCCGACCATCTCGTAGCCGGGGATCCCCTTGTTGACGTCCGTCTCCACCTCGACGGGAATGCCCTCCAGTCCGTTGAGGGCATAGCAGATGACTTTAGCGATCACGGCGAACCTCCTTTTGTGTTACCCGAGACGGAATGCAGTGAGAAATTCCGCGGACACGGGAATGGAAAACGTGAATACGGCGAAGAGCGCGAACAGGGCGACGAGCAGGACCGCCTCGGCGATGCAGGCGATGACCGCCCCCTTGCGGAATGCCCCGCCCCGCGCATACAGGTGCGCGATGCCCTCGCCCGCGAGCATGAACGCGGCGATGTAGGCGAGGAACACGAACGCGAGCCCGCCCTGTCCCACGGCGGCGGAGATGAGCGCGAACACGAGAAGCCCGAGCGGGACGAGGGTGCGGCGGAGCGCCGTGCGCTCCTCCCTGCCGAATTTCCCTTGGAACGCAGCCTTCACGGCGAAGGCGATGCGGACGAGCGCATAGACGATGCCGAACGCGCCCGCGACGCTCGCCGCGGCATTGACGACCGCCCCCGTGGCGGCACGGACGGAGCCCGTCCCCTCGAAGAGGACGAAGAAGGGCGCCCATACCGAGCTTGCCGCGGGGTTTACACCCGCAAAGCCGCCCGCAAACGATTTCCACACGAAGTAGAAGATGTTCCTCGTAGGTGCGGCGGGGTCATCGTACAGCTTGATGAACAGGAAGCGCGCGGGAAGCAGGCAGAGGAGCGAGAACGCGAGGAACCCGATGACGAGCCCCGAAAGGAAGGCCGCAAGGGAGAGCCCCGCCTTGTAGCGGTACTCGGCGACGACGCCCGCGACCTTCTTGCGCCCCTCGCTCACCGTCTCCTCTCCGGGCACGGGAACGGGCTCGGGCTCCGCCTCTGCCTCCGCAATGGCGGCGTCGAGGTAGTGGCGGCGCGCCTTTCTCTGGCGGACCATGCCGAGCGCGAACAGCGCGGCGACTCCGATGAAGGGAATGACGAACACGCCGTTCACGGCAATCGCGGCGAGCGCGAACACGCCCGAGAAGAAGAGCGGCGCCGCGGAGAGCACGCTCGCCCTCTTCATGCCTTGGGCATAGAAGCGGTGGCAAAGCGAGAGCGCGGCGACGAAGAAGAACAGCCCGATGGTGAGGGGCGTTCCCACGTGCCCGAGCGAGAACGAAAGATTGCACAGCGAATAGAGCGCGGCGAACGCGAATCCCGCGAAGTCGCTCTTTGCGAGCCTCTTCACGAAGAAGTACCCCACGACGAGAATGCCGAAGGATGCGAGCATCGGGAAGAAGCGGAGCCCGAAGGGCGAGATCCCGAACATGAGCGTTCCGAGCGCGATGAGGTCGATGCCGAACGCGCCGTACACGCGGTCGCCCTCATAGGAATGGAGGAGCTTGCCCTCCTTGTCGGTAAAATAGGAGTTGCCCGCACGCATCTCGGTCACCGAGAGCAGGACGGGGCGCTCCGCATCGGTGAAGCGGGCATACGAGGACTGTGCCGCGGGCGGAAGTTCCTGCGCGTCGAGGAGGGCGGCGGCATTCGCCTGCGTCGTCTCCGCCGTCTCGCCGACCGCGGGCGGCGCGACGCTTATCTCCGCGGGAATGACGACGAGCTCGCCCGTCCCCCTGTTCGAGGCGTCCTGCTTCTCCCCGACGAACACGACTTCGTTGAGGAGAATGTTGCAGGTGGTCGACTTGAGGCGGATGTAGTGCGAGGTGAGCGTCCAGCCGCCGCTCGCGCCGAAGTTGAAGGGGGCGGCCCACTCATAGGGGGCGGGCTTGCCCTCCGCCGAGCCGATGTTGTACAGCGTGCCCGTGAGGCGGGTGGCGCTGAAGTTGCCCGTCGCCGAGGAGGAGCGCCCGATCTCGAGCCCCGCGGAGCCGCCGACGTCCGTATACACCGCCGCGGCATTCACGTACACGTTGACGAGGCGGACGGTGGTCGACTTCTCCGTCTCCGTTCCGTCGTCGTTTTTCACCTTCTCCTTCACGGAGGAGGGAAGGTAGAAGATGACGAAGGGACCCGAGGAGCTGTCCGAGGTGTTCGCCGCGAGCTCGTAGCTCTTCCCCGCCGTGTCGAAGGAGCCGAGCGTGCCCAGCCCCACGGCGAGAAAGACGACCGCAAGCGCGACGAAGGCATAAAAGAATGCCGAAATCTTCTTGATCTTTGCAAGTGTTCTTCCCATAAAGCTTTCCCTATTATATTGATATTTCCTATTCTAACCGATACCGAGAAAATTGTAAACGAATTTTCGCAACAAAACGCAAAAAATTTTCGCCGAGATCGGAAGCGCAAAAAAAACGGTCCGCCATCGACTTTAGGCAGACCGCTCTTTTCCGTGCAGTTCCTTACTTCTTTTCCTTGATCTTTGCCGCCTTGCCCGTGCGACCGCGCAGGTAGTACAGCTTGGCACGGCGCACCTTGCCCGCTCTCACGACGGTGACATACGCCACCTTGGGGGAGTGCAGGGGGAAGCAGCGCTCGACGCCGACGCCGAACGAAAGACGGCGGACGGTGAAGCTCTCGCGGATGCCGCCCTTCTTCTTGGCGATGACGACGCCCTCGAAGTTCTGGATCCTCTCCTTGCCGCCCTCGATGATGCGATAGCCGACCTTCACGGTGTCGCCCACGTTGAACTTGGGAACTTCCTGTTTCATGCCCTCGGCTTCGATCTGTTCGATGAGTCCCATTTGACTTTACCTCCATGTAATACGCGACGTTCATGCCGAAAAATGCAGAGGACCGCCCGAAGTCAATTCATGATTATAACGGAAAGACAAAAAAATGTCTATTGATTTTGACCCGCAATCGCAAAAAAATTTGCCGTTTCGGCGCAAAACGGCTCAATTTTGCGGCTCCGCGGGCTCCTCTTCCGCGCCTTCCCCCCTCTTTTTCTCGCGGACGCCCTGAACGACGGCATAGGTGTCCCGCCGCAGAAGGGTGCGGGAGAGGAGCTCATCCCCGCGAAAGACGAGCAGCCAGCTCTCGCTCGCGACCCCCTGTTTCGCCGCGCGGAGGACGCGGTCGCACGTCCCCTCGACGATCTTCTCGGGCGGCGGATCGACGCGGAGGAGCACCTTGCTCTCGGTGCGGTACCTCTTCCCGTCGGGCAGCCCGTACAGGGTGAACGTCACCTTCCCCCCTCCCGCGCGCGCCTGCACGTACACGGGCTCGGAATAGGGATTGGTAAAGCGCAGGTCGCTGTACTCGGAGACCATCGCGTCGAGCGAGGGCGGGACGTAGCCCACCGAGAGGGAGTGCGGGTGGCTCTCGGTGATCCGCATGCCCGCGCGGAGCGCCGCATTCATGAGGGTGGTGCTCGCCTGACACACGCCGCCGCCCACGCCCTGCACATACTCCCCGCCCGAGATGACGGGCGCCTCCGAAAAGCCGTTCTCCGCCGTGCGCTTGCCCACCGTGCGGTTGAAGGAGAACTCCCCGAGGGGCTCAATCACCGTCCCCGCAATGCGAGAAGCCGCGAGCGCGATGTTGTTCGCGCGGGACTTGTTCCCCTCGTCGAAGGAAGTCGTGAAGGTGCCGAGGGGGCGGGTCCGCGCGCGGAGCCGCTCGCAGGTGACCGCGGGAAGGTACTCGGAAAGGTACAAGATAGCCTCCGTCCTTCCCTCCTTGAGGGCGCGGTCGGCGTCCCCGAGCAGGCGGAAATAGTCGCACGCGACGCCCGCGACCTCGGGCGTGTAGCGAAATCCCGCGGGCGAAAAGTCGAGCGTCGCGTCCTGCGCCTCCCGCGAGAGGGAAGCGCACAGGGCGGAAAGCTCCGCCTCCGCGTCCGCCCATGCGGGGGTGACTTCGGCGGTGAGCGTCTCCCCCCGCTTCGCCCCGCGGAGGAGCTCCTCGACGTTGTCCGAAAAGCCGAGCTCGAACGTCCTGTCCCCCGCGGGCGTGCGGACGGTGAAGGGCGCAAGTTCGGACTTGATCTTCTCCCGAACCGTGCGCGCCGCCTCCGCATAGGGCATGCCGCCCACCTCGACCCCATCGACGGTGACGTCGCGCCTGACCCGACCCGACGCCCAGCCGCCCGAAAAAAAAGAGCTCCCCGCAAGGAGGAGCGCAACCGCCGTCCGAACTCTCTTCATCCGCACCCCCGTGAGAGGAGCCGCTCCGCCGCCTCCGACGCGTCGAAGGGGGGAAGCCCTATCTCTCTTCCCCTTCCCTCCGCGTGGAAGTCCGAGCCGCCCGTCACGAGCAGCCCGCATTCGCGCGCGAGCGCGAGAAACCGCTCCGTCTCCTCCGCAGTATGCGTAGGGTAATGGCATTCTATCCCGCCCAGCCCATATGCTGCGAGCCCGCGGAGGAATGCGTCGGTGCGGGGAATGAGGGAGCGGATCATCTCCGCCCGCTCGTGTTCGGGGGCAATGCGGAAGCGCGCCGCCTCTTCGTCGCCGAAGAGGAAGATGCGCCCCGGGTGCGCGGCGACCGCCACCCCTCCCGCCGCGCGGATGACCTCAATTGCCTCGCGCGGGGTGGGACGGTACAGCCCCGAATAGGCGCCGCCGCCCCGCGAAAACGCCGAAGAATACAGCTCGCCCGCGTCCCGTTTCAGGTGCTCCGCGAAGGCGTTTACGACGTGCATTGTGTGAATGGGGGCGGATTTTTCGGCGTGGAAGCGCTCGGCGTCCTCCATGGTAACGTCCGTCCCGAAGAGGGCGTTCGCGCGGGATATCATGTCCTCCGCGCGGAGCCGCGCCCCCTCCTTCCGCCGGCGGAGAAAGGAAAAATACGCCTCTCCCTCGCGGCAGCCGTAGCCGAGAATGTGCACCTTGCACGCGCCCTCGTAGGCGGAGATCTCCCAGCCGCGGACAAAGAGGAGCCCCTCCTCCGCCGCCGCCCGCTCCGCCTCGGCGTTCCCGCCCATGGTGTCGTGATCGGTGAGCGAGAAGAATTGTACGCCCGCCCCCTTTGCCCTTCGGGCAAGCTCGCGCGGGGAATAGGCGCCGTCCGACCACGCGGAGTGGAGGTGCATGTCCCCCCTCACCGTATGATCTTCCCCCCGCGGATGGCGATCTTGTTCGCCTCCGCGCCGTACAGCACCCGCTCGGCATGCGTGCAGGTGAGAATGCACTGGAGCCCGTCGATGCGGGAGAGCAGCTTTTTCCGCCGCGGAAGGTCGAGCTCGCTCATCACGTCGTCGAGGATGAGGATGGGCGGCTCCCCCGCGAGGGTGCGGAAGATCTCCGTCTCGGCGAGCTTGAGCGAGAGCGCCGCGGTGCGCGCCTGCCCCTGCGATGAGAAGCCGCGGGCGTCCTGCCCGTCGATGAGGATGCGGACGTCGTCGCGGTGCGGTCCCACCGAGGTGAAGCCGAGCCGGATATCCCGCTCGCGCGCAAGGGAAAGCTCATGCAAAATACGCTTCTCGATCTCCTCCGCCGTCTCCGTCCTGTCGTCCGAGCCGACGGAGAGTGTCTCCGCGCCGTCGGTGAGAAAGGCATGCGCCTCGGCGGCGAGCGGCGAAAGCAGGCTCAAAAATTCGCGCCTGCGGCGGACAATGCGGGCGGCATAGCCCGCGAGCTGTTCGTCCCAGACGGGAAGGGTGTCCAGAATGAGCCGCTCGTCGTGCTCCTTCAGAAGGTTGTTCCGCTGGTCGAGGATCTTCTGATAGCGCAAAAGCGCCGTGCCGTACTCCCGCGAGGTCTGCGAGATGGAGAGGTTGAGGAAGCGGCGGCGCTCGTCGGGACCGTCCTGAATGAGGCGGAGCTCCCCCGGGGAGAAGAACACGCTGTTCATGTTCCCGATGAAGTCCACCGCGCGGAACACGCGGTTTCCGTTCACCGTGAGCTCGCGGCGGTTCTCGAAGATGGCGGCGCCGAGCGAGACGCTCCCGAACCTGCTCTCGAGCTCGGCGGAGATGTGCGCGCAGCTCTCCCCGCGGCGGATGAGCTGCCTGTCGTGGCGGATGCGGAGGGACGCGCCTGTGCAGAGGTAGAACACCGCCTCCGCGCAGTTGGTCTTGCCCTGCGCGTTTTTCCCCGTGAGAACATTGAGCCCTTCCGTGAAACGGAACGTCTCGTCCTCGTAATTTCTGAAATCGTGCAGGGTCAACTTTTTTATGAACATGTGGGTTTTTCCGCCGAAAACACTTTTCTTTCCCGCGATTTTGTATTATAATGGAAGAGAAGGTTCTTACACCATTATAGCAAATCTTCACCGAAACACAAAGCGTTTGCGAGGAAAAAAATGGAGGAAAAAACACAGTTCGATTTCTTGTGGGAGAAGATCCGCGAGCGCGTCAAGCCGCTCGTCAATCCCATCTCGTACAGCACGTTCATCGAAAATCTCGTCCCCGTCGACGTCGTGGACCGCAAGATCGTGCTCCGCGCCGAGACGGAGATCGCCGCCGCCACCATCGTGAAGAATCACCTCGGGCAGCTGCGCGAGGCGATCCTCGCCGCCGATGTGGGGCTCTCGGACGTCGCCATCGTCGTCGAGGGGAGCGATACGTACAACCTCGACGACATTCAGGAGACCGCGGAGGAAGTCAAGCTCGACAACCGCTTCACCTTCGAGAGCTTCGTCGTGGGGACGTCGAACAAGTTCGTGTATGCGGCGGCGAAGTCGGTGGCGAGCGCACCCGGCGAGAACTTCAACCCCCTCTACATCTATGGCGGCACCGGGCTCGGCAAGACCCACCTCATGCAGGCTATCGCAAACGAGATCAACCAGAAGAAGCCCTCGCTCAAGGTGCTGTACACGACGAGCGAGAAATTTTTGAATGAATTCGTCGACAGCCTCGCCCGCAAGGGTGAAGGGCGGGAGGCGCGCTTCCGCAACCGCTACCGCGGCGTGGACGTGCTCCTCATCGACGACATCCAGTTCTGGGCGGGAAAGTACGGCGTGCAAGAGGCGTTCTTCCACACCTTCAACGAACTCTTCTCGCAGAACAAGCAGATCGTCATCTCCTCCGACTGCCCCGCAAAGGAGCTTACCTCGCTCGAGGAACGGCTCCGCACCCGCTTCGAGGGCGGGCTCATCGCGGATATCCAGCCGCCCGACATCGAGACGAAGATCGCCATTCTCAAGAGAAAGGCGCTCGAAAAGAAGTACGTCGTGCCCGAGGAAGTGCTCGCCTACCTCGTCAAGAATTCGGACAACAACGTGCGCACCCTCGAGGGCAGGCTCAACACCGTCATCTTCGCGAGCAAGCTGCACGAGGAGCCCATCACCCTCCGCCTCGCCGCGACCGCCCTGCAGGAATCCATCGCGGGCGATGAGGAGCCCGCGGAAGTCACGCCCGCCGCAATCGTCAAGGCGACGTGCGCGCACTTCTCCATATCGGAAAAGGACCTCTTGGGCAAGAACAAGCGGCAGGAATTCGTGCGGGCAAGGCAGATCTGCACCTACCTCATGTGCGACATGCTCGCCCTCCCGCTCGTCTCCGTCGGGAAGGAGATGGGCGGACGGGACCACGCCACGGTCATCTACTCCCGCGACAAGGTCGCCGACCTGCTCCGCGTGAGCGACGCGACCGTGAAGGACGTCAGCGACATCAGGAGCGCGATCCTCCGTCAATAAGAAAAAACCCCGGAAACGGGGTTTTTGAGGCATTATGAGAACATTTTCGGAAGGGACGTACGACGCCGTCGTCATCGGCGCGGGGCATGCGGGCATCGAAGCGGCGCTCGCGCTCGCGCGGACGGGACTGCGCACCGTCATCCTCACCCTCAACCTCGATTCCATCGGCTTCATGCCCTGCAACCCCTCCGTCGGCGGAACGGCGAAGGGGCACTTGGTGCGCGAGATCGACGCGCTCGGCGGGGAGATGGGCGTATGCGCGGACAGGTGCGCCCTGCAATACCGCATGCTCAACGAGGGAAAGGGCGCCGCGGTCCAGTCCCTCCGCGCGCAGGTGGACAAGAACCGCTACCACACCGAGATGAAGCGCACCCTCGAGCACACCGAAAATCTGCGCATCGCGCAGGGCGAGGCGGCGGCGATCCTCACGAAGGGGGGAAGGGTGTGCGGCGTCCGCACGGCGTACGGCGGGATCTTTTCCTGCCGCGCGGCGGTCATCGCGACGGGGGTCTACCTCAACGCGCGGACGATCACGGGCGAAGTCACGGCGAAGAGCGGACCGAACGGCTTCGCGCGGGCGACCCGCCTCACGAAGAGCCTTCTCTCGCTCGGATTCCGCGTGCGGCGGTTCAAGACGGGCACGCCCGCCCGCCTCGACGGGCGCACGGTGGACCCCTCGCGCATGACCCCCCAGCCGGGCGAGGAGACCTACCCCTTCTCCTTCCTCACAGAGCACGTTCCGAAGGAGCAGAAGAGCTGCCTGCTCGGCTGGACGAACGGGCGGACGCACGGCGTCATTCTCGGCAATCTCGACCGCGCCCCCCTCTACAACGGCGCCATCTCCTCGACGGGTCCGCGCTATTGCCCCTCCATCGAGACGAAGGTCGTGCGCTTTTCGGACAAGGAGCGGCACCAGATCTTTCTCGAGCCCGAGGGGGCGGACACGACGGAGGTGTACGTGCAGGGGCTCTCGACTTCCCTTCCCCACGACGTGCAGCGGGAGATGTACCGCACCGTGGAGGGGCTGGAACATTGCGAGATCGTCCGCTATGCCTATGCCATCGAATATGACTGCATCGACACGCTCGACCTCTATCCCACCCTCGAGAGCAAGCACGTCGGGGGGCTGTACACGGCGGGGCAGATCAACGGCACGAGCGGATACGAGGAGGCTGCGGCGCAGGGGCTCGTCGCGGGGCTGAACGCCTCACTCGCTCTCCGCGGGCTTCCCCCTCTCGTCCTCCGCCGTGACGAGGCGTACATCGGCGTGCTCATCGACGACCTCGTGACGAAAGGCACCGACGAGCCCTACCGCATGATGACCTCGCGCGCGGAGTATCGGCTCCTCTTGCGGCAGGACAACGCCGACCTCCGCCTCACCGAGACGGGCAGGCGGTGCGGGCTCGTATCGGACGAACGCTACGAAAAGTTCCTCGCGCGGAAGGCGCTCCGCGAGAGCACGCTCGCCCTTCTCGGCGAACGCGCCGAAAAGAATGGCGCGGGCAGGGTGGCGGCGCGGCACGGCATGACCCTCACGCAGGGGGTCACCTACGCGGACCTCATCCGCCGCGGCATCCCCCTCGATGAACTGCGGGAGGAATTCGGCATTCTCCCGTCCGTCCCGCGCGACGTGCTCCTCACCTGCGAGACGGAGCTGAAATACGAGGGGTACCTGAAGCGGAGCGCCGAGGAGATCGGGCGGGCGAAGAAGATGGAGGAAAAGTCGCTCCCGCCCGACATCGACTACCTCGCCATCGAGGGACTGCGGCTCGAGGCGCGCGAAAAGCTCGACAGGATCCGCCCCCTGAACTTCGGACAGGCGGCGCGCATTTCGGGCGTCTCCCCCGCCGACATCGCCGTCCTCATGGTGTATATCGGCATGAAAAAACAGCCTGCGGGCGAAAAAGCCACTTGACGGGACGACTGCCCGATGGTACAATAAGAAAAAACGGAGGAAGAAAATGGTCTGTAAGCATTGCGGAACGGAAAATCCCGAAGAAGCCGTATTCTGTATGACGTGCGGCGAGCGTGTGGACGGGAAGGTGCACTGCCCCGTCTGCGGAGCCCTCAACCCCGCCGAGGCGACCTTCTGCATTCAGTGCGGGGGTCGCATGGACAACAAGCGGGTCTGCCCCGAATGCGGCACATTGAACGAGGCGGGCGTGAATTTCTGCCTCGGGTGCGGGCACGCGTTCGAGAAGCCCCGCGCGCAGAAGAGCGCAAGGAGCCGCGAAACGTCCCGCGAGGGCGGGCGTACGCTCGCCGATTGGTTCCGCCTCTTCGGCGGGATCGGCGTGATGGCAGCCGCGTTCTTCGCCCTCGTCTTTACCTTCTGTATCGGAATCACGACGAGGGCGGAATCCCTCTTCAGTGCGGAGACCGAGACGGATTTCCTCTACGTCTACTTCGGCGGACGCTATAAGACGCTCGCCTCCGCCCTGAAGGGTGCGGGCGAGGGAGCGGGATACATGAAATTTGCGCTGTACTTCCCCACCGTGCTCGGCACGCTCGTCGCGGCGGGCGGGCTCGTCTCCGTCATCGCGCTGTCCGCCGTCGCGGCGGTCCGCTATGCCCGCGCCCTCATGCAAAGGGACGGCAAGACGAACTTCTTCCGCCCCGCGGTCGCGGCTTACGCCGTGTTCGTCGCCGCGGCGACCGCCATCCGCGCCCTCAACGGAACATCGGACGGCACCTCAACCATTTCCCTGAACGGCGCGACGGTTGCGGGCATCGTGCTCGGCGCCGTGTTCCTCGTCGCGGGGACGGTGCTCAACCTTCTCCCCGAGGGGAAGGAACTCCTCACCCGCAAAAAGCTCACCCTTCTCATCTCGGCGGCGGTCGGCGGCGTGTTCTTCGTCCTCATCTTCGCCCTTGCCCCGATGGGCATCGGCGCGGTCGAGAGCGGCGATAGCGTCACCGCGTCCACCGCGTCCACCGCAAGCCTCATGGCGACGATTGGTTCCCTCTATTACAGCATGGGATTCGGCAGCTACGGGTCGACTTCCGTCGACGCGCCGATTGGGCAGGCAATCGTGTATGCGCTCTCGCAGCTCTTCCAGCTCGCCGTGATCACGCTCGCGCTCTTTGCGTTCATCAAGCTGTTCGCGGACCTCACATCGGAGAAAGCGAAGTCCCCGCTCCGCCTCGTCATTCCGCTCGTCGTCTGCGCGGCAGGATACCTCGCGATGACCGTCACGTTCGGCGCGCTCTTCAACTCCTACCTCGAAACGGACGTCAAATTCGGATACGCGGCGCCCGCCGTGCTGTTCGTGTTCTCGGTGCTCCAGCTCGCCCGCGTCATTGCGGAAAAGCTCCTCTGCAAGAAGTTCGGGCAATAAGTTCGCCCGCACCTCGGACAGCCGCCCCGCGCGGCTGTCTTTTTTTCGCGGCATTTTTGGCGAAGCATTCCCTCCCGCTTTTTTGAAGCGGATTCCCCCCGCCTTTTTGACGCGGCATTCCCGCTTTCGGACATAACACCCTTTTTGACACGGTGTCCTCGCTTTTTGACATGGTGCCCCCTTTTCGGACGATACCCCTCCTCGGACACGGTCCCGCCCTTTTCGGACATGGTGCCCCCTTTTTCCGCTCCTTAACGGAAAATGCCCCTACCATGCCCGAATTGTTATTCCCGAGCCGTGCCCCTCTCCCCCTGCGACATGCCCCCATCAAAAAAGCCCGAGGCACCCGCCCCGAGCTTCCCGTTTCATTTCTGTTATGTTCTCCTACCCGAGCAAACACGTCGGTCCAATCCTTCAAGTCCTGAAATTGCGGAGGGTCTCGCCGAACACATAGTACTTCTGAAGGAGCAGAAAGAGGGTCACGATAGGGAGCGACACGAGCACGCCGCCCGCGCAGAAGGTCGGAAAGCTGTCCGAAAGGGAGCTGTCCAACGTCTCCGTCAGCCCGTCCGCGACGAGGTAGCCGTTCGGCGTCGGCTCGGTGACGGAGAAGGTGTTCCATGGCAGCAAAAATCCCATGAGAAGGGTGTAGAGAATGACGGGCTTCGCGAGCGGAAGAAAGATCTTGAAGAAGATCTGCAGCTCCGACGCGCCGTCCACCTGCGCCGCCTCGCCGAGGGAGCGGCTGAACGTGTCGAAGTACTTCTTCGCGACGACATACCCCATGCCCGAGCTCGCCGCATAGACGATGATGGAACCGAGCGGGGCATTTTCGCCCGTCAGGTGCCACTCCTTCAAAAGAAACCCGAGCCCGAGATAGAGAAAGGACGAGGGAACCAGCCCGAGCACAAAGATGAGCGACATCAAAAATCGCCTGTGCGGGAAGCGGAACCGCGAGAGAACGTAGCCCACCGAGAGTTGAAACGCCGTCTGCACCGCCGCCGTCACGAGCCCGACAAAGAGCGTGTTGAAGAACCACCTCACAAAGAGCGTCTCGCGAAGCAGCCGGATGTAATTATCCAACCCCCATCGGCGCGAAACCGTCCCGAGGACGGGATCATACCATGTGCAGCGGAAGACTCGACGACGATCCCGACGACCGGCAAGATCCAGATGAGGCTCATCACGGCGAGCACAAAATAGATCGCCGCTTTCGCGAGCCTCCCCTTTCGTTTCCGCCGTACCGCCGTCCCGTCCCCGTTGACCGCGCGCCGCTTGCATGTTCTGAATTCGATCCCCTGCCGCTTGAAAGTTCTGAATTCGATCCCCTGCCGCACGACCCTCCGTTGCCCGATATTTTTCTGCCCGTCTGCTTGCCGTTCGGTTGTTTGCTGTCCGACTGCTTCCTGTTCGTCTATCTGTTGTTCGACCACCTGCAATTCGTCAATTTGCAGACCGACCGTTTCTTGCCCGACCGTCCGCCACTCGATTGTTTTTTGTCCGTTCGTTTCCCGTTCACTCATTTTCCGTCCGTCCTCGATTGCCTTTTCTCTCCCGTCTCTCGGAGCCGTTCCCGCGCGCATGTTCCCCGTTCCCGCGCGCACGCGTCGACCGCCATGCGCCGATTTCCTCCCGTCCATTGTACCCGACGGGGCGTCATTTGTCAATAGCCCTCCACCTTCCCGCGCGTCTTTCGCTTTTTTCCTTCACCAAATGACTGCCCGATCCCCATTTCAAAAAAATTAATATTTTTATCTTGAAATGCTTGACATTTCATTTTTGAAATTATATAATAGGGGCAGGAGGTAAAAAAATGAAAATATTTTGTGAGCGCGTAAAGCAACTTCTACGGGAGAAAAAGTTGACCCAAGCGGAACTCTCATCGATCAGCGGCGTGACGGCGCCCTCGCTGTGCCGATATTTAAGCGGAGAAACCGAGCCGAGGATCGACGTCGTGCGCAATCTTGCGCGAGCGCTCGGAGTATCGGAGACATATTTGCTTGGATCGGATGAGGAGCGCTCCGACGTTGATGAAAAAGAGGAATTGAAGCAAATGGTCGCGCGCAATCGGCATATTTTGACGAAAAAAGATAAGAGCGAGATCATTGCCCTTTTGTACGGCGAGGATGATGACTGAATTTAGCAAAAAACAATACGATAAAATGACGCGTCTGGCTCTTGATGTTTTGAGCGATTACGGTTTTTTCCGTTTCCCGCTTGACGTCTTTGCACTTGCGAAAAAAATCGGCATGAGACTCATTCCCTACTCTGCCTTGACCTTTGAGCAATACATGACATTATACCACGAGTATGATATGAAGTTGGGGTTCACGATTTCATGTCCGGAAAAAGGGTACATCATATACGACACCTATTACAATGATGTAGATTTACGAGAACCGACGCAGCGTTTTACGATTGCACATGAAATCAAGCATGTCGTTGCGGGAGATCTGCTCAAAAGAGACCTGACAGAGAACGACGAAGCGCTTGCGGATTTCTTTGCGAAATCGCTACTCGCTCCGCAAGCAATCATCGTTCAAGAAGGATTAGGCTCGCCCGAAGAATATGTTAAGCGATTCCGAATTTCTCAACAGTCGGCTGAATATTGCTACTCGGCAACCGAAAATCGAAAATCTGCATTCGGGGAAACATTTTTATTTGACTATGAGCGGGAGTTCTTGGAAAGAGTAAGAAAATACAGCTAAATATGAAAATTCGCATAAAAGAAAAACGCATAAAAGTTGTTGCAGCAACGATTACGCGTCTTTCGGGATGAATGCTATTGCATCCATGACAAATGCATTATAGCATCTCCTGTCTTTTATGTCAAGTTTTTGACGGCAACCAAAGGTTGACATTTTCAAAAGGAGGATGCTATTATGCATTCGGAGAAAGCAAGAACTAAACAGACTTTCTTGCGCAACGAATATACTTGCGTAGGAAAATGGAACATTCCGTTAGTGAAACGGCAATCTTTGGTAGATAACGTGAAGCTAATAGCTTGTTCAGACACCACGTCGAATGACGCACACAATTGCGAGAGCGGGGTGCACTTTTTCGTCGATGATTATCGGTTTCAGCACATATACGATCATCCCCAAAAGAGTTTGCATAAGTTCTCGCAATACAAGTTCCTTTTGACACCCGACTATTCGCTCTACGCGGATATGCCGTTGTGGCGGCAATTGGAAAGCATTGCCAAAAACCGCTGGTGCGGCGCCTATTGGCAGGCGCAAAACCTCATCGTCTATCCTACGGTGAGTTGGGGGCTCTCCCAATCGTATGAATTTTGTTTCGACGGGATCGAGAAAAATTCTGTCGTCGCAATCGGGATGATCGGCTGCAAGCATGAACGTGTCCGTTTTATGCGTGGCTACGACGCTATGATTGAACGAATCGCCCCTTCTGCTATTATATGCTTCGGAGACCCGTTTAAGGAAATGCGTGGGAACCTGTTGCCCATAGATTATCGCGCTTCGCGAAAGGTGGTGAGATAACATGGGCGGACGCGGAACATTTGCAAGCGGAAAGAACGTGGCATACACATACGAAACGGTCGGCAAAATCGAAGGCGTGAAAGTGCTTCAGCCAATCGATAGCAATAAAAGCTATAGTATGCCGCCGGAAGCACATTCTTCTAACCAATATATAATATTGGATCGACATGGCGTATTTCGACAATATGTTGAATACAATGACAACCATTTGCCGATATTTGAAATTGGCTATCATTTCGAAAGCGGAATATCTAAACATGGCGAACCCGTCCTTCATGTCCATGAGTATTCTAAACCCGGAATTGAACACCGTTTGCGCTCACGGAAAATAACACAAAAAGAATATGAAAAATATAAAAAATATTTCAAAGGAGTGAATTGATATGAGAGGAAATTCGCTGAATGAATTTATTGATAACCTATATTACAATCCCGAAAAAGAAATATCTTATCAAGGTATAAAATATATCGTATCGGGGTTTATCGATGACGCAGGCGAACAGTATACCCTGCAAGCTACCATGATCTTGGAAGAACCGAAAGTGCTGTTCACGCACACATCAAAAGACAGAGGCGAATGCGTGAATGCCTTCGAGAAAGCGCCGATCTTCAACGGGAAAACTATCTATGAAGCCGAAAACGAAATAGAAGTGCTATTCGGATAAAAAATACTTCAAAGGAGTGCCGAATAGATGATAAACGGTGACATCAAAGAATGCTTTGTGCGTCAAATTGCACAAAAAGAAGCGGGATCGGAATAATCTCGCTTCTTTTTTTCACCGACAGTCATTCGGTGAATGAAAGATGGCTTCCTTTCATCAAATAACTGCCCTGCCGCGGTTTCAATTTCAAAGCATTTTCATGCTTTTGACGGAATAGATGAAGACTGGCGCCGAAATTTGATACTCTTTCAGCTCACCACCGATGATTTCCGCGTCGCCGCAGAAGCCCTCGACCGTCTTTTTGTAGAATGCGATCTCCTCGTCGGTCAACTCCGTATCGGTGACGATCTCGCAAAACGAATCGAAGTCGCAGATGTCCGCGGCTTGGCATACCGTGAACAGCAATCTCTTCCCGTGAGACCGAGCAAACTCCGCCGCTCTCTTCTTCCGCTGCTCGAAGTTTTCCAGATTGAGATCGGAATAGTCCCCGCACGAAATCGCGTTGCGGTACAGCTTCATAAGAATCGTTCCTTCCATATCTTTCTCCTTTATGATTTTTCGGATAGATAAAATAGGAATGAGCAAACCGATTGGTTCGGCTCATTCCTACTTGGCTGCTCCTGTCAGACTCGAACTGACGACACCGCGGTTAACAGCCGCGTGCTCTACCGACTGAGCTAAGGAGCAATGAAATCCGGCAACTACCTATCCTCCCGGGTCGTTAGACCAAGTACTTTCGGCGTAAGAGAGCTTAACTTCTGTGTTCGGGATGGGAACAGGTGGATCCTCTCTGCTATCGTCACCGGAATGGTATATAAATGTCCTTGCGGACAATTATATCGATGTTGTCGTTAAAAGTTTCCCCCTTTAACGACTTCGCCACACTTACCCGAAGGCAAGTGACGTGCGCTGCTGTAATTACGGCGCAAGGCGGGTTTCCCGCCGCTGCGCAACCCAATTTGCGCATACCTGCGCTCACTGACCCTTCAAGGCGTCTGCGCAGGCGGGCGATTGGTCGGGAGATGTCCCGAGCCGTACCCTCACGAAAATTCTTTTCGCAGAAAAGAATTTTGTGAACGCATTCTCCGCGAGACTGACAACTACACAGCAAGAGCCAAGCAAGGATGGGGAAAGGTGGAAATATCTTCGTTTTGCATTCCGAAGAGATTCGTATTCGCTCTTCTCAACTCGCGTTGAGTTCAAGCCCTCGACCTATTAGTATCGGTCAGCTCCATACATTGCTGTACTTCCACCTCCGACCTATCAACCTTGTCGTCTGCAAGGGGTCTTACTACCTTATGGTATGGGATACCTTATCTTGAGGTCAGTTTCACGCTTAGATGCTTTCAGCGTTTATCTGCTCCGCACTTCGCTACCCT
>CANQAX010000021.1 GCA_947589235.1 uncultured Clostridia bacterium
CTACTACAAACTGATTGATAAACCAAAAGCGAGAAACGGATAAAACCTATTTACTGTCCATAAATCAAGTTTACAGAAGTGCAAATTCCCGATAGCGTGACCTCGATTGGAAGGTATGCGTTCTCTGGTTGCACCGGACTTACGAGCGTTATCATTCCCGATAGCGTGACCTCAATTGGAGATCATGTTTTCTATAATTGCGACGGACTTACGAGTGTGACGATTGGAAGCGGCGTGACCTCGATAGGGAGTTATGCATTCTATAATTGCAGCGGGCTTGAAAGTGTCATTTGGAATGCGGGAAAGTACACTTTTGAAGGGGGATCTTTTTCTTCGATTTTTTATGGATGCTCAAATTTGAAGACAGTGACGCTCGGTGAGGATGTCAAAACGATTCCCGATGATGCGTTCAGAAGTTGCGACTGGCTCGAAAGCGTGACGATTGGGAGCGGCGTGACCTCGATTGGAAGTAATGCGTTCGAGGATTGCACCGGACTTACGGGAGTTACCATTCCCGATAGCGTGACCTCGATTGGGCAAAGTGCGTTCTATAATTGCAGCGGGCTTACGGAAGTACATATCACCGACCTTGCGGCATGGTGCAGGATTGATTTCGGAAACAACAGTGCCAATCCTCTCTTTTATGCACATCATCTGTACTTGGACGGAAATGAAATAAAGAACCTTGTCATTCCAAGCGAAATTACGGAAATCAAAGGTTATGCCTTCCGTGGTTGCAGCGGGTTGACGGGAGAATTGAAGATTCCCGACAGCGTGACCTCGATTGGAGAATGGGCGTTCTATTATTGCAGCGGGTTGACGGGAGAATTGAAGATTCCCGACAGCGTGACTTCGATTGGAGATTATGCGTTCTCGGGTTGCTCTGGACTTACGAACATTGCAATTCCCGACAGCGTGACCTCGATTGGAGAATGGGCGTTCTTGGGTTGCACCGGACTTACGGAAATTCGTATTGCAGACCTTGCGGCATGGTGCAGGATCAATTTCGGAAATTCCTACGCCAATCCTCTCGAATATGCACATCATCTGTACTTGGACGGAAATGAAATAAAGGACCTTGTCATTCCAAACGAAGTTACGGAAATCAAAGATTATGCGTTTTATGGTTGCGACGGACTTACGAGCGTAACAATTGGGAGCGGCGTGACCTCGATTGGGTATGAGGCGTTCTATAATTGCAGCGGGCTGGAAGCCGTTTATTACAAAGGAACGCCTACGGAGTGGAAAAGAATTCAAATTGATAGCGATAATAGCTACTTGATAGGGGCAACGCTATATTACTATTCCGCACAAACACCGTCGGCGTGGCGGTGGGCAGAAAGCCCGAATTGGTGGCATTACGAGGCAGACGGCGAGACAATCGTCCTCTGGACGAAAGAACAAGCATAAATTCAGCTTCATCGGCTCAGCCGAAAAAATAAAAAGCAAAGGAGAAAAAGAGTTATGAGATGTCCAGTGCATAATAAAGAAATTGTGGAATATGTCAAAGAGCACTATAGCTTTACTCCCACACCGTGCGAAATGGCATATGTAAGGAGAAAAATGGGATATGACGTTGTATCAAGATCAGATAATCCGAAATGTAATCCATCTGAAGAAAGAATAAAAGCTATAGAAGAAGCAATTGAATTTTTTTCAAATAAGAAGTAACAAGGGGAGAAAAGGAAAAATGGATTTTGAAAAAAACTGTGAGGCATTCATGGTTAGGTGGAATGAGGGCGCAAATCATCGTTTTCGTTCATACGATTATTGTAAGAAACTTTTTGATAGATATTATAGGCAAGTTCTTCACGGGAAACAGCTCTCCAAACGGCAAAAAGATTATTTTGCCCTTAATTTGTTTTGCTATCTTGCAAGTTGGGGAATGCTACGGGGAAGAGGTTGGCTTCTGGGGCGTTCCTATAAATTCTTCATTCCGCTTTGCGATGTCATTTTTGACACAAAGTATAAAAAACTTCTAAAAATGGATCCCTTGAGGGGGAACTACAATGCAAATGAAGTAATGGATTTATATAAAGCGTTGGATGAGATGATAGATTCCAATTTACAAAAGGATGAACTTGAAGATAAAAGCGCATCAAAACTTATGCTGTGTAAAATCATCATGGGCACCTATGGCTGCGTAATTGCTTACGACCGATTTGATTGTGCAGGACTTGAAACGCTTGGGGTCCACGTTAATGAACAATCTTCTTTAACAGAAGATATTCTTAATGATACGTGCAGGATTATTACGAATCCAGAATACAATTTTCAAAGCATTATCAAGACAGTTGAAAAGGATATCCGTTACACAGTGTTCAAAATCCTTGACATGATTTTATGGATCGAGGGCGAGAGAATCGAAAAAGAGCGAGAACAAGCCAAAAAGAAAGCGCAGGGGAAATGAGATTTCTCGACAAGCTCGAAATGACGTAATTTTATGCGCCCGCGCGGCGGAAGCCGCGCGGGCGCAAAATTTTCCCGCAAAAATTCTGATTCTCCCCTTGATATCCTCGGAAAAATGTGGTAGAATGAAATACGGTAATAATTCCCCGCGGAGGGGAGACTATTTGGAGGATTCATCTTATGCAATATTCACGCGAAGTGGAAGAGATGACCTGCGTCGCAAAGGGTCCCCGTCATGACCCCGCGCCCATTCCCGAAGAGGGCAAGTGGGTCTGCGCGAAGCAGATCACGGACATCAGCGGGTTCACGCACGGCATCGGCTGGTGCGCCCCGCAGCAGGGCGCGTGCAAGCTCACCCTGAACGTCAAGAAGGGCGTCATCGAGGAAGCCCTCATCGAGACGATCGGCTGCTCGGGCATGACGCATTCCGCCGCCATGGCAGCCGAGATCCTTCCTCATAAGACCATCTTGGAAGCGCTCAACACCGACCTTGTCTGCGACGCCATCAACACCGCCATGCGCGAGCTGTTCCTTCAGATCGTGTACGGCAGAACGCAGTCGGCGTTCTCGGACGACGGGCTCGTCGTCGGCGCGGGGCTCGAAGATCTCGGCAAGGGGCTGCGCTCGCAGGTCGGCACGATGTACGGCACGGCGAAGAAGGGCGTCCGCTACCTCGAGATGGCGGAAGGGTATGTCACCCGCCTCGCCCTCGATAAGGACGATCAAGTGTGCGGGTACGAGTTTGTCTCGCTCGGCAAGATGACCGACTTCATCAAGAAGGGTCTTCAGCCCAACGAGGCTTGGGAGAAGGCGATGGGGCACTACGGCAGGTTCACCGCCGAGCAGGGCGCGGTCAAGTACATTGACCCGCGCAAGGAATAAGGAGGCGCGACATGGCTCTGTTTGAAGGATATGAAAGAAGGATCGACAAGATCAACAAGACTCTGAACGAGTACGGCATCAAGTCGGTGGAGGAATGCCGCGACATCTGCCTTTCCAAGGGCGTGGATTGTGACAAGCTCGTGCGCGGCACACAGCCCATCTGCTTTGAAAACGCCGTCTGGGCATACACCGTGGGCGCGGCAATCGCCATCAAGAAGGGCTGCAAGAAGGCAGCCGACGCCGCAGCCGCCATCGGGATCGGCTTGCAGTCGTTCTGCATTCCCGGCTCCGTTGCCGAGAACCGTCAGGTGGGTCTCGGGCACGGGAACCTCGGCAAGATGCTCCTCTCCGAGGAGACGGAGTGCTTCTGCTTCCTCGCGGGGCACGAGAGCTTCGCCGCCGCGGAGGGCGCCATCTCCATTGCGATGAACGCGAACAAGGTCCGCAAGAACCCGCTCCGCGTCATCCTGAACGGGCTCGGCAAGGATGCGGCGTTCATCATCTCCCGCATCAACGGCTTCACCTATTGCGAGACGGAGTTCGACCCCTTCACCGAAACGGTGAAAGTGACCAAGGAAGTCGCCTATTCGGACGGTCCCCGCGCGAAGGTCAAATGCTACGGTGCGGACAATGTGCCCGAGGGCGTCGCCATCATGAAGCTCGAGCACGTGGGCGTGTCCATCACGGGCAACTCCACCAACCCGACGAGATTCCAGCACCCCGTCGCGGGCACCTACAAGAAGTGGTGCGTCGAGAACGGCGTGAAGTACTTCTCCGTGGCGTCGGGCGGAGGCACGGGCAGAACGCTCCACCCCGACAACATGGCGGCGGGTCCTTCCTCCTACGGCATGACGGATACGATGGGCAGAATGCACTCCGATGCGCAGTTTGCGGGCTCTTCGTCTGTCCCCGCGCACGTCGAGATGATGGGGCTCATCGGCATGGGCAACAACCCCATGGTCGGCGCGACCGTCGCAGTCGCCGTCGCCGTCCAAGAGGGCATGAGCAAGTAAACGAGAACGGCAGGGCGCCCCGATGATGTCGGGGCGCCTTTTTCGAGGGAAACTATGGCAAAGATCTCCAACGAGAACATTGTCGGGGCGGAGCCGCGGGCGGAAGGGTTCGCCTTCCGCTACAGCGAGGGCATTCCCGTGCGCGACCCGTTTGTTCTGCGCGTGGGCGGAACGTACTATCTCTATGAGGGGCTGCACCGCGAGGGCGTCCTCTGCTACACGAGCCCCGACCTCGAGACGTGGAGCGGTCCCGCTTTGGTGTTCCGCACGCCCGAAGCCTTTCACGGCGTCAAGGACTTCTTCTGGGCGCCCGAAGTCCACTTTTATAGGGGGAAGTTCTACCTCTTCACCTCCGTCTTTTCGTCCGCGACGGGGCACCGCTCTATCTCCGTCTACCGCGCGGACAGCCCCTTGGGACCCTTTTCGGACATCGCAAACGGCTGTGTGGGCATGCCCGGATGGGACTGCATCGACGGCACCCTCTTCGTGGAAAAAGGGCAGCCGTGGCTGGTGTTCGTCCATGAGTGGACGAGCATGTCGGACGGAAACGGTGCGATGTGCGCGGCGCGCCTCTCGGACGATTTGACGCGGCTCGTCTCCGAGCCCGTCACCCTCTTCCGCGCAAGGGAACAGCCGAGCGCGCGGACGGGCGTGACGGACGGACCCTTCCTCTACCGCACGGCGGGCGGAAAGCTCCTCATGACGTGGTCCAACTACGGGAAGCAGGATTACTTCATCGCGAAGGCGGTCTCGGACAGCGGAGAGCTCACGGGACCTTGGCGGCAGGAGGGGCTCCTCTACGAGCGCGGACGGGACGGCAGGGGGGACGGCGGGCACGGCATGCTCTTCTTCACGAAAGAGGGACGGCTCATGATGGCGTTCCATTCCCCCAACGACCACCCGAACGAGCGGCTCGTCCTGCGCGAGCTCGAGGAGCGGAACGACACGCTCGAATGGAAATAATTGAGGGCGCCCCGAACGGAATGTTCGGGGCGCCCCTTAAAATCTGCAATTGGGGTCAAAAAACCGTGGATAGGAATCAGCGAATGGATGCGCGGTACTCCCCGGGCGTCATGCCCGTCTCGCGGCGGAAGGCGCTGTGAAAGGAGGCAATGGAGTCGTAGCAGAGCAGCTCCGCGATCTCCGAGAAGGGCGTCCCCTTGCGGATGAGCTTTTTCGCCTCGTCCGTCTTGAGGCGGAGATAGGTGCGGTAGATGCCCGTGCCCGTCCGCTCGCGGAAGAAGTTGCACAGCTTCACCTTGCCGTAATGCAGCCGCTCGGAGAGCGCTTCGAGGGAGAACTTCCCGTAGACGCTCCCGCGCAGGACTTCCTCGATCTGCGATTCGAGGTCGTCGTCGGACGCCTTGGAGACAAACAGGGCTTCGGGCGCGCGGTCGCTCTCCCGCCGAAGGAGATAGATGAGCAGCGTCTCGAGCGAATTTTTGAGGATCTGCTCCCCGCCGAGGAGGGGATCCTTTTTCAGGTTGAGGCGGTTGAGGTTGGGGTCGAAGTCGGGCAGCTCGAAGGTGCCGAGCGCCTCGGTCATCATCGTCTGCAGAAGGTCCCGCCTCTTCTTCGGGACGGAAACCGTGCGGTCGCGGAAGAAATCCATGCACTCGGAGCGGCACTCGAAGGTGATGATGAAGATGTTCGGCTCCCGTCCGCCGCTCTCGACGAAATGCGGGGCGTTCGGCTCGATGAAGAACGCCTCGCCGTGCGAGACCTCGGTGCGCTTTCCCCGCTCGGCGAGCGTAAAGCCCTCCTTGTCCGCATAGATGAGCTCCCAGAAGTCATGCGCCTCCTCCTTGGAGACGTACCCCTTCGGCAGCGACTGATAGTGGATGGTGCAGATCTTCTTGATGATGAGCAGGTTGTCGATGCGGTGCATGTAGAATTTCTTCTGTTCCATGCAACCATTATACCATGCCCTGCGGATATTTTCAAATCATTTTCCGAAAGTTTTGTGAACGATTTTATAATTTTCCGAAAAGAATTCCCATTGCGGGCTGAAAATTCGGTGTTACAATAGGGTCAAGGAGAAAAATTATGATACGTCCCGTTCTCGATCCGAACTTTTATCCCATGACCCGCGCCCTCGCGGATTTCAAGGAGCGTGTCCGAACGGCGCCCGAGGGGGACCGAACGAGGGTCACCCTCGCCGTGGAGCGCGACGGCGGAAACTTCGTCTATTCCTACGACGCCCTCCGCGACGGCGTGGACGACGAGGCGAACTTCCGCATCGCCGAGCGGCTCGCAAAGGCGGTGCTCTGGGTGTGCGGGGGATACCGTCTCCTCGTCTCGGGGAGCAGGGAAATTTATTCCCGCCTGTCCCGCGCCTATTCGGAGGGCGGGGAACGCGCGTTCGACGCTTCCTTCATGCGCGACGTGTACGAGCGCCCCTTCGAGGTGAAGTATGCCGAGGCGGACGAAATTCCGCCCCAAAGGGATGTCTCCCTTCGCGTCGGCGGCTACATGAAGGGGTGCAGGATCGGCTTCGACGCGGGCGGAAGCGACAGGAAGGTGAGCGCCGTCATCGACGGCAAGGCGGTGTACAGCGAGGAAGTCGTCTGGAACCCCAAGACGTGTCCGGACCCGCACTATCACTACGATGAGATCCTGAAGGCGATGCGGACGGCGGCTTCCAAGATGCCGCGCGTGGACAGCATCGGCGTGTCCTCGGCGGGCGTATACGTGAACAACCGCGTGATGGTCGCCTCCCTCTTTCTGAAGGTGGACAGGCAAAAATACGGGGATTTCGTGAAGGATATCTATCTCAACGTCGCGAAGGAGATGGGGAACGTCCCCATCGAGGTCGCAAACGACGGCGACGTGACGGCGCTCGCGGGGAGTATGGACTTAAACGACACCCGCGTGCTCGGGATCGCGATGGGAACGAGCGAGGCGGCGGGCTACATCAACCGCGAGGGGGGCATCAACGGGTGGCTCTCCGAGCTCGCCTTTGCGCCCGTGGACTTCGCCAAGGACGGCGCCCGCGACGAGTGGAGCGGAGACAGGGGCGTCGGCTGCAAGTACTTTTCGCAGGACGCCGTCATCAAGCTCGCGGAGCGGGGCGGACATGTCTTTTCCGAGGGTCTCACCCCCGCGCAGAAACTGAAGGAAATACAGGCTCTCATGGAGAAGGGCGACCCGCTTGCGGCGCGCATCTATGAGGACATCGGGATCTACCTCGGGCACACCCTTCCCTTCTATGCGCTGTTCTATGACATGGCGCACGTCCTTCTCCTCGGGAGAGTGATGGCGGGCAAGGGGGGAGAGGTCGCGCTCGCGGCATGCAAAAAGGTCCTCTCCGAGGACTATCCCGACTTCCCCATGCCCGATCTGTGCCTTCCCGACGAGAGCAGCAGAAGGGTGGGGCAGAGCATCGCCGCGGCGTCCCTCTGCCCGGACAGAGTGTGAGGTGAACGGATGAAGATTATTGTTACGAAGAATTATGAGGAGATGAGCGCGGAGGCATTCCGCCTCGTGAAGGAAGTCGTCAAGGAAAATCCCGAGGCGGTGCTCGGGCTCGCGACGGGCTCCACGCCGCTCGGGCTGTATGCGGAGATGATCCGCGACCACAGGGAAAACGGGACGAGTTACAGGCGCGTCCGCACCGTCAATCTCGATGAATATGAGGGACTTCCCGCCTCGGACGAGCGGAGCTATGCCTACTTCATGCGGCACAACCTGTTCGACGGGCTGGACATCGAGCTCAAAAATACCCACATCGAGGACGGCACGGCAGCCGCCCCCGAGGCGGAGTGCGCGCGGTACAACGCCCTTCTTTCCGTGCTCCGTCAGGACATTCAGGTGCTCGGGATCGGCTCCAACGGGCACATCGCGTTCAACGAGCCCGGCACCCCGTTCGACAGCGTGACCCGCGTCGTGACGCTCGCCGAGAGCACCGTGCGCGACAATTCCCGCCTGTTCGACCGCATTGAGGACGTGCCGCGCCGCGCCTTCTCGATGGGGCTTCGGAACATCATGAATGCAAGGCGCGTCCTTCTCCTCGCGAACGGGGAGAAGAAGGCGAAGGCGGTGTACGGAATGGTCCGCGGGGAAGTCACCGAACAGCTCCCCGCGAGCATCCTGCAGCGGCATGCCGACTGCATCCTCGTGTGCGACGAGGCGGCGGCTCGGCTCATCTCGTGAGGCGGCTATGAAGTGTTTTCACAATGCCCTCGTCTATCTCGAGGGAGAGGGGATCAAGCGGACTTCCGTTGCCTTCGGCGAAAAGATAATCTCCGTCGGACAGGACGCGGAAGAAACAGTCGAGCTTCCGGACGGCGCCCTCGTCGTGCCGGGATTTCTCGACGAACACGTGCACGGGGCAGGCGGCGCGGACGCGATGGATGCGACCCCTTCCGCCCTCGGCACCATATCGAGGACGCTTGCGGAGGAGGGAACGACGGCGTTTCTCGCCACCACGATGACCGCCCCGCCCGAGGCAATCGAGCGCGCCGTGCGCGCCGCGGGGGAATTCCGCGCGGCGGGAAGATATGAGGGCGCCGAATGCCTCGGCGTGCACCTCGAAGGTCCCTTCATCGCCGCGGCGCACAGGGGAGCACAGCCTCTCTCGGCGGTCGCCGCGCCCGATGTCGGGCAATTTGAAAGGTATATGGAAGCGAGCGGGGGGTGCATCCGCATGGTCACGCTCGCGCCCGAGGCGGAGGGAGCGGAGGAGCTCATCCGCCGCATTTCGGCGCTCGGAGCCGTCCCGTCCGTGGGGCACACGGGGGCGGCGTATTCCGACGTCGTCCGCGCGATTTCGGCGGGCGCCCGCGGCGTCACGCACACCTTCAACGCGCAGAGCCCCCTCCATCACCGAGAGATCGGAACGGCGGGGAGCGCCCTTCTTTTGGACGAACTCTGCTGCGAACTCATCTGCGACACCATCCACGTCTCCGTTCCCGCCATGCGGCTGCTCGCAAAATGCAAGCCCGCGGACAAGCTCACCCTCATCACCGACGCCATGCGCGCGAAGGGGCTCTCGGACGGCGTGAGCGAGCTCGGCGGGCAGACGGTCTACGTCAAGAACGGCGAGGCGCGCCTGCAGGACGGGACGCTCGCGGGCAGCGTGCTCCGCATGAACGTCGCCGTCCGCAACCTCGTGAAGGAAGTGGGCGTCCCGCTCGAGCGCGCCATCGACTGCGCGACGGCAAATCCCGCCCGCACGCTCGGCGTGTACGGCGAGAGGGGGAGCATCCGCCCCGGCAAGCGCGCCGACTTTGCGGTGCTCGACGGCTCGTTCGGCGTCATCATGACGGTGCGGGGCGGCGTCCCCGTCTATGTCCGATGACCTACGAGTTGGGAAAGGGCGACCTCCGTGTGAGCGTCCGGTCGCGCGGTGCGGAGCTGTGCAGCGTATTGTTCCGCGGAAGGGAGCGCCTCTGGCAGAACGAGACGGGGGAGTGGAACGGGCACGCGCCCATTCTCTTTCCCGTGTGCGGCGCCTGCAAAGTTCGCGTCGGGGGGAAGGACTATCCCCTCGAGCGGCACGGGTTTGCCCGCCGCACGGAATTTAATTTTGACGGAATGGGGGAGGATTTTATCGCCTTTTCGCTCCGCTCGGATGAGCGGACGCGTTCGCTCTTCCCCTATGACTTCCGCTTCCGCGTCGTCTACACGGTCAGGGAAAACGCGCTCCTCATTCGCTATGAAGCCGAGGCGCCGCCCGAACGGGAGTTGAACTTTTTCTGCGGCGGGCACGAGTCGTTCGCGCTCGACCGCCCCGAGACCTGCCGCCTCGTCCTTCCCGAAGCGGAGCCCCTCACGCGCTATCTTCACGATGAGAACGGGCTCGTGACGGGGGAAGTCCCGCTCGGGAGAAGGAGCGAGATCGTCCTCTCCGAGGAGATGTTGAAGGGCGGCGAGACGCTCATTCTCGGAAATCTCCGCGCCCGCGAGGTCCTGCTCGTCACGGGAGAGGGGAAGAGGGAGGCGCGCATCCGCTTCGACGGATTTCGTCACCTTCTCGTCTGGAGACCCGCGGGGGCGAAGATGCTCTGCGTGGAGCCGTGGCAGAACCTTCCCGACAGGGCGGGCGAGCCCCCGTGCGAATTTTCCGCGCGTGCGGGCATCGTGCACCTTGCCCCCGGAGAGAGGACGGCGTTCGTCCGCTCCGTCGAATACTTTTGAATGAGAAAACGGAGGGACAGTCGGTCCTTCCGTTCCACGAAATGCGAGCCGCCGCATGCGACGACGGGCAGTCTGCCCGGGACCCCTTCCCGCCCGCGGGAAGGGGTCCTTCCTATTCCTATAATATCATACGACGAAGGCGGGGTCAGTCCCCGCCCATGTCCAAGTTCTTAAAATAGTCTGTCCGACCGTAGCGGATCCGCAGAACGGAGACCGTCTGTTCGGATTCGTCCACCCGATAGAAGACGAGAAATTCGTCCACGACGAGCCGCCGCACCTCGAAATCGGGAATGAATCTGAAGCGGACGACGGAGCCCGTCAGGGGGAAATCGGCAAGTTTTCCGATTGCCCCGAGGATGCGGGAGACGAGCCCCCGCGCCGCGTCGGGCGCAAGGAGCGTTTCGGCGATATACTTTGCCGCCTCGTCGAGGTCGCTCTCCGCGCGGGGCGCAACGACGAGTTTATAAGCCATACTTTTCCCGCGCCCTCTTCTCGAATTCCGCGAAGGGGATGCCCTTCCCGTTTCGGAGCTCCTTCTCCGCTTCCTTCAGCTCCCTGTAGAGCTGCGTTTCGGCAAAGGTGCGGTTGTAGACGTCCATGCTCATCAGGACCATGTCCCCGTAGCCGTTCTTGGTGATGAAGATGGGTTCGTCCGAGTCGTTGCACAGCTGCGAGACCGCAGCCGTGTTCTTCAAATCGCGGATGGGTATGATCTGTGCCATAGTGTCCTCCCCTTAATGTGGGATAATTATACCACATTCTATGCGGGAAGTCAAGGATTTTTTTGACGGTTTATACGACGAGGGCGAGGGCGCCGAGCGCCGCCGCGAGCGCGGGGATGGAGACCGCTGCGCCGTACCCCATGAACCGCAGAAAGGTGAGTTTCACGCCGTACCGCTCGGTGATCGCGCCGAACATGAGCCCCGCGAGGGCGCCGATGGGGGTGAGCAGGGCGCCGAGGTTGGAGCCGATGACCGTCGCCATGGCGGCGGGAAGGGCGGGCGCATGCGCGAGGACGGACGAGAAGAGCACGCTCATCGGGATATTGTTGACGAGGTTGGAGACGAGGAAGGAGGAGACCCCGTACTTGAGGACGGGGAGCCCGTTTCCGAGAAAGTCCGAGAGCGCCTCGGTGACGCCGTGTTGCGACAGGGCGACGACCATCACGAACATCGAGAGGACGAAGGGGACGAGCTGCCACGGCGCCCGCTTCAGGCTCCCGAGAAGGGCGGTCGGCTTCTTCCGCCTTGCCGCGGAGAAGATGAGCGAAAAGAGGAACAAACTCCCCGCGGCGCACACCGAGACGAGCCACATCTCCGCGCCGAAGTAGGGACCGACGGCGAGAAAGACGGTGCACACGGCAAGGTGGGCGATCCCCACCCCGAGCTGCAATCTGTCCTCGACTTCGACCTGTTCCGCTTCCCCCTCCGCGGGGGCGGTGAGCTTCTTGCGGAAGAGCAGGTAGAGGACGGGAAGGGAGACGAGCCCCGCGCAGGCGGTCGGCAGAAGGCTGTAGCGGAGGTATTCCGCAAAGCCGATCCCGAACGAACTTGCAAGGTAGATGTTGGTGGGGTTGCCGATGATGAGCGCCATGCTCCACGTGTTCGCCGCGACGAATTCGGTCACGAGGAAGGGAACGGGGTCGATCTTGGCGCTCCGCGAGAAGTAGCAGATGAAGGGGGTGAAGGAGAGAATGATGATGTCGTTCGAGGTAAAGACGGTGAGGACGGAGACGACGGCATACAGCAGGAAGAAGAGCTTCTTGCAGCTGCTCCCCGCATGGCGGAGCACGGCGCTCGCGAGATAGCGGAAGAAGCCGAGTTCGTCCAAAAAGACGGAGAGCATCGTCATCGAGAGGAAGAGGGCGAGGATCTTGAGCGGGTTGACGGCGGTGTCCGAGACGAGGGCTTCCCACACGGCGGAGGCGTCCGCAATGCGGAAGATGAGGAGGACGGCGGCGCCCGCGAGCACGACGAGCCAATAGGTCGAAAGTCTCAATTTCCCGAGGCGGAGCTGCGGGAAGAAGAGGACGGAGAGGATCATGGCGGCGCAGGTCACGGCGCACACGGATATGGCAGCAATCACTCTTTGCACGGCTTTGCGGCGGATGCCGCGGTGAAGTATCGTTCGGTATTCTAACAGAAGCGCCCCCTTTTGTCAAACGGCAGAAGGGGGCGAAATGCGAATTTTGTCGGATTTAGTCGGAGGGAAGGTCGTCCGAAAAGCGGTGCCGCACGCCGTCCGCATCCTTATAGGATATGACGGTGGAGAGGTTGACGTTCTCGACGCTGCGGAAGATGTTGAGTTCCACCTCGGGGTCCTCGGCGGCGAGCGAGCGGATGAGTTCCTTCACCTTCTTCCGCTTTCCCGCCTCGCCCGCGCTCTCCCGCTCGGTGAAGCGGCAGGCACAGCGCAGGAAGGAGAGCCCGTTCGCGTCCCGCCACGCCTCGATGTCCCGCTCGCGGACGAAGTAGAGGGGGCGGATGAGCTCCATTCCCTCGAAGTGGCGGGAGCGGAGGCGGGGGAGCATCGTCTGCACCTGCGCGCCGTACAGCATGCCCATGAGAATGGTCTCGATGACGTCGTCGAAGTGGTGCCCGAGCGCGATCTTATTGCAGCCGAGCTCCTGCGCCTCATGGTAGAGGGCGCCCCGCCGCATGCGCGCGCAGAGGTAGCACGGATACTTTTCCGCCGCCTGCGCCCGTCCGAGGATGTCCGTCCCGAACACGGTGACGGGGATCCCGAGCCGCTCGGCGTTCTCCTCGATGCGGCGGCGGTTCTCGGGCGCATAGCCCGGGTCCATGACGAGAAAGACGAGCTCGAACGGGAACTTGTTGTGCCGCTTGAGCTCCTGAAAGAGCTTTGCCATGAGGAAGGAGTCCTTCCCGCCCGAGATGCACACGGCGATGCGGTCGTTCTCGCGCACGAGCCCGTATTCCGCGATTGCCTTGGTGAACGGGGCGAACAGCCGCCTGTGATAGGTCGTGCGGATGAGCCGTTCCGCCCGCTCGGCGGGGGAGATGTCGTCGGGAATGATGCGTTTCATGCCGCCATCATACCATATCCCGCGGAATTTTTCAATCGTTTTCGGGCGGCGGGAGCCCCATATCTTGTGCCGCGGCTTTTTTCGGGCACAATTGTGCGAAAAATCCCCCCGAAAAGACAAAAAATTCGGAAAAAATCGAAAAAAACCGCCCCGAAATCGTTGACACGCCCTTGACTTTATGGTATCATTTCTCATGCTGTGTCATTGTGTGTATAGGGATGAGGCGGGAAGTTACTGAAAAATCGAGGCGTGAAAGCCCCTCGGCAGATAATTTCCGCTGACAAGTGTGGGAGCACGACTCCTGCGACGGACCGAGGCTTTTGCGAAAAACACCGCAAAACTTGACGCGTGTTTTTTTGATGAGAGGGCCTCGATACGCACGGATACGTTGACGCAGACAAACCGAGTTCGGAGAAAAAAGGAGTAAAGAAAATGGCAAGTCAGAAGATCCGTATCAAATTGAGCGCTTACGACCACGCGCTCGTGGACGAGGCGGCGAGCCGCATCGTGGAGACGATGCAGAAGGGCGGGGCGAAAATCTCCGGTCCCATTCCGCTTCCCACCGAGCGGGAGATCGTCACCATCCTCCGCAGCCCCCATAAATATAAGGACTCGCGCGAGCAGTTCGAGATGCGCACGCACAAGCGGATCATCGATATCTATTCGCCCAACGCGAAGCTTCTGGACAGCATCCACCTTCCCGCGGGCGTCGATATCAAGGTCAAGCTCAACTGAAGGGACATCGAAATACTGGAAAACGGTATTCGCAAATAAAAAAGGAGTGTGAACTTTATCCATGAGTAAAGCAATCATCGGTCGCAAAGCGGGTATGACCCAGATCTTTGCGGAGGACGGAAAGGTGATCCCCGTCACGGTCATCGAAGCGGGTCCCTGCCCCGTCGTTCAGGTCAAGACGAAGGAGACGGACGGCTACACCGCCTTAAAGCTCGGATTTCTCGACGCGAAGGAGAATTCGCTGACGAAGCCCGACCTCGGGCAGTTCAAGAAGGCTGGCGTGAAGCCCTGCAAGGTCCTGAAGGAAGTGCGCCTCGAGAGCGTGGAGGGCTACTCCGTCGGCTCCGAGGTGAAGGCGGACGTGTTCGCCGCGGGCGACCGCGTCGACGCGAGCGGCGTCTCCAAGGGTCACGGATTCACGGGCGTCATCAAGAAGTGGAACCAGCACCGCCTCAAGGAAACGCACGGCGTCGGTCCCGTACACAGGGAGCCGGGCTCCATGGGCTCCATCAGCGATCCCTCGCGCGTGTTCAAGCACAAGCACCTCGCGGGTCACTACGGCGTCGAGAACGTCACCGTCCAGAACCTCGAGGTCGTCCGCGTGGACGTCCAGCGGAACGCCATCCTCGTCCGCGGCGCCGTCCCCGGTCCCCGCGGCAGCATCGTGACGTTGAGGACGAGCGTGAAGCACAGCAAATAAGGAGCGAGAGAACAATGGCAAACGTGAAAGTATATAACATGAAGGGCGAGGAAGTCGGCTCCGTCGAGCTCTCCGAAAAGGTGTTCGGCGTCGAATACAACGAGCCGCTCATCCATCAGGCGGTCGTGACCTATCTCTCCAACCAGAGGCAGGGCACGAAGTCGGCGCTCACCCGCACCGAGGTGCGCGGCGGCGGCGTCAAGCCGTGGAGACAGAAGGGAACGGGCAGGGCGCGTCAGGGCTCCATCCGTGCCCCGCAGTGGACGAAGGGCGGCGTCGTGTTCGCACCCAAGCCCCGCGACTTCTCCAAGAAGATGAACGAGAAGGCGAAGAGGGGCGCGCTCCTCTCCGCGCTCTCCAAGAAGGTCGCGGACGGCGAGCTCATCGTCGTGGACGAGCTGAAGGTCACCGCGCCCAAGACGAAGGAGATGGAGGCGTTCCGGAAGGCGCTCCGTCTCGACAGGCGCGCCGTGGTCGTGATGGACGAGGTCAACCCCGACGTCGTGCTCGCGTCCCGCAACATCGAAAAGTTTTCGACCATCCCGGTGGAGGACATCAACACCTATGAGGTCGTCAGGAACGCGGTCGTCGTTCTCACGAAGGGCAGCGTGAAAAAACTCGAGGAGGTCTACGCGTAATGGTACCCGAGGACATCATCTTGAAGCCCGTCCTCACCGAAAAGGGCTATGACGGGATCGCGGACAAGAGATACACGTTCATCGTGCGGCGCGACGCGAACAAGACGGAAATTAAAATCGCCGTCGAAAAGATGTTCAACGTCAAGGTGAAGGCGGTGAATACCGTCACCCGCCGCGGCAAACTCAAGAGAATGGGCAGGAACGAGGGGTATACCCCCACCGAGAAGAAGGCGATCGTCACGCTCGCGGAAGGCAGCAAGGGCATCGAGTTCTTCAATTCGCTGTCGTAAGTGAAGGGAGGAAGAGGACATGGCAGTCAAGAGATATAAACCCACTTCCGCGGCGCGCCGTCTGATGACGGTCCCCGTCTACGGAGAGATCTCCAAGCAGAAGCCCGAGCGGGCGCTCCTTGAGGATCAGCGCAAGTCGGGCGGAAGAAACAACATGGGGCGGATCACCGTCCGCCACATCGGCGGCGGCAACAGAAAGAAGTACCGCATCATCGACTTCAAGCGCAACAAGGACGGCATTCCCGCCACGGTGCGCTCCATCCAGTACGACCCCAACCGCAGCGCCAACATCGCGCTCCTCGTGTACGCGGACGGCGAAAAGAGGTACATCCTCGCGCCCGTCGGGCTCAACGTCGGCGATACCGTGCAGAGCGGTTCGGGCTCGGACATCAAGGTCGGCAACTCGCTTCCCCTTTCGGATATCCCCGTCGGCACGATGATCCACAACATCGAGCTCAAGCCGGGCAGGGGTGCGCAGATCGCGCGTTCCGCGGGCATCGCGGCGCAGATCATGGCGCGCGAGGGCGCCTATGCGACCATCCGCATGCCCTCGGGCGAGATGCGCCTCATTCCCGTCGGCTGCCGCGCGACCATCGGTCAGGTCGGCAACGTCGAGCATGAGATCATCCGCGTCGGCAAGGCGGGCAAGACGCGCCACCTCGGCGTCCGTCCCACCGTCCGCGGCTCGGTCATGAACCCGAACGACCACCCGCACGGCGGCGGCGAAGGCAAGTCTCCCGTCGGGCACGCCGGTCCCGAGACGCCTTGGGGCAAGCCCGCGCTCGGCTACAAGACGAGAAAGAAGAAGAATCCCACGAGCAAGTTCATCCTCAAGCGGATCAATTAAAAGGAGGGAGACACAATGTCGAGAAGTGTGAAGAAAGGGCCTTATGTCGAAGCGAAATTGCTTGCGAGGATCGAGGCACTGAACCAATCGAACGAAAAGAAAGTTCTTAAGACGTGGTCGAGAGCGTCCACGATCTTCCCTCAAATGGTCGGGCATACCATTGCCGTCTATGACGGAAGGAAGCACGTTCCCGTCTATATCACCGAAGATATGGTCGGCTGCAAGCTCGGCGAATTCGCGCCCACGAGAACGTTCAAGGGGCACACGGCGAAGACGACGTCGCCCGGCAAGTAAGGAGGAAGGACATGGCAACGAATATGAAGAAAAAGACCGAACGGATCGAAGAGAATCGCGACAGACGTCCGTATGCGGTCGCCAAGTATATCAGGGTCTCCCCCTACAAAGTGCGCACGGTGCTCGATCTCATCCGCGGGAAGAGCGTTGCCGAGGCGGATGCCATCCTCCTCCACAGCGTGAACGGCGGGGCGGCGCCCACGAGGAAGGTCCTCATGAGCGCGGTCGCGAATGCCGAGCACAATCAGGGCATGGACAGGAACGACCTGTACGTCGCCGCGTGCTTTGCGGACGGCGGAACGAGCCTCAAGCGCATGCAGCCCGTCTCCAAGGGCAGGGGGCATGCCATCCTCAAACGGACGAGCCACATCACCGTCATTCTTGACGTGAAGAAAGCGGAGGGAGAACTGTAATGGGACAGAAAGTGAATCCTCATGGATTGAGAGTAGGCGTCATCAAGGGTTGGGATACCACGTGGTATGCCGACAAGAAGGAGTTTTCCGCATATCTCAAAGAGGACCATGTCATCCGTACCTTCCTCAAGAAGAAGTACTATCAGGCAGCCGTCTCGCGCATCCTCATCGAGCGCGCGGCGGGCAAGATCGTCGTGACCATCCACACGGGCAGGCCGGGCGTGCTCATCGGCAAGGCGGGCGCAGAGATCGAGGTCATCAAGAAGGACCTCGCCAAGCTCACGGGCGGCAAGCAGGTCATCATCAACGTGACCGAGGTGCGCAAGCCCGATACGGACGCGCAGCTCGTCGCGGAGGGCGTCGCAGCCCAGCTCGAGAAGCGTATGTCCTTCCGCCGCGCGATGAAGCAGGCGATCGGCAAGACGATGCGCGCCGGCGTGAAGGGGATCAAAATGCAGGTCTCCGGGCGCCTCGACGGGCGCGAGATCGCGGGCACGGAACACTATCACGAGGGCTCCATTCCTCTTCAGACGCTCCGTGCGGATATCGACTACGGCTTCGCGGAAGCGCACACGACGTTCGGCATGATCGGCGTCAAGTGCTGGATCTATAAGGGCGAAGTCCTGAAATCCGCGAAGAAGGCGGAAGGAGGCAAATAATGTTAATTCCCAAGAGAGTCAAGAGAAGAAAGCAGCACCGCGGCAACTTGAAGGGAGAGGCTCACAAGGGCAATACCGTCGCCTACGGCGAGTACGGTCTCGTCGCGGAAGAGGCGGCTTGGATCAAGTCCAACCAGATCGAGGCGGCGCGTATCGCGATGACCCGTTTCATCAAGCGCGGCGGTCAGGTCTGGATCGATATCTTCCCCCACAAGCCCATCACCCGTCACCCCGCCGAAGCCCGTATGGGTTCGGGCAAGGGCGGCGTGGAGTTCTGGGTCGCCGTCGTCAAGCCCGGAAGGGTTCTGTTCGAGATGGCGGGCGTGCCCGAGGATGTCGCGCGGGAGGCGATGCGCCTTGCGTCGCACAAACTTCCCATCAAGTGCAGGTTCGTGAAGAAAGCGGACCTCGAGAATACGGCAGAAGGCGGTGAAGCGTGATGAAAGGGAACGAAATTCACAACATGACCGACGTCGAGCTCGACAAGAAGCTCAAGGATCTGAAGAGCGAGCTCTTCAATCTCCGTTTCCGCCACGCGAGCGGACAGCTCGAAAATCCCCTGTCCATCAGGACCTGCAAGAGGGATATCGCGCGCGTCAACACGGAGATCCGCGCCCGTCAGGGGAAGTGAGGGTTGCAGAATGGAAAGAAATTTGAGAAAAGAGAGAGTCGGGATCGTGGTCTCCGACAAGATGGACAAGACGGTCGTCGTGGCGGTCACGGAGAAGCGCAAGCACCCCGTGTACAAGAAGACGATCACGAGAACGAAGAAGTTCAAGGCGCACGACGAAGAGAACGCGTGCGGCGTGGGCGATACGGTGCGAATCGTCGAGACGAGAAAGCTCTCGAAGGATAAGAACTGGCGCGTCGCCGAGATCGTCGAGAAGGCGAAGTAAGGCGGGAGGAAAAGAGAAATGATTCAACCTCAAACAAGATTGAAGGCTGCGGACAACTCGGGCGCCAAGGAACTGATGTGCATCCGTGTGCTCGGCGGCAGCTTCAGAAGGAGCGGCAACATCGGCGACATCATCGTGGCGTCCGTCAAGACCGCGACTCCCGGCGGCGCCGTCAAGAAGGGCGACGTCGTGAAGGCGGTCATCGTGCGGAGCGCGAAGGGCATCCGCCGTCCGGACGGGACGTACATCCGGTTCGACGACAACGCCGCCGTGATCATCGACAGTCAGAAGCAACCGAGGGGGACGCGTATCTTTGGCCCCATTGCGAGAGAGCTCCGCGAGAAGGATTACATGAGGATCATCTCGCTCGCTCCCGAGGTTCTGTAAGGAGGCGCCCGTATGAAAGTGAAAGTCAACGATACCGTGCTCGTCATCACGGGAAAATACAAGGGCAAGCAGGGCAAGGTCCTCAAGACGGAGGCGAAGGAAAACCGCGTGATCGTCGAGGGCGTGAACATCGTGCACAAGCACGAGAAGGCGCGCAAGGCGAACGAGACCTCGCGCATCGTCACCGAGGAAGCGCCCATCGACGTCTCGAACGTCGAAGTCGTCTGCGACAAGTGCGGCAAGCCCACGCGCGTCGGACATACCGTGATCGAGGGAAAGAAGGTGCGCGTGTGCAAGCATTGCGGCGCCGTGCTCGACAAGGCGTATGCGAAGAAGGCGAAGAAGGCTGCTCCCGCCGAAGAGAAGGCGGAGGCTCCCAAGAAGCGCACGAGAAAGCGCAGTCAGAAGTCGGCACCCGCCGACGATAAGACCGAAGAGTAAGGGGCGGAGGAATGAACCATGGCAGATAAGAAAGCGGAAAAGAAGGTCGAGAAGGCACCCGCTCTCGCGGACAGCAGAGTGCGGACGCAGTATCTCACCGAGGTCGTTCCCTACCTCATGAAGAAGTTCGTCTACAAGTCGGTGATGCAGTGCCCCAAGATCGACAAGATCGTCATCAACACGGGGCTCGGCGACATCAAGGACAACCAGAAGTCCATGCAGACGGTGGAAAAGGAGCTTGCCCTCATCACGGGGCAGAAGCCCATCTACCGCAAGGCGACCAAGTCCGTCGCGAACTTCAAGCTCCGCGAGGGCATGAACGTCGGGCTCAAGGTGACGCTTCGCGGCAGGAAGATGTACGATTTCTACGACAAGCTCGTATCCATCGCCCTTCCCCGCGTGCGCGACTTCCGCGGCGTCTCGGATAAGTCCTTCGACGGCAGAGGGAACTACGCCCTCGGGCTCAAGGAACAGCTCATCTTCCCCGAGATCACCTATGATCAGGTGGAGAAGATCAGGGGCATGGACGTGTGCATCGTCACGACGGCGCAGACGGACGAGGAAGCGAGAGAGCTCTTGAGGGCGCTCGGAATGCCCTTCAAGAAGTGAGGAGAAACGACATGGCAAAGAAATCAATGATCAACAAGCAGCAGAAAGAACCCAAGTTCTCGACGCGCGCCTACACGCGTTGCTCCATCTGCGGGAGACCCCACGCCGTTCTCCGCAAATACGGGATCTGCCGGATCTGTTTCCGCGAACTTGCGTATAAAGGACAGATCCCCGGCGTAAAAAAGTCGAGCTGGTAAGGAGGCAAGAGATGACAGATTCCATCGCAGATATGCTCACAAGAATCAGAAACGCGCTCATGGTCAAGAAGGAGACGGTGGAGATCCCCGCCTCCAACATGAAGAGAGCGATCGCCGACATCCTCCTCAAGGAAGGCTACGTCAAGGACGTGCGCGAGGAGAGCGACGACTACAACGGCAAGCTGATCGTCACGTTGAAGTACACCGAGGACCACCGTTCGGTCATCGGCGGCTTGAAGCGGGTCTCCAAGCCCGGACTTCGGACGTACAGCGGCGCACAGGATATGCCCAAGGTGCTCGGGGGATACGGCATCGCCATCGTCTCCACGAACAGGGGCATCATGACGGATAAGCAGGCGAAGGCGCAGAACGTGGGCGGCGAAGTGCTCTGCTACGTCTGGTAAGGAGGCAAATATGTCCAGAATCGGGAAACAGAGCATTGCGCTCCCCGCGGGCGTCTCCGTCGATTTCACCGACGGCGTCGTCACCGTGAAGGGCTCCAAGGGAACGCTTGTCCGCACCGTCACGGGGGCAATCGACGTCAAGGAGGAAGCGGGACACATTCATGTCGTCGCGCTCGACGAAGCCAAGCAGACGAACGCGCTCCACGGGCTGTACCGCGCCCTCATCGCCGACATGGTGAAGGGCGTCTCCGAGGGATTCACGAGAAGCCTCGAGGTGAAGGGCGTCGGCTGGAAGGCGGCGATGAACGGCAACAAGCTTGTCTTGAACGTCGGCTTTTCGCACCCCATCGAGTTCCCCCAGCCCGAAGGCATCCAGATCGAGTGCCCCACGCAGACGGATATCGTCGTGAAGGGCATCGACAAGGTGCTCGTGGGTCAGGTGGCGGCGGACCTCAGGTCCATCCGCAAGCCCGAGCCCTACCACGGCTACGGCATCCGCTACAAGGGCGAGCACGTCGAGCACAAGGAAGGCAAG
>CANQAX010000022.1 GCA_947589235.1 uncultured Clostridia bacterium
CGGATGTGCTCATTCCCGGGATCATGCAGCACATCGAGCGGGCGGGGGTGCACTCGGGCGACTCCATCGCGGTGTATCCGCCCTATCATCTCTCGGATACCATGCTCACCCGCATTGTCGAGGTGTCCACGCAGCTTGCCCTCGCCCTCAAGACGAAGGGGCTCATCAACATTCAATATCTCATCTACCAGAACAAGCTGTACGTCATCGAGGTCAATCCGCGCGCCTCGCGCACCATTCCGTACATCTCCAAGGTGACGGGGGTGCCCATGGTCGAGCTCGCGACCCGTATCATGGCGGGCGCCAAGCTCCGCCGCCTCGGCTACGGCACGGGGCTGTATCCCAACTCGCCGTACGTCGCGGTCAAGGTCCCCGTGTTCAGTTTTGAAAAATTGAACGACGTCAACTCCCAGCTCGGTCCCGAGATGAAGTCGACGGGGGAGGTGCTCGGCATCGGCAAGACCATCGAGGAGGCGCTCTTCAAGGGGCTCGTCTCGGCGGGATTCAAGATGTGCCATCCCACCAAGGAGCGCCCCGTCGGCGTGTACTTCACCGTGAACGATCAGGACAAGCCCGAGCTCGTCTCCATTGCCAAGAAGTTCGCCGACCTCGGCTGTAACCTGTACGCGACGGCGGGAACGGCGAAAGTCATCTCCGACCTCGGCGTGGAAGTGACCGTCGTCGAGCGGTTGAAGGCGACCAAGCGGGTCTCCAAGCTCATGGACGAGGGGAAGATCGACTACATCATCTACACGGGCAAGACGGACGTCGACTCCATTCAGGACTACATCGAACTCCATCATCACGCCATTCTTCTCGGCGTCACCGTGCTCACCTCGCTCGACACGGCGCGCGCCCTCTCCGACATCATCGCGAGCAAGTTCACCGAATACAACACCGAGCTTGTCGACATCAACAACCTCCGCACGAGCAAGACCCGCCTGCGCTTTACCAAGATGCAGTCGTGCGGGAACGACTACATCTTCTTCGAGGACATGGAGGGGGAGATCACCTGCCCCGAGTCGCTCGCCGTCAACTTCGTGAACCGTCACTACGGCATCGGCGGCGACGGGATCGTCCTTATCGAGAAGTCGGACATCGCGGACGCGAAGATGCGAATCTTCAATCAGGACGGCTCGGAGGGCACGAGCGACGCGAACGCCATCCGCTGCGTCGCAAAGTATCTGTACGACAAGAAGATCGTCCCGTCCGAGACGATGTCCATCGAGACGGTCAACGGCGTGAGGAAGGTGACCGTGTATTGCTTCGGCGGCGTCGCGAGCTCCGCGAGCGTCGAGCTCGGCGCACCCAAGTCGCTCGGCTGCCCCGAAGATCTCGGACTTTCCGACTTGCCGAAGTCCGAACTTCCGCCCCGCGCCGTCGAGCTCGGCGGGCACCACCTCGTCCTGTTCTGCGACAAGGTCGAGGACTATCCGCTCGAGGCGCTCGCCGCCGAAGTCGAGCGGAACAAAAAGTTCAGGCGCAAGCCCGACCTCGTCGTCGTCCGAATCGTCAACGCGGCTACCATCAAGATGCGCGCCTTCGAGCAGGGCAACGGCGAAGTGTTCGCAAGCGGGACGGGCGCCGCGGCAGCTGCGGTCGCCGCCGTCTCCTCGGGCGGGTGCAACGTCGGAGACATCACCGTGAAGGTGCAGGGAGGGGACCTCGTCGTCCGCTGCGGCACCGACGAGAGCGTGACGCTCACGGGGAACGTCGAAAAAATCTATGAAGGGGAGGTCGAGTTCTGATGGCACGGAGCGCCCTGTATGAGGAGAGTGCGATCTCGACGCGCGAAAAGAAGGAAATCAAGTTCTACACGGCGTTCAAGGTCGTGGCAATCGTGTTCTTCTTCCTCTTCCTCATTGCATTCATCACCTCGCTGTACGGCATTTGGGGCATCGCGGACAGCGACGCCGACGGGGGTTCCAAGACCTTTTCCATCCTCGTCCTCGTCGCGATGGACGTATCCCTCGCGGGGATCTGCCTCATCGCTTGGTTTTTGAAGAACCGCTTCAACGTGAGCTATGACTATATCTTCGTCGAGGACGAACTCCGCCTCACGAAGGTCTACAACGGAAAGAAGCGCAAGTATCTCACGACGGTCAAGGCGGACCAGATCCTCAAGATCGGCTGGGTGAACAAGCCCTCGTACGACGCGACGGTGCGCGGGCTTCAGGGCGGCAAGCCGAAGATCTTAACGCCCAACCGCGAACCCGCCGAGGGGAAGGAATTCTACTATCTTCTCGCCTCGGGCTCGCTCGGCAAGACGCTGTACGTCCTCGAATGCCGGGAGATGATGCTCGAATATCTCGTCTTTGCGGCGGGAAGAAATAAGTTGGAACGCGAATGATCTACCTCGACAATGCGGCGACGACCCGCCCGAACGAACATGCCCTCGAGCGGGCGAACGCCTTTCTTCATGATACCTTCTACAATCCCTCAGCCCTGTACCGCGGAGGGGTCTCGGCACATGCGGAACTCGAGGCGGCGCGCTCGGAGCTCTTGGGCTACATCGGCGATCCCTCCCGCTTTTCGCTCCTGTTCACATCGGGCGGAACGGAGGGGGACAATCAGGCGCTCTTTTTCGCCCGTCGGGGGAACGTCGTCACGACGGCGGGCGAGCATGCCGCCGTATATGAGAGCGCGACGGAACTCAAAAACAGGGGCGTGGAGCCCCGCTTTGCGCCCGTAGAGAGGGACGGACGGGTGAATGAAGAGGCGCTTTTGTCCCTTGTCGATAGCTCGACGGCGCTTGTCTCCGTCGTGCACGTGAACAACGAGACGGGCGCCGTCAACGACATTTCCTCGCTCGCGCGGGCTGTCAAGCGCAAGAATCCGCGCACGCTCTTCCACTCGGACGGCGTGCAGGCGTTCGGGAAACTTCCGTTCCGCCTTCCGCCCGACGTCGACCTCTACACGGTCAGCGCGCATAAAATCGGGGGTTTGAAGGGGACAGGCGCCCTCATCAAGAGGAAGGAACTCGCCCTTCGCCCGCTCCTTTTCGGCGGCGGACAGGAGGGGGGGCTTCGGAGCGGAACCGAGAACATGTTCGGGATCGAAGTATTCCGCTATGCCGCCGAGGAAACCTTCGCGTCGCTCGAAAAGAATAGCGTTCATCTCCGCGGGCTCCGCGAGCGGCTCTTTTCCCGCCTCGAGGGAACGCTCACGAGAATTTCCCCCGAGGACGGCTCGCCGTACATTCTCACCGTCTCCGCCGAGGGAATGCGCGGGGAAGTGCTGCAGCGCATGCTCTGGGATCGCGGCGTCGTCGCGGGAACGGGGAGCGCATGCTCTTCCAAACATCGGTTCAGCCGCGTCCTTACGGCATGCGGGTACCCCGAGCGGGTGCTGGACGGGGTGCTGCGCTTGAGTTTTTCTCCCGAGACGGGGGAAGAGGAGATAGACAGGGCGGCAGAGGCAATCCTTGCCGCCGTGCAAGAATACAAAGAAAGGGTTTGAAATGGAATCGGTCGTCATTGTCCGCTATGCGGAAATTCATCTGAAGGGGAAAAACCGCGGCTACTTCGAGCGGCTCTTTTCCGTCAATCTCGAGCGAGCCCTCCGCGGGATCCGCCACGAACTGCACCGCACGAGCGGGCGCTACCTCGTCGAAAAGTTCGATGAGGCGCGGGCGGACGAGATCGAGCGCAAGATCTCGCGCGTGTTCGGCGTCTATTCCTGCTCGCGCGGGTGGCTCGTTCCCAACGACCTCGGCAGCATCTACGAAGCGGCAAAGCGCATTGCGCCCTCCTTCGGCACCTTCAAAGTCGAAACGCACCGCGCGGACAAGAAATACCCGTTAACGTCGATGGAAGTGAGCGCGGAGATCGGCGGAAGGCTGCTTTCCGAGAACAGGCAGCTGCGCGTGGACGTCCACGAGCCCGAAAACCGCGTCTATATCGACGTTCGCGAGAACGGCACGGCGCTCGTGTTCGGCTCCTTCTATGAGGGGGCGGGCGGCATGCCGGTCGGCTCCTCGGGGACGGGGCTCCTCATGATCTCGGGCGGCATCGATTCGCCCGTCGCGGGCTACATGATGGCGAAGCGCGGGCTGCACGTCGAACTGCTCCACTTCCACAGCTACCCCTACACGAACGAGGGGGCGAAGGAGAAGGTCGTCACGCTCTCGAAGATCCTCTCCGAATATTCGCTCACGGCGCGTCTCCGCACGGTGAGTGTGACGCACATTCAGGAGGAGATCCACAAAAAATGCGCCGAAGAGCTCAACGTGACGCTGCTTCGGCGGTTCATGTTCCGCATTGCCGAAAAGATCGCAACCGAAATCGGGGCGAAGTGCCTCGTCACGGGGGAGAGCCTCGGACAGGTCGCCTCACAGACCTTGGAGGGGCTGACCTCATCGGGCGACGTCGTGCGGCTTCCCGTCCTTCGCCCGCTCATCGGGTTCGACAAGGAGGAGATCATCGCCCGCGCCAAAAAGATCGGCACCTTCGAGACGTCCGTCCTGCCCTTTGAGGACTGCTGTACCGTCTTTCTGCCCGAACACCCCGCCATCAAGCCCTCCCTTTCCTTCATCGAGGAGGAGGAGAGCAAGCTCGACGTAGAATCTCTCGTCGAGGAGGCGCTCGGAACAGTCGAAGTCATTCCGCTCTAATCCTTCCACCAGTCGTCGGGGAGCGCTTCGCCTCCCTCGATGCGGACGGAGGGGAGCGAGACGGGATTTCCCTCGTGTCCGCAATAGGCGGGGGTCACCGTATAGGTGTAGCTCTCGCCTGCGCGGACGGAATTGTCGCAGATGAGTTTTTGATATTTTCCGCTGTAAATCGTGGTAGTTTTGCCGCGATTTTCTCTTTTTACGGTGTATTCATAGTACTGTGTCTGACATAATTCGAGGTAAACCGCCCCATTTTTCACGAAGAGGCGGGGCATTTCGATGTTCGGCTCGGAGTAAAGCGTGCACTGTTCGTGCGGGAGCGCCGTCCGCTTGAAGAGCTCGGAATTTCGGCAAGCCGCGGGGGAAACGGGGTCGGCGAGTACTACTTTATGTTCCGTCTCGTACTTCGGAACGTCGTATTCCGCGGTGCAGACGCCCTCGCATGCGGGGAATGGCGTGGGCAAATTGTCCCTGTAAATTGTCTTGAAGATGCGGAGCGCCTCGTTTGCGGGGAGCCCGCCGCCCGTGGCATTTACGGGCGAATTGTCGCGGTTTCCCATCCAAACCGCCACGGTGTCGTCCGCGGTGTAGGCAATGGTGTAGGCATCGGTGTTGCCGCTATCATTTTCCGCCGTGCCCGTCTTGGCGCAGACGGGGAAGGGGAGCGCGCGGAGCTTCCGTGCCGTTCCCTCGCGCGCCGCCGTTCGGAGCATGTCGCTCACGAGGTAGCTCGTCTCCTCCGAAAAGACGCGCTCCTGTTCGGGCGAGTAGCGGTAAATCTCCGTCCCGTCCGAGCGCACAATTCGCGCAATTGCGCCCGAGGGGGAATACATTCCGCCGCAGGCGAGCGCCGAATACCCGTCGGCAAGGCGGGTGAGCTCGAACCCTTCGCGCATGCCGCCGAGCGCGAGGGCGAGGGTGCAGTCATCCTCGTTCACATGAAGTCCCAGCCGTTCAAGGTATCCCGCCGCTTTTTTACAGCCCATCTCGTTGAGGACGCGCACGGCGGGCAGATTGACGCTGTGGGCGAGGGCGTACCGCGCGCTCATATAGCCGTCCGTGGCTCCGTTCGCGTCGTCCGGGCAGTATCCGCCGAAGTCGGCGCGCGCGTCGAGAAGGGGGGTCGCAGGCGAGATGAAGTCCTCCTCGACGGCGGGCGCATACACGAGCAGGGGCTTCAATGTGGAGGCAGGGCTCCGCTTCAGGATGCCGCACGTCGAGTGGAGGGCGCGGAGCCCGCCCGTGCGGTTGCTCCTTATAAGAAGGCAGACGTCCGAATCGCATTCCGTCTTTTCGAGCTCCTCCTGAAGGTCGCGCTCGAGAAAGGTCTCGATGGAAAGAGACCCCAAATCGCTTGCGTCCGCATCGGGGAAGAGGCGGGAAAGCTCCCCGAACACGGCGGAAAGATAGGCGGAGGAGCTCCCGCAGGAAGGCTCCTCGGGCAGCGGCTCCTCTTTCGCATTCTCATATTCCGAAGCCGTGAGATATCCCTGCTCATACATGAGCGAGAGGACGAAGTTGCGGCGCGAAAGACAGGTCTCGGGGTCGCGGAAGGGGGAATAGCGGTTGGGGGAGCGCACGAGCGCGGCGAGCATGGAGCTCTCGGCGGGGGTGAGTTCCTCGGCGTCCTTCCCGAAGTAGAAGGCGCTCGCGGCGGATATCCCGAACGCGTCGTGCCCGAAGTAGATGGAATTGAGGTACAGCTCGAGGATCTCCTCCTTGGAGTACTTTTTCTCGAGCGCGCGGGTGAGCTTGAATTCGCGGAGCTTGCGCTTCAGCGTCTTTTCGCCCGAGAGGTGGGTGTTCTTGATGAGCTGCTGCGAGATGGTCGAGGCGCCCTCGCGGAAGGAGAAGGACGCGATGTTTTTAAGCGCCGCCTTCACGATCCGCTTGCCGTCCAAGCCGTGATGGGTGTAGAAACGCTTGTCCTCGACGGCGACAAAGGCATTCGGAAGGTAGTCCGGAAGATCTCGCACCGAGACGGACGAGCGCGCCGCCGTCTCGATCTGCTCGCCGTCCGAGTCGTACAGGCGGATACAGGCGGTGTCGAGGCGGAGCTTTTTCACGTCGAGGCGGACGTCCTTCGTCACCCCGAGATAGAACTCGAGGGCGGTGAGAAGGAGAACGGCGACCGAGCCGAGAACGGCTGAGAGGATGACAGCGAATTTTTTCATCCCCTTCAGCATGCGTAATTTCAAGAAAATTTTCAAATCCCAATCCGCTTTTGTTGAAAAAACCCGTTTGTTGTGATATAATGAATGCGTTATGAAACCTACCCTTTCGCAGATCGTTTCCGAGAGTTCCCGCCTCGTCTTTTTCGGGGGAGCGGGCGTCTCCACCGAGAGCGGGATCCCCGATTTCCGCTCGGAGGACGGGCTGTACCGCATGAAGTACGACGTTCCGCCCGAAGTCATCTTGAGCTCCGATTACTTCTTTTCGCACACGGAGGAGTTCTACCGCTTCTACCGCGACAAGATGCTCCCCCTTTGGGCGGAGCCCAACGCCGCGCACAAAAAGCTCGCCGAGCTCGAGGCGGAGGGGAAGCACATCGACATCGTGACCCAGAACATCGACGGGCTGCACCAGAAGGCGGGGAGCAAGCGGGTATTCGAGCTCCACGGGAGCATTCACCGCAACCATTGCCTTCGCTGCGGCGCCTTATATGACGCAACCTACATCGCACAGAGCAAGGGCATTCCGCGCTGTTCCTGCGGGGGGCTCATCAAGCCCGACGTCGTCCTGTACGGCGAACCGCTCGACGGGGAGACGGTGGAGGGCGCGCTCGACGCAATTTCTTCCGCCGATACCGTCATCGTCGCGGGGACGTCTCTTACCGTCTATCCCGCGGCGGGCTTTCTCAACGCGTTCCGCGGGCGGCATTTGGTGCTCATCAACCGCGACGCAACGCCCATCGACGGCAGGTGCGAGCTTGTCCTGCACGGAAAAGTCGGGGAGATCCTGTCCGCGCTATGAAGTATCACATCGTCACATACGGCTGTCAGATGAACCTGCACGAGTCGGAGAAGATCGCGGGCATTCTGCGCGAAAAGGGGTACGATGAGGAAGCTCCCGTCGAGAGCGCCGACATCGTCGTATTCAACACCTGCTGTATCCGCGAGAATGCCGAAAATCATGCCTTCGGCAACATCGGCGCCCTGAAAAAGCTCAAGCGCGAGCGGAAGGACATGCTCATCGCGGTCGGCGGCTGCATGGCGCAGGAAGAGGGGAAGGCGGAGATCATACGGAAGAAGTTTCCCTTCGTCGACATCCTCTTCGGAACGCACAACCTCGCCGAGCTCGGCGAACTCATCGAGCGCAAGCGCCTTACAAAGAAGCGCGTCTTTTCCCTCAAGGACGAGAGGGGGGAGACGGAGGACAACATCAATCCCGTCCGCACGGGCTACCCCGGCGCTTGGGTGAACATCATGTACGGGTGCAACAACTTCTGCACCTACTGTATCGTGCCCTACGTTCGCGGGAGGGAGCGTTCCCGCCGCGCGGACGACATCGTGCGCGAGGTCGAGGGCTTGGTGAAGGACGGCTACCGCGAGATCACGCTTCTCGGGCAGAACGTGAACAGTTACCGCGACGGGGAGACGGACTTCCCCGCCCTTTTGGAGCGGGTCGCAAAGATTGGGGGGAAGTACCGCCTCCGCTTCATGACCTCGCACCCCAAGGACTTTTCGGAGAAGCTCGTGGACGTCATCGCGAAGTATCCGAACATCTGCCGGCAGATCCATCTGCCCGTGCAGTCGGGCTCGAACCGCATTCTCTCCCTCATGAACCGCCGCTACACGCGGGAAAAGTATCTCGGCGAAATACAGATGCTGCGGAAGGCGATCCCCGAATGCGCGGTGACGACCGACCTCATCGTGGGCTTTCCGACCGAGACGGAGGAGGACTTCCTCGAGACGCTCTCCCTCGTCGAGGCGGCGGACTTTTCCTCGGCGTTCATGTTCGCGTTTTCGCCGCGGACGGGCACGCGCGCGGCGGCTATGGACGGAAAGGTGCCCGACGACGTCGCAAAGGACAGGCTCCTACGGCTCATCGACTTCGTGAACGAGAGGACAAGGAAGATGAGCGCGCGCTACGTCGGCGCGTCCGTCGAAATTCTCTGCGAAGGCTACGACGAAAGGAAGGGGCTGTATCTCGGGCGGGACGAATTCGGGCGGATGGGGTATTTCCCCTCCGAACGCAACCCCATCGGCGAGTTTGTGACGCTCAAAATTCATTCGGCAAACGGCATTTCACTCTTCGGAAATGAGGAGTTTAAGTAAGTTTTATCTGCAAAAGAGAGGTAAACGGCAATGGGACTTTCCCCGATGATGGAGCATTGGAAGCGGGTGAAGCAGGAATACCCCGACTGCATCGTGTTCTATCGGCTCGGCGACTTTTACGAGATGTTCTTCGAGGACGCCGTAAAGGCGAGCGGGATCCTCGATCTCACGCTCACGGGCAGAGATTGCGGGCTCGAGGAGCGCGCGCCGATGTGCGGCGTTCCCTATCACGCCGTCGATCCCTACATTCAAAAGCTCGTGGAGGCGGGCGAGCGCGTCGCCATCTGCGAACAGCTCTCCGACCCCAAGGCGGGGAAGGGAATGGTGGACAGGGACGTCATCCGCGTCGTTACGGCGGGGACCGTTACCGAGGAGAGCCTTCTCGACGAGAAGAAGAGCAACTACCTCGCCTGCGCCTACAAGGGGGAGAACGGGTATGCCCTCGCATGGACAGACATCACGACAGGCGAATTCGCGGTCTCCGAGGAAGAGAACGCGGAGCGCCTTCTGTCCGCGCTCGTCAATCTCTCCGCCGTCGAAGTCATCTCAAACGACGCGTTCTTCTTCGAGACGAAGGAGAGAAGGGAACGGGAGAGGGGAACTCTCCCCGATTTTTCATGCTATCTTCCGCTCGCGTTCCGCCCGGAGCGCGCCGAAAAGAACCTAAAGGAGCAGTTCTCCGCAGCATCGACGGATGCCCTCGGGCTGGACAGACATTCTCCCCAAGTCATCGCGGCGGGCGCCCTCATCGAGTACCTGCACGACACGCAGAAGCACGCCCTGAAGAACATCAACACCCTCCGCGTCGCCGATTCCCGCATGGCGCTCGACCCGACCGCAATGCGCAACCTCGAGATCTTGCGGAACAGCTCGGAGGGCAAGCGGTACGGCTCCCTTCTGTGGCTGCTCGACAAGACAAAAACGAGCATGGGTTCAAGGCGGCTCTCGCTCCTCCTTATGAACCCGCTCAAGGATAAGGAGGAGATCGAAAAGCGGCTCTCCGCCGTCGACGAACTCTTCCGCTCCAATCCCGCGCGCGACGGCATTTCGGATATGCTCGGCGGCATCCGCGACATCGAGCGGCTCACGGGGCGCATCTCCAACGGGAACCTGCAGCCGCGCGATTGCCTCGCGCTCTCGTCCTCGCTCGCTGTCGTGCCCAATCTCCGCTTCCGCCTTACGGGATTCACGTCCGAACTTCTGACGGGGATCGCAAAAAAGCTCGTCGACACGAAGGAAGTATGCGACCTTCTCGACCGCGCGATCTCGCCCGAGGCGACGACGCTCAAGGAGAGCGGCTATATCCGCGCGGGGTACAACGAAGATCTCGATTCGCTCCGCTCCGTCAAGGGGGACGCGAGCGCCCTCTTGCAGGAGCTCGAGACGAGGGAGCGGGAGCGGACGGGGATCCGCGCCCTCAAAGTCGGCTTTAACCGCGTGTTTGGGTACTATATCGAGGTCAGTAACTCCTTTAAGGACCGCGTTCCGTACTCCTATGTGCGCCGCCAGACGCTCACAAACGGCGAACGGTACACCTGCGACGAGCTCAAGGAACTCGAGGGGAAGATCCTCGGGAGCAGCGAACAGGCACAGCGGCTCGAGGAGCACCTCTATGGGGAACTCCTCGGCATCCTTGCGGCGAACATTCCCGTCTTTCAGCAGATCGCGGACGCGGTCGCCATGCTCGACTGCCTCGTCTCCCTCGCGCGCGTCGCCAAGGAAAACAAATATTGCAGACCCGAAATTTTGGAGGAGGGAGCGCTCCAAGTCGAGGAGGGGCGGCACCCCGTCGTCGAGGCGATCTCGCGGGAGCGCTTCGTCCCCAACGACTGCATTCTCGACGGCGGCGACAACCGCACCATGGTCATCACGGGACCGAATATGGCGGGCAAGAGCACCTATCTCCGCCAGAACGCCCTCATTGTCCTCATGGCGCACATCGGGAGTTTCGTCCCCGCAAAGCGCGCCGCAGTGCCCCTCGTCGACCGTATCTTCACGCGGATCGGCGCGAGCGACAACCTCATTCTCGACCGCAGCACCTTCATGGTCGAGATGACCGAAGTTGCCAACATTCTACGCAACGCGACGGCGCGGAGCCTCCTCATTCTCGACGAGGTCGGCAGGGGAACGAGCACCTTCGACGGGCTCTCCATCGCGTGGGCGGTCATCGAATATCTCACCGAGCGGGTGCGCGCCAAGACGCTGTTTGCCACCCATTTCCATGAACTCACCGAGCTTGAGGGCAAGCTCGACGGCGTGCGAAACTACAAGATCAACGTGCGCGAGATCGGCGGGAACATCGTGTTCCTCCGCAAGATCGTGCGCGGCGGTGCTTCCCGCAGTTTCGGCGTCGAAGTCGCGGCGCTCGCGGGCGTCCCGCAGGAAGTGACCTCCCGCGCGAAGGACATTCTGCGCTCGCTCGAGCGGAAGGAACAGCGCGCCCCCGAACGGGCGGAAGAGGAGCCCGAGCCCGAGGAACTCGCCCTCCGCGAGGAGCTCAAGGGGCTCGATCTCGACTCGCTCACCCCGATGCAGGCGCTCCTGCTCCTCACGGAGTGGAAGGAGAAGGCAAAATGAAGATCAACGTTCTCGGAGCAGACGTCTACAACCGCATTGCCGCGGGCGAAGTCGTCGACAGACCCTATTCCGTCGTAAAGGAGCTCGTCGAAAACGCGCTCGACGCCGGGGCGACGGAGATCGAGGTCGCGGTGGAGCAGGGCGGAAAGGCGTCCATCCGCGTGACGGACAACGGCGAGGGAATGGACAAGGGCGACCTTGCCCGCGCCTATCTCCCGCACGCGACGAGCAAGCTCCGCACGGCGGAGGACCTCTTCCGCGTTTCGACGCTCGGCTTCCGCGGCGAGGCGATTGCGTCCATCGCGTCCGTCTCCCGCATGAAGATCGTCTCCAATTGCGGCGGCGAGACAAATTCGCTCTCCTGCGAAGGGGGCGTTCTCGGCGAAATTCTGCCCGCGGCAGGCGGAAGGGGGACGGAAGTCACCGTCTCCGACCTCTTCTTCAACACGCCTGCCCGCCTGAAATTTCTGAAATCGGACGCGCAGGAGGAGGGCGACGTCACCAACATGATGGCGCGCTTCATTCTCTCCCGCCCCGACGTCTCCTTTACCTATGAGGCGAACGGCAAGGTGCGCTTCCGCTCCTTCGGCGACGGGCTCGCTTCGGCGCTCGGTTCCGTGTACGGGAACATCCTCGAAAATTGCCTCGAGATCGACGCCGAAAAGCATGGCATTCGCCTGCACGGGTACATCGGGAATCGGAACTACTCCAAGCCCAACCGCAGCTATCAGAGCCTGTTCGTGAACGGGCGGTACGTCGTCAACCAGACGATCGGCGCCGCGATTGCAAACGCCTACGCCGCCTATCTCATGAAGCGGCAATATCCCTTCTTCGCGCTCTTTCTCGACCTTGCACCCGAGCTCGTGGACGTGAACGTTCACCCCAACAAGGCGGACGTCCGCTTTGCCGACAACCAAATCATCTATGGCTGCGTCTATTCCGTCATCTCTTCCGTGCTCGACGGCAACTCCCGCGCCCTCGAATATATCGCGTCTCCCGAAGGAACCCACGCACCAATAGCGCCCAAACCCGAAGAAAAGCAGCCCAAAATGAGCATGGAGGAGGCGAAAAAAGAGCTCTCCTTCGACATTCCGCTCTCGGCGGGGAAGAATCCCGCGCCCCGCTTTGAACAACCGCTCACCTTCGAGGTACGCTCGCCCAAAACAGAGGCGCCGAAGGAGGACTTCTTCGAGGAAAACAGGAAATTCCTCCGCGAGACGGCGGCAAAGCAGGAGCGCGTCGACACTGCCACGCTCGCCTACAAGGGGGAGCTCTTCCGCACCTATCTTCTCTACGAATGCGGTGACTGTGCCTATCTTGTCGACCAGCACGCCGCCCACGAGCGCCTCATCTATGACAGGCTCCGCGAAAAGCTCGCGCGGCGGGAAGTGCATTCCCAGCCCATGCTCATTCCGTTCACGCTCGATGCGAACGCACAGGAGTTCGCCTTCCTCGAGCGGCAGATCCCGACCCTTTCGGAGCTCGGCTTCGACATCGAGGTATTCGGCGAACGGACAGTCCGCGTCTCGGCAGTGCCCGCCGACCTCGTCGGAATGGACCTTTCCGCCTTCTTCTCCGAGGTGCTCTCGTCGATGGAGAGCCTCCGTGCCATCCGCCTTGCAGAACTTCTGAAGGACAAGCTCGCACAGGCGGCATGCAAGGCGGCCGTCAAGGGGGGAGAATCTCTCACCGAACTCGAGGTCCGCTCGCTCATCGAACAGACGGAGGGTGACATGGGCTTAAAGTGCCCGCACGGGCGCCCTGTCGCCGTAAAAATCAAGAAATCGGAGCTCGAAAAGCTCTTCAAGCGCATCGTATGAAGAAACTTCTCGTCATCTGCGGCGCGACCGCCACGGGGAAGAGCGCGCTCGCCGTCGAATGCGCGCGGCGGCTCGGAGGGGAAATCATCTCCTGCGACGCGCTCCTCGTCTACCGCGGTCTCGATATCGGCACCGCAAAGCCGACGGAAGAGGAGCGGGGCGGGATCCCGCATGCGATGATCGACGTCGCCTCGCCCTTCGAGAAATTTTCGGTGAGCGACTTCGAGCGGCTTGCCCTGCCCACCCTCGAGGACATCTTATCGCGGGACAAGACGCCCGTCCTCGTCGGCGGAACGGGGTTCTACCTCAATGCCATTCTCTACAAGAGCTCGTTCGGGAACACGCCCGCCGACCCCGCCGTACGCGAAAAATACGCAAAAATTGCGGAAGAAGAGGGGGCGGAGGCGGTCTTTGCCCGCCTTCGAGCCGTCGACCCCGAGAGCGCGGAACGGCTCCACCCGAACGATAGAAAGCGCGTCATCCGCGCGCTCGAGATCTTCGAGGCGACGGGAAGGAAGAAGTCCGAACAGACGCCCGCGCCCGCCGCACGGTATCCGTTCGAGGCATTCGCGTTCGACTACCCGCGCGAGGAACTGTATCGAAGGATCGACGCGCGCGTGGACGGCATGCTGAAGGCGGGGCTCGTTGACGAGGTGAAGGGGCTCCTTGCCGCGGGCGTGCCCGAAAATGCCCGGTGCATGCAGGGAATTGGGTACAAAGAAGTCGTCGAATTTTTGAAAAAAGGCATTTTGGAAAGTACTATGTCAGACATAATAAAGAAGAATACGCGAAATTATGCGAAGCGGCAGCTCACATTTTTCAAGAGAACGGAACATCTGCATCTTCTTCCGCCGATGCCCGTAACAAGAGCCGCAGAGGAGGTCATATCCGTCTATGAAGGTCGATGAGGTAATTTTGCGCGCCGAGGAGCGCTTGAAGGACGAGTTCCGCCATATCGATTCGGTCGCGCTTTTCAATCAGGAAAAGGTGCTCTCCGCCTTCCGTGAGGAGCAGATTGCGCTCCGCCACTTCCAGCCGTCCACCGGCTACGGCTACGGAGACGAGGGGCGGGAGGCGCTCGGAAGGGTATACGCCCGCGCATTCGGCGCGGAAAAGGCTATCGTCTCGCCCGCGCTCCTCTCGGGAACGCACGCGCTCACCGTCGCGCTCTTTGGCGTTTTGCGCCCCGGGATGCGCGTTCTCGGCTTCACCGGCATGCCGTATGACACCATCCGCTCCGTCATTTGGGGGAAGGGCAACGGCTCGCTCGCCGATTTCGGCATCACCTTCGACCTCTTCCCGCAGACAGATGAGGGCAAATCGGACATCGCGCGGGCGGACGAGTTCGACTTTTCCGCCTATGACATGCTCTATCTCCAGCGTTCGCGCGGGTACGAGCTCCGCGACGCCTTCCCCGTGGAAGCGCTCCGTTCGATGTGCGAATTTGCGCGGGAGAGGGGCTTCAAGGGGTGTATCTTCGCCGACAACTGCTACGGCGAATTTGTCGAGACGACCGAGCCCACCGAGGCGGGCGTCGACCTCATCGCGGGGAGCCTCATCAAGAACCCCGGGGGCGGGCTCGCACCGACCGGCGGCTACATTGCGGGACGGAAAGAGTACATTGAAATGTGCGAAAACCGCCTCACAGCGCCCTCGGTCGGCGGGGAGATCGGCTCGTATGCATACGGATACCAGCCCTTCTTTCAGGGATTTTTCCTCGCGCCGCACGTCGTTTCGCAGGCGTTGAAGGGCGGACTTCTCATCGGCGCATGCATGGAGGAACTTGGGTTCGAGAACTTCCCGAAGATCGGCGCGCCGCTTGCCGACATCACCCGCGCCATCCGCTTTCGCACGGAAAAAGAACTCCGCGCCTTCATCCAATCGGTGCAGGACTGCTCCCCGGTGGACAGCTTCGTTCGTTTGGAGCCGTGGGATATGCCCGGGTACGACTGCAAAGTCATCATGGCGGCGGGAACGTTCGTCGCGGGCGCCTCCATCGAGCTCTCCGCCGACGCGCCCATCCGCGAGCCATATACCGCCTATTTTCAGGGCGGGCTCACCTACGAGCACTGCAAACTCGCCTGCCGCGCCGTCCTCGGAAAGCTCCTTTCCTGAACAAAACACGCTGCCCCGACGCTCCGTCGGGGCATTTCAAAAAATACTTCAAACCGACTTAAAATATTTCATCAAAATGTTGACGAATCGGATTTTCGTTGATATAATACATGTAGCCGCGAGAGGGGGCGCCGTCTTGCGCGATCCTGCGGCAAATGAGGAGTAAAAATATGGTCAGGTTTACGCTCGATGCGAAGAAGAAGGGAGTGGAGATCTCCGACCGCCTGTACGGCATGTTCTTCGAGGACATCAACCAGTCGGCGGACGGCGGGCTCAACGCGGAAATGGTCATCAACAATTCGTTCGAGTTCGAGTACTTTACCTACGACGACTACAGCGCCGAGAGCGCCGTCGAGACGAGGAAGAATCCCATCTACTATTGGGACATCTACGGCGCGGGACCCAAGAAGGTCATGAGGAGCAAGGGCTCGATGAACGAGAACAACCCGACGTGGCTGCTTCTGAACGTCGGCGGCATCTATCATCTCGAGAATCCCGGATACTACACCAACGGCTCGTACGACATGTACGGCATGCCCGTCACCTGCGGGGAGACCTACCACTTCTCGATGTGGGTGAAGCGGCTCGGCTTCAAGGGGGTCGCGAAGGTGTTCATCAAGGGCGCGCACGGGCGGCACACGACGATTGGCACCGTCCAAATTCCCGAGGGGACGGAGGGGGACTGGATCAAGGTCTCCACGTCCGTCAAGGCGGAAAAGGATACGATGGGTCGGCTCTGCATCACCCTCGAGGGGAACGGAAAGATCGGGCTCGACTACATCTCCCTGCTTCCCGCGACCGTCTGGGGGGATCCCGACAAGTACCGCAACGGCAAGCTCTCGCCCCGCATCGTCGAGGCGCTCCGCGACTGCCATCCCGCCTTTTTGCGCTTCCCCGGCGGCTGTGTCGTCGAGGGGGACGTCTCCTTCGACTACCAATATAAGTGGAGAAACACGGTGGGCCCCCTCGAAAAGAGGAAGCAGACCGCAAACCTCTGGCGGTACATGCAGTCGTACGGCATCGGGTTCTATGAGTACTTCGCCCTCTGCGAGGATCTCGGCATGGCGCCCCTTCCCGTGCTCCATTGCGGGCTTCTCTGCCAGATCCGCATGGGCGAGCAGCGCAAGACGGGCTATCAGCGCATCGTACCCGGCACCCAAAAGTTCAAGGAAGAGGTCATCGACAACGTTGCCGACCTCATCTACTTTGCGAAGGGGGACGTCGCCTCGCTCGATGCGAACGAGGCATACTGGGCGAAGATCCGCGCCGATATGGGGCACCCCGCGCCCTTCGACCTGAATACGTCGGGATCGGCAACGAGAACTGGGGGTATGAGTACTTCGACAACTTCGCCTCCTGCCTTCTCGGCGTGCGGCAATATATGTATAAGGGAAGGATGACCGACCTTCTGAAGCTCTTCGACATCACCATCGTCACGAGCGCGGGGGTGGACATCCGCCCGCAGGACTCCAACGAGTCGTGGAAGACCATCAACGAAAAGTACCGCGACATGATCGTCGACGAACACGTCTACAACTCCTACCAGTGGTTCATCGACAACACCAAGCGGTACGACGCCTACGACCGCAGCGGGGCGAAGGTGTTCATGGGCGAGTATGCGATGCACACGATGGCGGACGGCAGGGGGCGGCTCAACGGCGACAACAACCTGCGCTCCGCGCTCGCCGAGGCGGCATTCCTCACGGGGTGCGAGCGCAACTCCGACGTCGTGAAGATGACCTGTTATGCGCCTCTTTTTGCCTCGACCTATCACTACCGCTGGACGCCCAATCTCATCTGGTTCAACGCGCGCGACGTCATGCTCACGCCCAACTACTACGTCCAGCAGATGTTCGCCTCGAACACGGGCAAATACACCCTCCGCGACGTCTCCGAGGTAAACGACGACAACGCGGGCGGGCTCGTCATCGGCGGTCACAGGACGGCAAGCGCCGTTTCCCGCGTCACCGTGAAGGACATCGCGACGGGAAAAATTCTCTATGACCACGACTTTGCGGACGGGCTCGGCGGGTGGAAGGTCTATCCGAACTGCCGCGGCGGGCACATCGAGGGGAACGAGCTCGTCATCGAGGAGAGCGACGCCTTCAACGGCTTCTACTACGATGCGCAGAGGTTCTCCGACTGCGAGGTGGAGATCTCCTTCCGCCGCCTCTCGGGCGAGCAGAGCTTCATTGCGGGGGTGGGCGTTGCGGATGTCCGCGATGCCGGGACGATGGACAGCGCGGGATTCTCCATCTGCTGCCAGTACGGCAAGAATCACAAGGGATACGACGTCTCCTTCGACAAGCGCGTCGACTTCATGCGCACTGTCTGCGAGATGATGGGCAAGGATAAGTTCCTCGGGTACAGCCCGGAGGGGAACAAGCTCCGCCTCGTCTACACCCGCAAGACGTTCACCGCCTCCATCTTCAAGGACGGCGAGTGGCACGAGGTGCTCTTCAAGAACATCTGGAAGGTCAACGAGCGCATCTTCCAGACGGCGAGCGTCGGCGAGGACGGGAAGATCTACCTCAAAGTCGTCAACGTCTCGGGGAAGGACGAGGAGCTCACCGCAGACCTCGTGAACTTCGGTACGAAGAAAAAGGCGTCCGTCACCACGCTCTGGCACGAGGACGCGACCGTTATCAACGAAATTTACGTGAAGGCGGGCAAGCGCGACCACATCGCGCCTGTCCATTCGGAAGTCGCCATCGAGGGGAATTCCCTGAAGGCGACCCTTAAGAACAACAGCCTGAACGTGTTCGTCATCGAATAAATTTCACCGATTTGCCCCTCCGCAGCGACTTGCGGAGGGGTTTTTTCATATCTTCGCGCGCCCGACCATATCCTATATTGATGCTCGATTTCCTGTCCCCGCGCCTTATCAAATGCGTGCGCCACGTCAATCTGAATCTTCTGTACGAACTCCGCGTCCGCGCGGACAAGCCTCTCCGCGCCAACTTGGGCGGAGCGTTCGTCTGGCTCGGAGAGGGCGGGGTCTCTTCCGTAAATAGCGCCCTCGTTCCGACGCGGAAGGAAGTCGAGGACACGCTGTTCGCGGCGTGCGGCTATTCCGTCTACTCCGTCGAAAACCAGTTGCGGCAGGGTTTCGTGACGGGAAAGGAGGGGGAACGCGTCGGCGTCGCGGGCACGTACGTCTATGAGGGAAACAGGGTGCTCTCCGTCCGCGACGTCACCTCGCTCTGTATCCGCGTCCCGCACGCCGTCGAGGGGTGCGCGGGCGAAATTTTCCGCCTCTGCCTTGCGGACGGGCTCAAATCCGTCCTCATTCTCGCGCCGCCCGGCGAGGGAAAGACGACGATCCTGCGCGACCTGTGCCGCCTCACCTGCAGGGAGAGGAACTGCAACGCGCTCGTTTGCGACGAGAGAGGGGAACTCTCGGCGGGAGAGCTCGGTCGGACGGCGGACATCATGCGGTTCGCGGACAAACTCACCGCCTTTACCGCGGGGATCCGCGCCCTCCGACCCGACGTCATTGTGACGGACGAGCTCCTTCCCGAGGACTATGCCGCCGTCCGCCGCGCGACCGAGAGCGGAATTGCCGTGTTTGCCTCCGCCCACCTGAAGGCATACGGAGACGTCCCCGAAAAGCTCTTTTCGCGGTATATCCTTCTCGACGGGTTGGGGAACGTCGGGCGCATTCTCGACGAAGAGGGGCAAGATGTGGCTTAAAGTCCTTCTCTCCCTGCTCGTCGTCGCCTTCTGCACGGCGCTCGGGTTCTTCGCCGCGGCAAAATATCGCTCCCGAAGGCGCTTTTTCGGGCAATTCTGCGCCTTCAACGAGCGCTTTCTCAACGAATTGGACTACGCGCGGAAGCCGCTCTCTGCCTTTCTCGCCGAATCTTCGTACACGGGGGACTTCGGAAAATCGGTAAAGGCGTTCGACCTCACGCGAAGAAATGAGTTCGGATACGGATATCTCACCAAGGAAGAGCGCGCCTTCTGCGAAGATTACTTTTCCATGCTCGGACGGGGGGATGCACTCTCGCAGCGGGGGTACTTTGCCTCGAGGAGCGGCACCCTCGGCGAAAAGCGCGACCTCTCCCGAAAAGAGGCAAAGGAGCGGGGGGAGCTGTACTGCAAATTGGGGCTGCTTGCGGGTCTCGCCTTCGTCATTCTCATCATCTGATGGATATTTCAATCATCTTCAAACTCGCCGCGATCGGCATCATCATCACGGTCGTCTGCCAAGTCCTCAAGAAGACGGACCGCGACGACATCGCAACCGTCGTCACCATCGTCGGTCTCGTCATCGCGCTCACCGTCGCCGTCACCATGATCGGCGACCTCTTCGAGACGATCAAGACCATCTTCGGGGTCTATTAAAATGGAACTCTTTCAGCTCGTCGGCATTGCATTCGTGACGGCGGTCGCCGCGCTCCTTCTCAAGGGGACGAAGCCCGAGCTCGCCTTTGCCGTGACCGTCGCGGGGAGCGTCATCCTGCTGCTGTTCGTCTTTGATATCCTGAAGGACGGTGTCGGGATCTTCGGAGACATCGCGAAGGAGACGGGACTGGACCTCGCTCTCGTCAAGGCGCTCCTGAAAATGGTCGGGATCGGGTACATCGTCGAGTTCAGCGCGGGGATCTTGTCCGATTTCGGGCAGAATTCGGTCGCGGACAAGCTCGTATTCTGCGGAAAGGTGCTCATTCTCATTCTCGCCGTGCCCATTTTGGAAAGCGTTCTCGGGCTCATCCGCAGGCTTTTGGAGTTCGCATGAGGGGAAAAATCAAAATCCTGTTTCTTGTTCTTCTTGCCGTCCTTGCCGCGGGATTGCTCATCGGAGCAAAGAACGCGAGCGCCGCGGAGGAGGAGAGCGGGAGGGAAGCGCTCGAGGAGCGCGTCGACGAACTTCTTTCCGAACTGGACACCGAGGAGCTCGAAGCCTACCTAAAAACGCTTTCGGACTTCAAGGGAACGTCGCTCAAGGAAAAACTCAAGAGCGTCATCTCGGGGGACTATTCCCTCGATTACGGCTCGCTCTTCCGCTCCGTGCTCGCCTTCGTTTGGGAAGAGGGAAAGGTGATGATCCCCGCATTTGTCGTCATTCTCGCCGTTGCACTGCTGTGCGGCGTGCTTAATTCCGCAAAAAATGGCTTTTTGCAGAGTACTACGTCAGACATAATAAACTTTGTCGGGTACATTGCGGCGGGCGGTGCGACGCTTGCCTGCCTCATCAGCGTATTGGAGGCGGGGTATTCCGCAATCGAGGGCATGCAGAGGCAGATGCAGCTCGTGTATCCGCTCCTGCTCGTCCTCATGGCGGCGAGCGGAGGGGCGGTCTTGGCGGGCATCTTCCGCCCCGCGGTCGTTTTTTTGAGCAGTGCGGTCTGCGAGCTCTTCACCGCGGTCGTTCTGCCCACTTCCATTGCCATGATCGTACTCGCGTTCGTCGGGAATCTCTCCCCGGACGTCCGTACCGAGAAGCTCGGCGACCTCTTCAAGAGCATCAATAAGTGGCTCATCGGGCTCACTTTGGGTCTGTTTTCGCTCTTTTTGACGGTGCAGGGGCTCACTTCCGCGCAGTATGACGGGCTGTCTCTCCGCGCCGCAAAGTATGTCGTCTCGGGCTCCGTACCCATCGTCGGCGGGTTTTTGTCTGGGGGAATGGAGCTCGTCGTCGCGGGCAGCGCCCTTATCAAAAACGCGCTCGGCTCCTTTTCCGTGTTTCTCCTCATATCAACGGTCGCCAGACCCGTGCTGCTCTTCGCCGCGTTTCAGCTCTTTTTGCGGCTCGCGGCGGCTGCGACGGAGCCCGTCGGCGGCAAGATCTCGTCCTTTTTGTCCCGCCTTGCCTCGGACAGCGGGTATTTCCTCGCGGGAATTCTCTGCATTGCGTTCCTGTATTTCCTCACCA
>CANQAX010000023.1 GCA_947589235.1 uncultured Clostridia bacterium
CTTTTTTCTTGCCTTTGGCAAATAGCCTACCGCACGTCTTTCTCATGTCAAGAGCCTTTCGCGGCATAAACCGCCGCGCCTTCCAGACATAAAAATCAACCTAACCCAAACCACTTCATCATGGTTCGAATTAGGTTGAGGTTGGTGCAGGAAACGGGAGTCGAACCTATCGGAGAGATGCCCAATCTGCAATACGCGGTCCAATACCGCAAGCAATGCCGGAAATTCGCCCGTTTTCCGTTTCGGGGTTATAGGTCTTTCCTAATCGTCCTTCTTTCCGAGCAGGTGGGAAGTGTCGATCTGTTGCAAGACGCGCAGTTGAGAGCGCGCCATGTCGTTGAGGCGTTGCAAACGCTCCGCTTGCGAAACGCCCTGCTCAATCAAAATGGCGTTATAGCTTTCCATATTGGCGATCACCAAAAGTTGCTCCACCGTGGCATAGTCGCGGATATTTCCCTTCAAAGTCGGATTTTCCTTGCGCCACTCCCCGGCTGTCTTTCCGAACAGGGCAACATTCAAGAGATCGGCTTCGTCGGCATAGATGTATTTGAGTTGTTCCTCGGTGAGCGTGGGAACGATATTCTCCTTGATGGCGTCGGTATGAATGCGGTAATTGACTTTGGCGAGTTCCCGCTTTGACGTCCATTCAAGTTCCTTCTGCTCGGATACTTTCAGGCGTTGGAACTCCTTGATGAGATACAATTTGAACTCTGCGGACACCCAACTCGCAAATTCAAACGCAATATCCTGATGTGCATAGATCCCGCTGTTGTACTTGCCCGCGGAGACGGTCAGCCCGATGCCGTTCAGTTTTCGGATCCACTGCGAAGGAGTGATCATGAAGGCATTCGTGCCGGCGTCCTTTGTAACCGTATCGAATTCGACACGGTTAAAATCGGGGTTGTTGAGTTCTTCCCATACGGCAAGAAAGCGCAGCGTCTCCTTGCTTCGCAGCCAAGTATAAACGGTAAATCTCGGGTCTGTGGGGTTTTTGAACTTTGCGATATCCGTAAGCGAAATATAGTCCGATTGGTCTACTTTCTTGTATTTAACATTCAGCCCTTTCACCGTAAGTTCTCTGTTTGCCGTCATAAACCTTCTCCCCCGATACGATTTTGATTCCGCCGATCTCCCATAAAGATGGTATGATTGTACCATTTTTCAAGCGAAAAAGCAAGATATTTGGATCGATTGCGATATCTTTCCCCACCGCCCCATAATTGACCTTCGGATACTCCCATCGGAGCCATAAAAAACGTGTACCTCTTGTATCCGAGAGGTACACGCTGTATATGGAGCAGGAAACGGGAGTCGAACCCGCCGGGATCAGCTTGGGAAGCTGACGCCATACCGCTAGGCGATTCCTGCAAGATCGGCTTCATTATAGCAGACCTTCGCGCGTTTGTCAAGCGCAAATTCCCCGATTCCGAAGATTCGTCAACGGAAATCGCGAAAAGCCGAACTTCCCGTAAAGCTCAATTCAATCCGATAGGTCGTATTCTCGCGGGAGACGAGCAGCACGACGGTATCCCCCGAGCGGACCTCGAGGAAGAGATTTTCCACATAGTGCCGCCGCGTGGCGGTGATGGAGCGCACCGCGTTCCCGCCCCGCATGATGGCAGCCGACCGCACGACGTCGCCGACCTGCAATCCAGAGGACGACGCGCCCGAGACGGAATCCACGACGACGTTCTCCTCGATGTACGTCTTGCCCGTCGTCTCGTCGAACACGCTCTTGCCGACCCCCGTCACGGTGAAGCCCGCGCGGGCGACGTGCGCGCCCGAGCCGTTGTCCAAGATATTCTCGATGAGCGGCTTTGCGACGGAGACGGGAATTGCGTACCCCATGTCGTCCAAACCCTCCGCCTCGCTCCTCGCATTGACGATGCCCACGAGCTCGCCGAGGCGGTTGAACAGCCCACCGCCCGAATTTCCGTGGTTGACGGCGGCGTCCGTCCTGATCTCGAGCATGGAGACGTACTCCCGCTCGTCGGGACGCAGGATGTCGATATATTCCGCGTCGCGCGAGACGACGCCGCTCGTGAGCGACAGCCCGTACCCGAGCGGGTTTCCGATTGCATAGACGCGTTCGGAGACGGTGAGCCCGTCCGAATCCCCCCATGTCGCGGGGAGGACGGAACTCTCGCGCACAACGTCCGCATTCGTGTGCTGACCCGTCCGCGCGGAGCCCGCCGTCTCGGTCACGATATCGTCCCCCTCCACCGAGAGAATGGCGAGGTCGTACTGCAAGGCACCCGCGAGGAAGGTTGCTTCGAGCTTCTTCTCCTCCGTCTCGCCGCCGTACAGCCATGCCGAGATGGTCTGCGCCATCGGGCGCATCACGTCGGGGTTGTACACGACGTGATAGTTGGTGATGATGAGCAGATCCCCGCTCGACCTGTCCGCCGAATACACGACGCCCGAGCCCGCGCTGTACGACGAGGAACCCGCAAAGGTCGCCTCGATGCTCACCGCCGAGAGGAGCGACCGCTGCAGACCCGCCGTGTCGTCCGAGACGCCGAGCTGTTCGAGGAAGTCGAAGTAGCTCCCGCCGAAGGAGCCGTCCGCCCGCGCCTCCTCGAAGAGGCGGCGGTACATCGTCTGCGGAGCGGCGGAGGAGGAGAGCCACTCGCCCTCCGTCCCCTCGTAGCCCTCTCCGAGCGCCCACTCATAGGTGGAAGCCTTATCTGCCTTGGGCGGGTCGAAGAACCCGCCGCACGAACTTGCCGCGATGAGGAGCGCGCCCGAGAGCAGCGCGACCGAAAACAATCCGAATTTTTTCATGGTGAAACCTCGCGCCCGATGATGGGCGCCTTCCTGATTATTATATCACGAAGGCGCCCGCAAAATCAATCAAATCAGTCAAATTGCGCGAAGAAATCCTGCGAATCGAAGACGATTTCCGCTTCAAGTTCCTCGTCGCCGCGGCGGATGCGGAGGACGACGGTGTCGCCGAGGCGCACGTCGAGGAGCGCCTCCGTGAGCATGTGGCGGCGCCTGATCTCCCGCTCTTCCCCGCCGAGGGAAAGGGAGAGAATGACGTCGCCCTTCAAAAGGATCCCGTCCGCCGCGCCGTCCGCCTCCACGCTGTCCACCTCGACCGTCTCATGGATGCGCAAAACGCCGTTCTCCTTCACGGCGACGCTCGCCGAAGTAAAAACGGTGATGCCGAGCGTCGCCCGCGACACGTAGCCCGTTCCCGTCGCGAAGATGTTTTCGACCGCCGCCGCGACGAGGTTGGATGGAATGGCGTACCCGAACGCCTCCACGCCCGTCTTTTCGCTCCGCGCGTTGACGAGCCCGACGAGGTTCCCCTCGGCGTCGAACAGCCCGCCGCCCGAATTTCCGTGGTTGACGGCGGCGTCCGTCCTGATTTCGAGCATGGTGACCGTCCCGTTTCCGCCGAGCTCGGAGAGCGTGACCGACTCCGCCTCGACCGAGACGATGCCCTCGGTGACGGCGAGCCCCTGCCCGTCGGGATTGCCGACGGCGAACACGCGCTCGCCCGCAAGCAGCTCGTCCGAATCGGCGAAGGATGCGGGCTCTGCGGCGCTCTCCGCCACGATCTCCGCATTGGTGCGCCCGCCGTCCGCGCAGGTCTTGTCCCCCTCGGCGAGAAGGAGGGCGACGTCGTAGTCCTTGGAGCCGCCGACGAAGCGGGCGGAGAGCCGCTCCGAAGAGGAGCCCCCGTACAGCGAGACGGCGATGTCGTCGCTGACGTGCGCCACCGTCTCCCGCCCGAGGCTGTCTGCGTCATAGATCACGTGATAGTTGGTGACGATGTAGAGGTCTCCGCTCTCCCTGTCCGCCGACCATACGATCCCCGCGCCGCCGCTCGCGGTCGTGACGGAAGTCCTCCCCGAGAGCCGCGAGAAGGTCGCGGTGATCTGCACGGCGGAGGCGAGCGCCCTCTGCACGGGATATGCCTCCTCCTTTTCGGGGAAGTCGAAGTCGGAGAGGAAGTCGAGGTATCCGCCCTCGTAGCCCTCCTCCTTCGCCTCCTCCCACATGCGGTATGCCTCGCTCTCCGTGTGCGGGACGGGCGTGAGCGCCGTCTCCTCTTCGCCGCAACCGACGAGCGCCGCCGCAAAGATGACCGCTCCCAATGCCGCCAAAACGCGCCTTGCCGTTTTCATTCTCTTTCTCCTTATATGGAATATTCCAAGCATACCCCGCGATTTTGCCCGCCGTGTTACCGCCGTGTGAAAAGGGCGTGAATGCCCTTACAAGACGGAAAGAGGAGCGGAAGGTTTCCCTCCGCTCCCCCGCGCTCTACAGATCGTCGGCGTCCTGAACGGGCTCGCCGTCGCGGCACACGCCCGTATAGCTTCCGAGCGGGTCGCGGGAGCGCATGTCCGCGCCCCTTGAAAGCGCTTTTTTCTTCATCAGTCGCTTTCCTTGTTGGAACGCGAGCATCTGCCGCCGCAGTTCTTGACGCTCTGTTCGCCCTGCTTCTTGGCGTTCTGCGCGCCCTGCTTCTTGGCGTTCGTCCTGTTGCTTTCCTTCTTCATAGATTCTCCTTTTTGAAGGGAAGATGCAGCTCGACTTCGCCCTGCGACGCACCGCACAGCGGGCAGATGTTCCACGCCTCCTTCGAGGTGTGCATGTACCCGCACTCCGAACAGATCCACAGCATCGGACGCTCCGCCCGGTAGAGGGAGCCGTCCTTGAACGCCTCGTGAAGGTACTCGAAGATGATCCTGTGGTTTTCCTCCACCTTCGCGACCTTCTCGAATTTGAGCGCGATCTGCTCAAACCCCTCGTCCCGCGCGGTCTTTGCAAACCCGGGGTACAAATTTTCCGCTTCGTCCTGTTCGTCGATTGCGGCAAGGCGCAAGTTTTCCTCCACCGTCCCCGCATGGAAGGGGAAGGACGCGTCGATACGGATATCGTCCGTGCTCCCCGCCTGCTCGAGGATCGCCTCGAAGAAAACTTTTGCATGGTTGGTCTCGTTCTTCGCGATGGTCCTTACGGTGTCCGCAAGGATCTTATATCCCTGCTGCATCGCCGCCTTTGCCGTGAGTTGGTACCGCATGCCCGCCTGACACTCCCCCGCAAATCCTCTTGCGAGATTGTGAAAGGTCTGCGTCTCGGAAAAGTTCATGTGTTCCTCCCTACGCCATCATTTTGGACGGGAAGGGGGGAAGTTATACAGGAAAATCATGGGGAAACGGTGCCGAAGAAGTAGAGCGGGGCGAGCGCGGGCGCGAGAATGGCGGGGACGAACAGGAGCAGAAACTTGAAGCAATATCCCCAGAAGAATCCCCAGCGGAACGCCTCTTCCTTCGACATGCGGGAGACCCGTTCCGCCTCCCACCGCATGCCGAAGAGGTAGGCAGGGAGCAGTCCGAACGCCCATACGCCCGAGAATACCGCAGAGACGATGAGAATTTTTTCGTCCCACGGCTCCGCCTGCGGCACAAAGAGAATGAGACAGACGGTGCCCGCCGAAAGCAGGACGGACACCGCAAGGACGATGAGTTTTTCCTTAAAGTTTGCCTTCATTTCCCGTCTCCGTGCGCCCGAGCGGGGTCTCCGAGATGAACAGCTCCTTCCCCACGGTGGAGGTGAGTTCGGAGAGGAACTCGCCCGAATCCTCCGGCGTGCCCTCTACGGTGATGATGTCGCCCGCAAGGAGCACCGTCCCGCCGCTCGGCAGGAGCTTGGTTTCCCCGCGCGCGATCTCGGTGACGATTGCCGAGAAGGGCCAGAGAATGTCGCGGACCGCCCGCCCCGCCGCGAGCTCGACGCGGAACCGCGCGGTGACCTTGACGGTCTCGGAGACGCGCTCCTCGAGAAGGTCGTCGAGCAGCTTTTCATAGAGCGGCTGCGTGTGCAGCACGTCCCCGACGAGGTATGCCACCGCCGAGCAGAGAACGGCGGGAAGCAGGAAGGTGAAGCTCCACGTGAGCTCCACCGTCATGATGATGCCCGTGACGGGCGCCTTGACGACGGTCGTGAACATCGTCGTCATGCCGAGGACGACGAGCCCGTCCGCGAGGAGCGGGTCCATACCCGCCTCGACGAAGAGCATGGACAAGAGTTTTCCGACCCCCGCGCCGACCGCCATCATCGGAATGGAGGCACAGCAGGGAAGCTCGGCGCCCAAGTTGAGCGCCGTCGCGAGAAATTTCAGAAGGACGACGACGAGCACCGCCGCCCAGAGGGGCGCGCCGAACAGCGTGACCCCCTCCCCCGAGGAGGAGAGCGCGCGGATAAATTCGCTCCCGCCGCCCATGGCGTAGGCGGAGATCAGCCCGAATGCCCCCGCAACGAGGAAGGGAATGGCGTATTTTCCGACCCCATGCCACGGTTTTATCCTGCGGAGCACCTTTCGGAGCGCAAAGATGAGGTAGTAGAAGGCGACGCCGATCAGGGAGACGATGAACCCCGTCGCGAGCGCATACACGCAGAAGAGGAGCCCCGCGTCCTCGAAGAAGGCAAAGCCCGCGAGGAAGGGACCCGCGTCCATTCCCATGAGGGGCAGGAGGAGATTTCGGACGACAACGGCGAACACGACGGAGGTGAAGGAGCAGACGAACACCTCGGGCGTGAAGCGCTTGTGCGCCTCCTCGTAGGCGAAGATGATGCCCGTGAGCGGAGCGTTCATGGCGCACGCGAGACCCGCGCACGCGCCGCCCGTCACCTGATACCGCCGCACGACGGGGTCGCGCCGCGTCACCTTGCTCGCGCCGTACCCGCACATGCCGCCGATGAACACGCTCGGTCCCTCCACGCCCGCGGAGAGCCCCATAAAGACGACAAATAAGCTCGCGGCGAACATGCCCGTGAGTTCCCTGTACCAGCGGAACCGCAGCAGCCCGCGCGAGGCGCCCTCCGCCTGCGGGAATCCGCTCCCCCGCACGGCAGGCAGAAATTGCAGGACGCCCCCTATCACGACGGAGCCGAGAAGGAGCGCTAAAAAGAGCAGCGGAATGAAGGCGGGTCGGTCACGGAAAAATCCGAAATACCCCCGCGCGAACTCCGCGGTCATCTCCGCCACGACGTTGTACAGCGTGACGACAAGCCCCGCGAACACGCCCGTGATCGCGCCCACCGCGACGATCTGCACGGCGTAACGCTTCGCTTTCTTTTGGATCGACTTCATTTATCCCTCGAATTGCGCGCGGTAGAGTTCGGAATAGAACCCGCCCCGCGCGAGAAGTTCATCATGGGTCCCCCGCTCGACGATCCGCCCCTCCCGCATGACGAGAATGACGTCGGCGTCCCGTACGGTGGAGAGCCTGTGCGCGACGACGAAGCACGTCCGCCCCGCCATGAGGCGGGCAAACGCGTCCTGCACGAGGAGCTCGGTGCGCGTGTCGATGTTGCTCGTCGCCTCGTCGAGAATGAGCATCGGCGGGCGGAGGAGCATCACCCGCGCGATACAGAGGAGCTGCCGCTGCCCCTCGGAGAGGCTCCCCTCCCCTCCGACGGGGGTATCGTACCCCTGCGGGAGGCGGCGGATGAACCCGTCCGCATGCGCCGCCCGCGCGGCGCTCTCCATCTCCTCATCGGAGCAATTCTTCGCGCCCAAGAGGAGGTTTTCGCGCACCGTCCCCTCCTTGAGCCACGTCTCCTGCAACACCATGCCGAAGTGTTCGCGGAGGGAGTGCCGCGTGATGTCCCGCACGTCGGCGCCGTCCACCCGCACGCTCCCCGCGTCCGCGTCGTAAAAGCGCATGAGAAGGTTGATGAGCGTCGTCTTTCCGCACCCCGTGGGTCCCACGATGGCGATGCGCTGCCCCGGCTCCGCGTGCACGCAGATGTCCTCGAGGACGTCCCGCTTCCCGTCGTACGAGAAGGTGACGCCGTCGAGCCCGACTTCGCCGCGCACGTTTTCAAGGTCGGGCAGACCCCCGTCCGAGGGCTGTTCCTCGCTCTCCGAGAGGGCGAAGATGCGCCCCGCGCAGGTGAGCGCGTTCTGGAATTCGGCGATGACCTCGGAGATCTCGTTGAACGGCTTGGTGTACTGCGTGGCGTAGGAGAGGAAGGTCGTGAGATTCCCCACCGTGAAGGGGAGCGCCGTCCCCGCGGTGGAGATGGCGAGCATGGCGCCCGCAAATGCGACGGCGGCATACACGAAGGAGTTGACGAACCGCGTGACGGGGTTGGTCGTGGACGAGAAGAAGATGGCGCGGAGCGAGCAGGCGCGGAGCCGCTCGTTCCCCTCCGCGAAGATCTCGGCGTTTTCCCTCTCCCTGCAATATGCCTTCACGACCTTGAGGTTTCCGATGTTCTCGTCGATGAAGGCGGTCTGTTCGGCGCGGAGCTCGGACTGCCGCGTGAACATGCGGTAGGTGCGCGAGGCGATGATCTTCGCGGCGAAGAGGGAAAGCGGGGTGAGCACCGCCACGACGAGGGCGATCTCCCACCGCATGACGAACATGAGCACGAGCACGCCGACGATGGTAGCCGCGCCCGTGAAGATCTGCGTGAATCCGAGGAGGAGCCCGTCGGAGAACTGCTCGGCGTCCGAGAGCATCACCGAGGACAGCTCGCCGTACGCGTGCGAATCGAGGTATTTGAGGGGCAGCCGCCCGAGCTTGGAAAAGCACTCAGCGCGCATGTCCGAGAGTACGCCGAACGCGACGGCGTTGTTGAGCACGCTCAAGGCGTACTGCGAGAGGGCGGCGACGGCGACGAGCCCGCCGATGACGGCAAGATACCGCCCGAGGGCGGAAAAGTCCACATTTCCCGCGCCGAGAATGACGTCGATGGCACGCCCGACGAAGAAGGGCACGAGGAGCTGTGCCGCGACCGTGACGAGCGCCGCGGCAAAGATGAGAACGAGGCGGGGCGCATACGGGCGCAGCCGCTTCAGAATGCGGGCGAACACTTCGCGGCGGGTCATAGGGCACCTCCCCTCTGCGAAGCCTCGATCTCGCGGTAGAGCGGGCAGGTGCGGAGAAGCTCCTCATGCGTCCCCTTCCCCGCGACGTGTCCCTCCTCGAGCACGAGAATGGAGTCGGCGCGGCGGACGGCGGAGACGCGCTGCGAGACGACGATGAGCGTGCAGCCGAGCGAGGAGAGCGCGGCGCGGAGACGGGCGTCCGTCGCATAGTCGAGCGCGGACGAACTGTCGTCGAGAATGAGAACTTCGGGCTTCTTCACGAGGGCGCGCGCGATGGTGAGGCGCTGGCGCTGACCGCCCGAGAGGTTCTTCCCCTCCTGTGCGATCTCGCCGTCCAAGCCGCCCTTTGCCCGCACGACGTCCTCCGCCTGCGCGAGGCGGACCGCCTCGAGAAGTTCCTCATCCGTCGCATCGGGATTTCCCCAAAGAAGGTTGGAGCGGATGGTCCCCTTGAAGAGCACGGCGTGCTGGGGCACGATGACCGCCTTCCCGCGGAGCTCTTCCGCGTCGGTGCCGTTGACGTCCGAGCCGTTCACCGTCACCTTCCCGCCCGTCGCCGCATAGAAGCGGGGAATGAGGTTCACAAGCGTGCTCTTTCCCGAGCCCGTTCCGCCGAGAATGCCGAGCGTCTCGCCGCGGCGGAGGGAAAAGTCGATGTCCGTGAGGGCGGGCGCGCCGCCCCCCTCGTAGGTGAAGCCGACGTGGGAAAAGCGCACCGCACAGTCGTCCTCGATCTCCCCCTGCGGACAGAGGCGGGCGGGCTCTGCGGGAAGGTCGAGCACTTCGCCGATCCGCTTTTCGCAGGAGACCGCCTTGCTGACGGTAAACACGAGGTTGGCGAGCTTGACGAGCTCGACCAAGATGAGCGAGAGATAGCTGTAGAGGGCGAGGACGTCCCCCTGCCCGAGCGCGCCCGCATGGACGCGGAGCGCCCCCACCCACACGAGGGCGACGACGGCGGCGTTGACGAGGGCGAAGGTGAAGGGATTCATGATCGCCGAGACGACCCCCGCCCGCTTCTGGGTGCGGAGAAGGGCGCCGTTCCGCCCGCCGAACACTTCCCCCTCCTCTTCTTCGCGGCAGAAGGCGCGGATGACGCGGGCGCCCTGCAAATTTTCCCGAACGGAGAGCTGGACGCCGTCCAACTTCTCCTGCACCCGCCGCATGAGCGGAATGCTCGCCGCCATCACCCCCGCCACCACGACCGCGAGGAGCGGAATGACGGCGAGGAAAATGAGCGCCGCGCGGACGTCGACAAAGAATGCCATGCCTGCCGCACCGAACACGACGATAGGAGAGCGAAGGAGAAGGCGGAGCGTCATATTCACCCCCGTCTGCACCTGTTGGCAGTCGCTCGTCATGCGGGTGATCATCGCGGACGTGCCGAGCGCGTCGATCTGCGAATAGGAGAGCGACTGCAGCTTGACGAACAGGCGGGAGCGGAGTTCCGCCGATACACCTACCGCCGCCCTTGCCGCAAAGTACTGCGCCGTGAGCGCGAACGCGAGCCCCGCCGCGCCGAATGCGACGAGGAGCAGGCTCCCCCACAGGACGTACATCCTGTCCGCCCCCGCGATGCCGACGTTCACGATCTTCGCGACGGCGAGGGGCACGACGAGCTCCATGCTCGCCTCGAGGAGCTTGAAGAGCGGGGAGAGCACCGCCTCCTTGCGGTAGGTTTTGAGACAGGACAGAAGATGGTTCAAGGGCACCTCGCTAAATCACGGTGAAGAGGGCGACGTAGTACGCCGCGAAAAAGACGAGCATGGAGATGCCCGCCGCGCGCCCGAGCTTTCTGCCGCCGCCGAGCGCCGCAATGCACAGAAGGAGCGCCGCCGCGAGCGCGACGAGCGCGTCCACAAGGTTGGTCTCCGCCGCGAAGGGAAGGGGGCGGATGAGCGCCGCCGTTCCCGCCACGAGCAGGATATTGAAGATGTTGCTTCCGAGAATGTTCCCGACGGCGATGTCCGTCTCCCCCTTCTTCGCCGCGACGACGGAGGTGACGAGCTCGGGGAGCGACGTGCCGATGGCGACGACGGTGAGCCCGATGACCCGCTGCGAGACGGAAAAGTAGGCTGCGATCTGTTCGGCATTGCGGACGAGGAGCGCCCCGCCGCCCGCGACCATCGCGAGCCCCGCCGCCGTGAGAAGGACGAGAAACCACGTCCTCTGCAGCATTTCCCCGTACCATGTCCGAAGTTTTCCCCTCTTTTCGGGCACGGGCAGGGGCTTGTCCTCCGCGGGCGCGCGCTTCCTCTCGGCAAACGCGCGGCGGAACAACAGGAACATGTAGACCGCAAAGACGGCGAGCATGATGAGCCCGTCCCACCATTCGAGCGCCTGCCCCCACAGCCCGAGCACGATGAGAAGGACGCTCGAGACGAGAAGGACGGGAAGGTCGAGCTCCACCGAATTCTTCTGCACGGGAAGGGAACGGATGAGGGCGGACAGCCCGAGAATGAGGAGAATGTTGACGATGTTGCTCCCGACGACGTTCCCCACCGAGATCTGCGAGGAGCCGCGGATGGCGGAGGCAATGGAGACGCACAGCTCGGGCGCGCTCGTCCCGAATGCGACGACGGTGAGTCCGATGACGAGGGGAGAAATGCGGCACTTGCCCGAAATGCCCGCCGCGCCGTCCACGAAGAAGTCCGCGCCCTTCACGAGGAGCGCGAATCCGACGAGGAGAAGAAAGATCCAGAGAAACAGGATAGGGTCCATACCCGAAAACCACCCGCATTTTTTGACAGAAGTCTCGTCGTTCAAACGAACCGCTGCGACACGCCGTTCGGCGGGGTATGTTGCCGCAGCGCAACACGGACTACTCCCTTCCGTCCGAAAAAGAGTATCACGCGCGCAAAAAAAAGTCAAGCGCAAACGCGCCCGACCGCAAAACTTGTCCTTTTTCCCCTACAATACGCCCTCCAAGAGGATCTTCAGCCCGATGAGAAGGAGCACCGCCCCGCCGAAAAATCCCGCCTTATCCGCAAAGCGGTCGCCCGCCTTCTTCCCCACCGCGAGCGCGCCGAGCGAGAGCACGAGGGTGACAAGACCTATGATGAGCGCGCACACGAGGACGTGCGCGGGAAGCTCCCCCTGCGTCTTTGCCGCAAGCAGGGTCACGCCGACGGCGAGCGCGTCGACGGAAGTTGCGACTGCCTGCCCGAGAAGGGCGAACGCTCCCGTCCCCCGCGGCGGCTCCGCCTTCCCCTTCCGCCTCTGCATGAGCTCGCGGGCGCTGTCGAAGATCATCTTCCCGCCGATGAGGGCAAGGAGGGCAAAGGAGAGGTAGGGCGCAATTTTCTGCACGAGGGAGAAGAAGGCATACCCGCACGCATACCCCACGAGGGGCATGAAGAACTGGAAGAACGCGAACGCCCCCGCGATGAGGAGCATCTTCCCCACCCGCATCTTGGGCTCCGTCATGCCGTCGGTCAAAGAGACCGCGACGGCGTCCATCGCGAGCCCCGCGCCGATGACGAATACTTCCCAGAGCTGCATATTCCCCTCCTCTCTTTTTTATTTCCGCGGGGAAGAAAAAAGACTTACGCACGGAAAAAAACCGTGCATAAGTCTCGCCGTTTGATGCAACGCCCGCGTTTTCCGCAGGATGTGGACGGTGCCGCTCGAATGAGCCGACTACTCCCCTATGGCTCCCCTATTGTATCACGCCGCGCGTCCGCCGTCAAGCTTTTTTGAGAATGCGGACGATCTCCTTCGCCCGCCCAGCGGGAACGGGCGCCGTCTGCGCCGTGCAGCGCTCCACGCGGAGCACGACACCCTCGCAGGGGACCGCCGCCTCGACGAGGACGCGGTCGCCCGCGCGCACGGGAACAGGGGAGCGGTACCACCCCGCCGCCTCGCCGTCCACCTTCGCGAAGGTGTACAGTTCGCCGTCCGAAAGGACGCCCCCGCTCATCGAATGGATCATGCTTCCCTCCTAAAAGAGCGGCGCGAAGATCTTCGCGATCTCGCAGATGAACCGCCAGATAACGTTCTTCTTGGAGCCCTCCGCCGTCTGCTGTTCGGAGACGGAGAAGCACTGCTCCATATCCGCTTTCAAGCCCTCGATAGCCTTCGCCCCCACCATGAACACGCCGTCCTCGAAGTGGAAGAGGAAGGAGCGGTAGTCGAGGTTGACGGTGCCCACCACCGCCGCCTCGCCGTCCGCGATGAAGCTCTTCGCGTGGTTGAACCCGGGGGTGTACTCATAGACCTTGACGCCGCTCGCGATGAGCGCCGAATAGTTGGAGCGCGTGAGCGCGAAGGGCAGCTTCTTGTCGGGAATGTGCGGGGTGAGAATGCGCACGTCCACCCCCCTCTGCGCGGCGAGGCACAGCGCCTCGCGCATGCGGTAATCGACGATGAGGTAGGGCGTGGAGATCCAGACGTACCGCCGCGCGGTGTTGAGAATGTTGATGTAGAGGTCCTCGCCGAGGTGCTTTCCGTACAGCGGGAAGGGACCGTCGCCGTACGGCTGGACGTACCCCTCGCCCTCGAACTGTTCGTACGTCTCGGGAAGATAGGACGCGATGTCCTCCTCCCGCCTCGTCTGCAGGGCATAGAGCCGAAGGAAGAGCAGGGTGAGATTGCGCACGCCCTCCCCCTCGAGGCGGACGGCGGAATCCCGCCAGTAGCCGAACGGGGACTCGAAATTCGCGTACTCGTCGGCGAGGTTGATGCCGCCCGTGTAGGCTACTTTCCCGTCGATGACGGCAATTTTTCTGTGGTCGCGGTTGTTGTGCAGGCTGCTCACCACGGGCACGAAGGGGTTGAACTTCACGCAGGCGATCCCCGCCTTTTGAAGGGTCTTCTGGTAGCGGAAGTGGACGCGCCCCATGCTGCCGATGTCGTCGTACATGACGCGGACTTCCACCCCCTCCTGCGCCTTTCTCGTGAGAATGTCGAGAATGGACGTCCAGAGTTTCCCCTTGGCGAGGACGAACGTCTCGAGGAAGATGTACCGCTCCGCCCCCTCCAAGTCGGCAAGGAGCCGCTGCAAAAATTCCTCGCCCGAGGGCAGATATTCCGTCTTTGTTCCGCCGCGGAGATAGGCTGCGGAATCCCCCGCGCCGAGCGCGCGGCTCACCGACGCCCACCGCCCGAGCTTTTCCTCCGCTTCCTCGGCGGGAACGGGCTGCCCGGACGCCTTCTCGGTGTCCGCATGGAGGGCGGCGAACAGCTTGCGCATCCTCCGCCTCGGGCGCCTTGAAGAGAAAGTGACGTAGATCGCCACGCCGAACACGTTCAGAACGACGATGCAGAGGATCCAAGGGATCTTCGTCTCGGGGACCATGTCGCGGTTCGCCGCATGCAGGACGGCAAAGACCACGACGACCCAAGAGAGCGCGTTGAGCCCGTACCCGACGTACATCCCCACCGTGGGAAAATAGTAGGAAATCGTGAGGTACAAAACGACGATGATCCCCGCGACGATGGCAAAGTTCACAAGAAACAGCAGAACGATGCTGAGCCCGACAAAGGAGAAGCGGCTGAAGATTTTCTTGAGGGTCCGTTTCATGGCTCAAATGGTAGCACAACGGGACGAAAAAGTCAAGACCATTTCAGGATATGGAGTTTTCCCTCCCGCTCCAATCCGTCAAAGCCCGTCTGGCGGAGCGCCTCATACACCGCGATAGCCGCCGCGTTGGACAGGTTGAGCGAGCGGCTCTCCAAGCGCATCGGAATGCGCACGCAGCTCTCCTCATGCGCCACGAGGAGCTCCTCGGGGAGCCCCTTCGTCTCCTTCCCGAACACGAGATAGTCCCCGTCGCGGTAATTTGCCTCCGCATACGTCCGCTTCGCCTTCGTCGTGAAGAAGAAAAAGCGGGCGTCCCCCGCCCCGTCCATCACTTCCTCGAGAGAGGCGTGCTCGCGCACCTCGACGAGACCCCAATAGTCGAGCCCCGCCCGCTTGAGCATGCGGTCGGAGATCTCGAACCCGAGCGGGTGCACGAGGTGGAGCACGCAGCCCGTCGCCGCGCAGGTGCGCGCGATGTTGCCCGTGTTCTGCGGGATCTCGGGCTCGACCAATACGACATGAAACATGGCAGTTCCTCCGCTCCCCATTGTACGATATCTCCCCGCTTTTTTCAAGCGGGGGAGCACAAAAAAATTTCGGAAAAAATTCACAAAAATATGTTGACAAAGGAAACTTTTTGTTCTATAATAAAAATAGTTCATCGGACGAACTATTTTTTTACCGACTATCCAACCCATATTTTTTCTCATTTTAAATGCCCGCGCAGTGATTGCGCGGGCATTTAAGTTAGTCGAGATACCGTCCCCTCGCGCTCTCGCGGACACGCAGGAGCTCCAGCTCCGCGCCCGTCTCCGCGTCGAGGTAGACGAGGTATTCCTCTTCGCCGTAGCTGCAGGCGAACTCATAGCACAGCCTGTCCCCTCCCTCATAGGGAATAAGGGCGCGGTTGGAAGCGGTGACTTCCAGCCCCTCGGAGAGGAGCGCGCGCGCTTCCCCCTCCGAAAGTTCGGTCGAATAGCTGCGTTCGGTGTGGTTGACGAGGTAGTTCTTGGCGTCCATGCCGATGACCCTGCCCTTCTCCTCGCACACGCGGATGCGGATCATATCGGGGTAGGCGCGCACGCCGCCGTCCGAGGCAACATAGGTGAGGTTGGCGACCATGCCGCCGTCCGAGAGCCAGACCGCCTCGACGTTCCCGATCCCGATTTTTTCGAGGTATTCGCGGGCGACGGCGTCGCAGGCGGCAAGGTCGAGATTCTTCTGCGTGCAGGGCTCGTAGGTGTCGAAGAAGGCGAGCTTCCCGCCCCGCTTGGTGATCTCCGCGAAAAATTCTGCGCCGTTCTCGTCGGTCAGGGCGAAGTTATAGCACCGCATGTCGGGCGTCGAGGTCTCCCCCGCGGACACGACCTCGGCAATTTTATAGTCCGCAAAGTACTTTTTCGCGAGCTCCTCCGCCTCGGCGGACGTCACTTCCTCAAGCTCCGAGAGCATGTTCTTGCCGACGTTGCCCGTCCCCTCGAACGGGGCTTCCTTCGCAGCCTCGCCGATGGCGCGGAACTGTTCGGACATCGCTCCCTGCTGTCCCTTCAGAAATTCGCGCACGTCGTCCGACGTCATGCCGTTTGCAAGCGAGTTGAGCTCTCCCGCAAGCGCCGCGTTGGTCTCGTACAGGCGGGCGAGGGTCTCCCGCTCCGCCCCCGAGAGCGTCTTGCCCGAGGCGAGACGGGAGAGCATGGTGCGGGCGAATTCCCCCGTGCGGTTGACGAATCCCGAGATGTCCGTGCCCGTCACGGCGTCGACGGGGATCTTGCCGAGCGAGCTCTCCATGCGCTCGCTCTCGACGAGGAGATCGGTGAGGAGCCGCCTCTGCTCGTCCGCCCCCGCCGAGACGCGGAGCTTCGCGAGGTCGTTGTCCATCTCCTCGGAGACGGAGACCATCTCATAGAGCGCGGCGCGGTAGCCTGCATCGGCGGCGAGCTGCATGTCGTTCATGCGGAAGGCGCCCGCCGTGACGACGGAGCCGAGCGCAAGGCAGGCGACCCCGAGCGAGACGACCGCGGCGAGCCAGCCGCCGTATCCCTTGCGGTTCTGCTTGCGGGCGGTGCGCTGTTCGCGGCGGTGCTTTTTATCCTGCGCCTTCCGCGCATGCGCCGCCCTGCGGTCCCTTGCCTTCTGCTCGCGCGCATGTTCCCTTGCCTCGCGGCTGCGCCGCTTTTCCGCCGCGCGCTCCCGCTTCTCACGCTCCGTCCGCTTGCCCTTTTCGGACTTCAACTCGTTCTTGAGCATCTCGCGGCGGGCGATCCGCTCGGCGCGCCTCTCCGCCTTCTTCTCCTTGAGGGCTGCCTTTTTCTCCATGCTCCTCTTTTTGCGCTCCGCCTTCTTCTCGGCGATTGCCGCGCGGCGGGCGAGCTTCTTCTCCTTGAGGGCAGCCTTCTTTTCGATCTTCTTCTCCTTGACGGCTGCCTTCTTTTCGAGCTTTTCTTCCTTCTCCTTCGCCCTCTTCTTGGCGGCGTCGAGGCGCTCCTCCGCAGCCTTCTTTTCTTTCTTCACGGCGCGCTCATGCGCTTTCTTGTCCTTTTGGGTAGGCGTGCGCTTGGCGGACGACTTCGCGGGCGTGCGCTTTGCGGGCGCTTTCCGTTCGGCGGAAGCGGGGTCCGCTTGCTCTGCGGAGATGCGGCGTTCGATGGAATCCACCTTCTCCGCCCCGCTCGACTTGTTTGTTCCGATTTTCTTTTCCATATCTCCTCCTTAAATGGCAAACACGTGCTTGCCGATGACCGTCACCGTCTTGCGGTCGAAGATCCACGAGCTCGTCGCGACCGCGGGATTGTAGTAGTACAGGCACCCGTACGTCGGGTCCCACCCGTTCATGGCGTCGCGCGCGGCGTTGTAGGCGGTCTCGTTGGGCTCGAGGTTGATCTGCCCGTCCGTCACCGCGGTGAACGCCCCCTTCTGATAGATGACCCCCGCGACCGTGTTGGGGAAGGAAGGGCTCTTCACGCGGTTCATGATGACCGCGCCGATGGCGACCTGCCCCGTGTAGCTCTCCCCTCTTCCCTCGGCATAGATCGCCTTGGCGAGGAGATAGAGGTCGGACGAGGTGTAGTTCGAGCCCGAGCCCGAGCCCGAATTTCCCTGTAAAACGTTGTAGCTGTCCGTCATGCCGAGCGCCTTATAGGTCGCCTTCCCGACAATGCCGTCGGCGGTGAGCCCGTTCTTCTTCTGGAACGCGACGACCGCCTTGCGGGTGGCGGTGCCGAACACGCCGTCCACGGAGCCCGAATAGTAGCCCCACATCTTGAGCCTGCGCTGGACCTCGCGCACCTCGTCTCCGTGGCTGCCCTGACGGAGCACGGCTGCCTCCACGGCAAGTCCCTGCACGGCGGCTTCGTCCTGCGGACGGTCATACGCCGCAAATCCGACGGCGGTCCCGCACGCGAGGAGCGCGAGCGACAGCGCGCCGATTGCCAAAATCTTCTTCATAATTTCCTCCTATGCGCAATGTGTGCAAGGCAAAAATTTTTTATGCGGGGATTCCTGTCATTTCGACCAAGCCGCGCAAGCGGCGCACGAGCCGCAGGCGAAGTAGCGGAGCGAAGTATCGCATGAGCCGCACAGACTGTCATTTCGACCGAAGTGAGCGAAGAGCGAACGAAGTGGAGAAATCTACGGCAAAATAAGGAATAGATGTCTCGACTACGCTACGCTTCGCTACTTCGCGCAGGGCGCTCGTGCCGCCTTACGGCGGGGCGACATGAGGTACACACTCTCGTGCCGCCTTACGGCGGGGCGACATGAGGTACTGAACGCGAGCGAATTGCGGGGTTCTGTCATTTCGACCAAGCCGCGCAAGCGGCGCGTGGAGAAATCTCAAATAAGGTTGAGATGTCTCCACTTCGGCTACGCCTTCGGTCGACATGACACTATTGTACGGCGGGGCGGTATGAGGTGTTGGACATTCGGCGAGGCGGTATGGAGTACACGCACTCTTACTGTCTTGTGTCGGGTTGGCATGGCGCTATTGTGCAGCGGGTCGCGATACACGCCCCTCCCCCCTACCCCCCTCCCCGCAAACGGGGAGGGGGGTAGGGGGGAGGGGCTCCGTACTCCGACGAATCACAATGCGGTCGTTTCCGCTCCGAAAAAATGTGCCCGCTCTTCCGCTCCGAAAAAATGTGCCCGCTCTGCAAGCGGCAGAGCGGGCACATCGAATATTATCCGAAAAGACGATCCCTTCGGGATTTTTCCGATATTTCAATCCCATCGGAATTTTTCCGATATTTCAATTCCATCGGGATTTCCTCGTCGTTTCAATTACAAGGATCTCCTCGATATTTCCATTCGATTGGGATTTCTCAACTATGCGTGTTTGCGGTTTTCCCCCGACATTCACTCAAATTACAGCCGTCCGACGATGATGACGACGGCGACGGCGACCGCCGCGGCGATGAACACCCCGTACAGCACGTACTTTAAGATCTTCATCTTCTTCGCGTCCATGGGGCGGTAGCCCGCGGGCGTGAGTTCCCCGCCGCAGTGGGGACACTTCGTCATGTGGTCGAGGACCTCCTTCCCGCAGTGCGGGCAAAGGACGGTATGCCGCGCCATCCGTGCCTCAGCGCGCTCGCGGCGGCGCCGCTCCTTTTCTTCCCTGTCCTCGTAGACCGTGCTCTTCTTCATACCGCGGATTATACCATATCCGCGCGCGAAACGCAACCGTTGCGGCAATTCCGCGGGCGGAAATTGTTCCCTCCCGCACGATTTTTTTCCGAAAAATCTTTACAAACGGCGCATTTTGGTGTATGCTTGATTTAATTCCATCGTGAGGAATTCGACTATGGCGAACAAGAAACAGAATACCGAACCCTTCCCCGAGGTCCTTCCGGAGGGGAAAATGACCATCTATGAATACGAACAGAAGTACGTGAAGCGGCAGAACGTGCGCGGCGCGAAGTTTTTCCTGCGCTTCTGCTCGCTCGTCCTCGGCGTGCTCCTCTTCGCGTGCCTCTTCTTCGTGGCGCTCCGCGTCTATGAGTTCAACGAGTACGCGGGCTATGCGGCGGGCGGCGTGTGCCTCCTTCTGTACATCTTCCTCTTCCTCGTCCCGCTCATCAAGATCTTCCGCACGCCCTACTTCAAGACCAATGTCAACAAGAACACGGCGCGCGAGGCGCAGAAGCACAACAAGAAGCTCCGCCATCACCTCGCGGACAAAATCATCGACCTCACCTCCCGCGTGGAGGGCGTCGGTTGGTACGACTCCAAGGTCGTGGGCGAGCTCGCCATCTCGGTGCAGACGCACGACGAGGAGGGCATCAAAAAGCACCTGACCGAGCTGTACACGGGTTCGGTGAAGAGCTCCGCAAAGTCGCTCATCTTCCGCAGCTCGGTGAAGTCGGCGGCGTACTCCGCCATCTCGCAGACCGCGAAGGTGGACGCCGCGCTCGTCATCTTTATCAACATGCAGCTCATCAAGGACCTCGTGTTCCTGTACGGGTTCCGCCCCTCCGACGCGCGCCTTGCCCGCATCTTCGCCCGCGTCCTGCAGAATTCGCTCATCGCGTACGGGCTCGGCGGGCTGAACATCGGCAACTCCGTCGTCAAGACCATGGGCGACGCGGTGAAGGGCATTCCCATTCTCGGCTCGGCGATCTCCGCCGTCGTCGACTCCTCCGTGCAGGGGCTCGCGAACGGCACCATGACGACGGTCATCGGCTACCAGACCATCCGCTACCTCAACACCGAGTATAAGCTCCAGAACATTCTCGACGGCGTCGACGTCTCCGAGAGCGAGGAGGAATTGCAGGAAGCTTGCTCCGACCTCGAGAAGAAGCTCAAGAAGGACAAGAAGCTCGCGACCGCCGTATAACCGTTAACAATGCGATGAGGGGAGGCAAAAACGCCTCCCCTCTTTTTCGGTTTTCTTCCGAAAATTTACGCTTTTTTCGACCCCATTTGCCGTTTTTCCGCCCCTATTGGGGCAATTCAGGCGATGAGCTGCTTCCAAGTCTTTTCAAACTTTTCCTCGGACTTCAGAAGTTCGTTTGCAAGCGACTTGATGTCCTCGTCCGCCTCGCGATCGCTCATCTCGCCGAGGGTGGACTTCAGTGCGGTGATGCCCATCACCGTCCCCTGCACCATCATCTCCGCGATGTGCGAGCGGGAATCGTCCGTCATCGTGTTCACCTTGATGCTCGTCCACATCATCGCCCTCTTGATGGGACCGGGGTTTTTGAGCTCGATCCCCTTCTCCCTTGCAAGGAGGGACGCCTTCGCCCCGATCCGTTCGTATTCCTCATGCTGGCGCATGAGCTCCTCGCGGAGCTCGCCGTCCTCCGTCTCGGGCAGAATGTCCGAAATGGATTGCAGGGCGAGCTGGCAGTTGCGGTGGACTTCCGCAAGAACTTCTTCGCTTTTCTTGATTTCCATACCGTTCTCCTTTCCCACAGCATGGTTTTTTTGCAAAAAAGTATACATCTGCCGTCAAAACCGCTTGACTTTTCCCGTTTGCTATGTTACATTTATCACCGAGCCGCCAAGAACGGGCACTGAAGTACTTCCCTTGGAAGTCGCCTATGGATCTTGCGAGACTGGGAAGAGGAGGTAAAAAGTAGTGTACGCGATCATCGAAAACGGCGGAAAGCAGTACAAAGTTTCGGAAGGCGACGTGATCCGGGTGGAAAAGCTCCCCGCGGAAGTCGGCGCCGAAGTCACTTTCAAGGCAGTTTTTGTTTCCGACGGCGAAAAGGTGACGGCGGGTGCCGAGGCGGAAGCCGCCAAAGTGACCGCCACCGTTCAGGCGCAGGATAAGTTCAAGAAGATCATCGTCTTCAAGTACAAGTCCAAGAAGAACGAGCGCAAGAAGCAGGGTCACCG
>CANQAX010000024.1 GCA_947589235.1 uncultured Clostridia bacterium
AAGAGCTGTTCTTTGAGCATGATCCCCGCCACGCTGTCGCCGGGGGTCTGCGTCTTGTCGTCCTCGATGAAGTCGCCGAGGTGGGAATCCTCCTCCTCGCCGATGGGCGTCTCGAGGGAGACGGGGTCCTGCGCGATCTTCTGGATCTCGATCACGCGCTGGACCTCGATGCCCATCTCCTCCGCGATCTCCTCGGGGGTGGGCTCCCTGCCGTTCGTCTGCAGCAGCATGCGCGAGACGCGGGTGAGCTTGTTGATGGTCTCCACCATGTGCACAGGAATGCGGATGGTCCGCGCCTGATCCGCGATGGCGCGGGTGATGCTCTGGCGGATCCACCACGTCGCATACGTCGAGAACTTGAATCCCTTCTGGTAGTCGAACTTCTCGACCGCCTTCATGAGCCCGAGGTTGCCCTCCTGAATGAGGTCCAAAAAGAGCATGCCCCGCCCCACGTACCGCTTGGCAATGGAGACGACGAGGCGGAGATTCGCCTCCGAGAGGCGCTGTTTCGCCTCCTCATCGCCCTCCTGCATCCGCCTTGCGAGCTCGATCTCCTCGTCGCCCGAAAGGAGGGGCACCCTGCCGATGTCCTTCAAATACATCTTTACGGGGTCGTCGAGCCCGATGTCCGAGAGCGCCTGCTCGAAGAGTTCGCGGTCGCGCTCGTCCTCGTCGAAGATGACGACGCCCGCCTCGGGCAATGCCTTATAGACCTGCTCGATCTGCGCGGGGCTCAAGTCGAACTTTTCGAGCGCGTCGCAGAGCGCGTTGGTCGAAATGCTCCCCTTCATCTTATAGGCAGACGCGAGGTCGTCGATGAGTTCGTTCAGTTTTTCTTCGCTGACAGTCATTGGTTTCCCCCTCCGATGTTCTTCGATTTTTTGGTATATGCGTCGATGCGGGCAAGGATCTCCCGCTTTTCTCCCTCGTCCGCCGCCTCCGAATACGCGGCGCGGGCGGCGGCGATCTTCTCGGCAAGGAGCCGCTTTTCGAGCGTCCTCGCGCAGTCGCGGAAGTACTGCTCCGCGTGTTCCCCGTCCAAATTGTCCCCGAAGTCGAGATTGAGCACCTCGGAGAGCTCCCCGTCCTCGGGGAGAAGGTCGAATATCCCGCTCGGGCGGAGCTTCCCCTCCGCGCGGGAGGACGTGATGAAGTTCGCTATCGTCTTGTGCGCGGGCAGATCGAACAGCTCCTCGCGCACGTCGAACCCCTCCGCATACGGCTTGGAGAGGAGCGCGGCGCACAGGACAAAGCGCGCGGCGCGCGTCCTGCCGTCGGCGTTCTCCTCCGCGGGACGGGCGGGCTCGGGGGTCTTTTCGGGCGGCGGCGCCGTCTCGAGGTCGCGCTGCAGCGAGCCGAGGCTCACCCCGCTCTCCGCCGAGAGCTTCTTCAGAAGTTCCTCGCGCTCCGTCTCGCTCTCCGCGTCGCGGATGACGGAGAGCGCCTCGCGCACGAAGTCGCGCACCTCGTCCGAGCGGGACAAATCGTACTTCCTCTTCGCCGCGAGAATGCGGAAGTCGAGGAGCGGCATGGCGGCGTCGAGACACTTGCGGTACCCCTCCGCGCCCTGCTTCTGCACGACGTCGTCGGGGTCCATTCCCTCGGGCATGGGCACGACGCGCACCTTGAGCCCCTCCTCCTTGAGGATATCGAGCCCGCGGAGGTTCGCCTTCTGCCCCGCGAAGTCGCCGTCATAGCTGATGTACACGGCGTCCGAATACCGCTTGGCGAGGCGAGCCTGCTCCTTGGTGAGCGACGTCCCCATGCTCGCGACGACGTTCCGGAATCCCGCCTGATAGAGGGAGAGCGCGTCCATGTACCCCTCCACCATGATGACGTAGGGAAGGGCGCCGAGCCGCTTTTCCTTCTTCAAGAGGTTGACGTTGAAGAGGTTCTTCCGCTTGTCGAAGAGCGCCGTCTCGCGGGTGTTCTTGTACTTTGCGCGGTCGGTGGGCTTCAACATTCTCCCGCCGAACGCCACCACCTCGTCGAAGTGGTTGATGATAGGAATGATGAGCCGCTCGCCGAGCGCGTCGATGAGCCTTCCGTCCTCGGTGAGCGCGCAGGCGCCGCTCTCCGCGCATTCCTCCCTCGTGTAGCCCGCCGAGAGGAGCGCCGCGGGCAGGGAGCGGTAGTCGAGCGAGGCGCCGAGCCCGAACTTTCTGGCGACGGAGGGCGTGATGCCCCGCTTCTCGAGGTAGGCGAGGTGCTCCCCCGCCCTGCCCGAGTAGAGATTGCCGAGATAGAAGCGCGCCGCATCCTTCATGAGGGCGGACAGCCTGTCCCGCTTTTTCTTCTTGGCGGCGTTCTCCTCGGCGATCTTGTCGTCGAACGCGGGGACTTCCATGCCCGCCCGCGCCGCAAGGAGACGAACCGCCTGCATGAAGTCGACGTTCTCGTACTCCTTCACGAAGGTGATGACGTCCCCCGAGACGCCGCAACCGAAACAGTGGTAGAACTTGTCGGCGGCGTTGATGGCGAAGGACGGCGTCTTTTCATGGTGGAAGGGACAGCACGCCCAGTACTGGTAGCCGCGCCGCTCGAGCTTGACGGCGGAGCCGATGACCTCGACGAGGTCGCACTTCTCCTTGAGCGTGCGGATGAATTCGGAAAATTCGGCGCTCCGCTCGCTCATACGCTCCCCTCCCGCGGCACGAACAGCCGCTTGAACACGTTGATGGCGTATTTATCCGTCATCGAGGAGAGATAGTCGCATACGGCGCGGGGAACGTCCTCCCGCGCGGTCGAAAGGTAGAGCGCGGGGAGCTCTTCGGGGCGCTCGGTGAAGTATGTATACAGCGCGCGGAGCATGCGTTCCGCACTCTCCTGTATGAGCTTGTTCGCGTGCTCGTACACCCGCTCGAACATGAAGGTGCGGAGCTCGTCGAGCGCCTCCGCCTTCTCCTCCGACATGCGGACGTACGGCTTTCCCGCCGACTCGGCATAGATGTCGAGAATGGCGGTGTTGATGCGCGCGGACGTGTCCCGCCCGAACACGGCGACCGCCTGCGGCGGAAGCTCGTCCTCGCGCAGAAATCCCGCGCGGATGGCGTCCTCGATGTCGTGGTTGATGTAGGCAATGCGGTCGGCAAGGGAGACCGCCGCGCCCTCGAGGGTGGCGGGCTTCCCCTTCTTGGTGTGGTTGAGAATGCCGTCGCGCACCTCGAAGGTGAGGTTCAACCCCTTCCCGTCCTTTTCGAGGAGGTCGACGACGCGGAGGGACTGCTCGCTGTGGCGGAAGCCCGTGGGACAGAGCGCGTCGAGCACCCGCTCGCCGACGTGACCGAAGGGCGTGTGCCCGAGGTCGTGCCCCAACGCGATCGCCTCGGCGAGGTCCTCGTTGAGGGAGAGGCAGCGCGCGAGCGAGCGCGCGATCTGCGAGACGTCGAGCGTGTGCGTGAGACGGGACATGTAGTGGTCGCCGTCGGGCGCGAAAAAGACCTGCGTCTTGTTCTTTAAGCGCAGGAACGCCTTCGAGTAGATGATGCGGTCCCTGTCCCTCTGGAAGTCGGTGCGCATCGAGCAGGGCGGCTCGTCGCGCCGCCGCCCGAGCGTGTCCTCCGACCGCTTCGCATAGGGCGAGAGAAATGCCCGCTCCTTTTCATACGTCTTTTCTTTCATCGCAGGTTATTTCGTCCAAGCGCAAAAAAACTCCTCTTTTTCGGAGAAATTTTTTGCAAAATCATCTATTATGTGTGACATAGTACTTCGCAAACGGGATAAAACCGCGCTTTTCGGGGGTTCAGATATGAAATCCGCCGTTGACCGCGAGGTCCCACCCCGTGATGTAGCGGCTCTCCGCGAGGAATAAGATAGCCTCTGCGACCTCGTCGGGGGAAGCAAACCGCCCGAGCGGGATCTCCTCTTCAAGCGCCCTTCTCTCCTCTTCCGAAAGACGGGCGTTCATGCCCGTTTCGACGACGCCCGGGGACACCGTATTCACGGTGATGTTCGACGGGGCGAGCTCCTTCGCGAGCGCCTTGCAGAAGGCGAGCACGGCGCCCTTCGACGCGGAGTACACGCTCTCGCAGCTGCCGCCCGTCTCCCCCCAGACGGAGGACACGGCGACGATGGCGCCCCCCTCCCCGAGCATGCGGGGAACGGCGTGCTTGCAGCAGAGGAACACCCCCTTCGCGTTGACGGAGAACACGCGGTCGAACGCCTCTTCCGTCACGTCCTGCACCTGCCCGAAGTGCGAGACCCCCGCATTGCAGACGAGAACGTCGAGCCGCCCGACTTCCTCAAAGAGGGCGCGGACCGCCCCCTCGTCCGAGACGTCGGCGCGGACAAAGCGGACGGCGGGAAGAATCTCTTTCGCCCGCCCTGCGCTCTCCCCGTCCGAGGAGAACGTCGCCGTCACCTCGTAGCCGAGCTCCGAAAGTTTGCGGGCGCAGGCGAGCCCGATGCCCCGCGTTCCCCCCGTCACGACGGCGCGCTTCATCTCTCCTCCATGCGGGAAACGATCTCCTGCGCGATTTCGTCCACCGTCCGCCCGTCGGTGTCGACGATGGCGTCGGCGACGCTCTCATACACGGGGGTCCTTGCGGCGAGCAGTTCGCCGAGCCGTTCGGCGGTCTTGCCCGTGTCTTTAAGGAGCGGGCGCGTCTCGTCCGCGCGGACGCGAAGCAGGAGCTCTTCAAAGGAGGCGCGCATGAAGAAAATCTTCCCGTTGCGCTTCAGAAGTTCGTTGTTCTCGGGCTTCAGGACCATTCCGCCGCCCGTCGAGATGACGAGCCCGTCCTGTTCCGAGAGCTCGCGCGCGATCTCCGTCTCGAGCGAGCGGAAGTGCGCCTCCCCGTAGTATTCAAAGATGTCCGAAATGCGACCGTGACGGTCGGTGATCATGATGTCGGTGTCGTACCACCGCCTTCCCGTGAGCTGGGAAATGCGGATGCCGACGCTCGTCTTGCCCACCCCCATCATGCCGCAGAGCACGATATTCATAGCCAGAAACTCTCCATCGCAAGGAAATAGCTGTGCTTGCCGAAGCCGAGCACCTCGCCGCGGCACACCTCGGTGAGCACCGAGACATGGCGGAATTCCTCCCGCGCGTGCACGTTGGACATGTGCACCTCGGCGACGGGGACTTTCACGGCGGCAATCGCGTCGCGGATGGCGTAGGAGTAGTGCGAGAACGCCCCCGCATTCAGAATGATGCCGTCATAGGTCCCCTCCGCCTTCTGAATGGCGGTGCAGATCTCCCCCTCGAGGTTGCTCTGGAAAAAGTCAACCTCGTGCCCGTGCGCGGCGGCAAAGGCGGCGAGCTCGGCGTTGATCCCGTCGAGGCTCTCCCCGCCGTACACGTCCCGCTCGCGCCGCCCCGTGAGGTTGAGGTTGACGCCGTTGAGTACGAGAAATTTCATGCGTGTTCCTCCCGATATTTGTTCCACAGCGACCGCGCCTCATCGAGGGAGGGCTTCCTCCCGCACAGAATGCAGTCGCCGAAATATGCCTGATAGAAGAGCATGGACGCCCCGTTCACCGTCCGCTTGCCGAGGCGGCGGGCGATGCGCAGAAATTCCGACTCGGCGGGCACATAGATGAGGTCCGCCGCGACGGAGACGAGGGACAGAAGTTTCTCCCCCGCGGGCTCCACCGTCCCGTCCGCGAGCGCCACCGCGGGGGTGCGCCCCACCGTGTCGTGCATGCCGACGCCCGTGCAGTTGACGGCGATATCGTACGGCTGCAGCGGGACCTCCTCGCAGGGGGTGAACCCACCGATCTCGCGGTATGCCGCATACAGCCGCTCGCAGTCCTTTTCATAGACGTACACCGAGGCGCCCGCCGTGGCGAGCTTGCGGATACAGCTCCTGCCCGCTCCCCCCGCGCCGAGCACGAGGACGGTTCTTCCCGCAACGGGGACGTCCGCCCCGCCGAGCATGGCGAGGAACCCGTCGCCGTCTGTATTGTAGCCCGCTCTCTCGCGGGTGAGGACGGTATTCACCGCCCCGAACGCGCGCGCGTCCCCCCGCAGCTCCTTCAAAAAGGGAATGATCTCCCCCTTGAAGGGAATGGTGACGTTGAAGGCGTCGTAGGAGAACAGCGCCTCCGCAACGCGGGAAAAGTCCGCGGGCGGGACGGAAATTTTGTCATAGACGCACTTTTTTCCCCATGCGCCCAAGATGAAGGCGTGGATGGCGGGACTGTCCGATTGGGAGACGTCCTTCCCCACGACGGCGAGCTTCAGCATAGCGACCTCCGGATGCGCGTGAGTTCGCGCACATATTCGCCGAAGGGCAGCTCCGCCTCCGCATACCTTCCCCTTGCGACGGGAAGGACGAGCGCGACGTTGCCCTCCGTGACATTCTTCTTGTCGAGAAGCGCCGCACCCGCGGCGGAAGCGGCGTCGAAGGAGAGGTCGGAGCCTGCAAGCACGCGGCGGCTGAGCGCCGTGAGCGCGTCGAGGTAGTCCCCGTCGCACGGCAGAAGGTTCCGCGCGATCTCCGCCTCATAGAGAATGCCGAAGAGCACGCACTCCCCGTGGGAGAGCGTCCCGTCCGCGAGCTCGATGGCATGCGCCGTGGTGTGCCCCAAGTTGAGGCAGCGGCGCAGTCCCTTCTCGAGCGGGTCCCTCTTCACGACCGCCGCCTTGACGGCGATGTTTTGCGGCACGATCTCCGCGAGAAAGGAGAGGTCGAAGAGATCGGCTTGCCCCGTGAGGCGGTCGAAGAGCTCCCCCGAGAGGGCGGCATGCTTCACGATCTCCCCGAGCCCGCAGCGGAGTTCGCGGGGCGGGAGCGTCGAGAGAAAGACGGGGTCCACGAGTACCCGCGACGGCTGGTGAAAGGCACCGACGAGGTTCTTGATCCCGTAGAAGTCTACGGCGGTCTTTCCGCCGACCGAGCTGTCCACCTGCGCAAGGAGGGTCGTCGGGATTTGAATGCACGAAATGCCGCGCATGTAGAGGCTCGCGGCGAGCCCGCCGACGTCCCCCGGCACCCCTCCGCCGAGCACGATGAGGGTGGAATTGCGGCGGAGCCCCGCCTCCGCCATCGCGCGGAGCAGGGCAAAGAGGGTCTGTTCGTTCTTATTTTTTTCGCCCGCCTCCATTGCAAAGACGGGGATCCCGCGAAGGTACCGATTCAGCTTCGCCCCGTAGAGCGAGAGCACGTTCTTGTCGGTAAAGACGAGCGCGCCCGACGAAAAATCGGTGCGGGCGAGCTCCGCGGAGAAGATCTTCTTTCGGCAGACGACGGTGCCCCGCCCGAGACGGAACGTCCTCATGCGAGCGCCTCGTAGCGGCTCTTGAGCTCTTCGACGGTGTCGCCGCCCAGCCGCTCGGAGACGACGGACGCAAGCTCTATGGCGAGCGCCGCCTCGCACACCGTCTCGCAGGCGAGAACGGCGCAGACGTCGCTCCGCTCTGCTGCAGCGCGGACGGGCTTCCCCGTCGCCGCATCCACCGTGTTCAGTCCCCGCTTGAGGGTCGGAATGGGCTTCATCGCGGCGCGGAACACCAGTTCCTCCCCGTTGGACATTCCACCCTCGATTCCGCCCGCGCGGTTGGTCCTGCGCATGCAGCCGCCCTCCGCGGGAAACAGCTCGTCGTGGACTTCGCTGCCCCTGCGGCGCGCCGCCCCGAACCCAAGCCCCGTCTCCACGCCCTTCACCGCCTGCACGCTCATGAGCGCTGCGGCGAGGCGGGCATCGAGCTTCTCGCGGTAGGTCATACAGCTCCCGAATCCCGCCTTCAGACCGAGCACGCGGAGCTCCACAATGCCTCCGCAGGTGTCCCCCTCGGCGGCGCACGCGTCGATGAATGCGCATGCCTTTCTCTCGAGGGCGGGGTCCATCATGCCGAGCACGGCGGAGCGCTCCCCCGCGATGGCGGAAAAGTCGTATTCCATCCCGTCCTCGACGGCGCCCACGGCGCGGACGTATCCCGAGACGGAGACGCCGAGCACGGACAAGAGCTGCCTGCAAATTTCACCCGCCGCGACGCGCACGGCGGTCTCGCGGGCGGAGGCGCGCTCCAAGACGTTGCGCGCGTCGCTCTGCCCGAATTTTTTCATGCCCGCATAGTCGGCATGCCCCGGGCGCACGCCCGTGAGCTTCCTCACCGAGACGTCGCACCCCTCGGGCGCCATGCAGGCTTCCCAGTTTTCGTAATCGCGGTTGCAAAGAAATACGGTCACGGGGCTGCCGAGCGTGACCCTGTTGCGGACGCCCGACAGAATTTCGGCTTCGTCCCGCTCGATGGTCTGCCTTGCGCCCCTCCCGTACCCCGAGGCACGGACGGCAAGGCGGGCATTGATCGCCCCCATGTCGACTGTGAGCCCCGCGGGCAATCCCTCGAGGACGGCGACGAGCCCCTTTCCGTGCGATTCGCCCGCGGTCGTCAAGGTTATCATCTCTTCTTCCCCCTTTTCAGCGCTTCGACGGCGAGGCGGATCTCCTCCGCGTGCGCCTTTGCCTCGCGATAGCCGATCTCGAACATGTCGTTCATCGCCTCGGGCGAGATGTCCGTGGCGCGGTAGTCGTACAGGTTGGGGCGGAGCATGATGTCCGCCGCATCGTACCCGCGCGACTTGCTGTCCTCGGCATAGCGGACGGGCACGAACGCCTGAATGGCGGAGTCGACAATGCGGGTGATCCGCCCCTTCTCCTCCTCGGGTCGGAGAAATGCCGAGAGGTCGATGCCGACGACGTAGTCCGCGCCGAGCTCCCTGCAGAGGTCGGCGGGAATGGCGTTGGTGAAGGCGCCGTCGTACAGCTTCTTTCCCCCTATTTCGACGCCGCGGAAGAAGGGCGGAATGGCGGCGGAAGCGGTGAGCGCGCGGACGAGCTCGCCCTCGCGGAGCGGCACCCCCTCGTTCGTCTCGCCGTCCGTCGCCCATGCGGCGAAGGGAATGGGAAGCCCGCCGATGTCGCCGTCGAGGTAGTTCTCGAGAAAGCGCTCGGCAAACGAGAGGTCGGCAAACGGGCGGAGGTTCTTCGCGAACTCCCGCCTGTTCAGTCCCTCGATGATGCCCGCCATGTCGGCGGAGGAGTACCCCTTCGCGTACAGCGCGCCGACGATGGCGCCGATGGACGCCCCCGTGACGACGGAAAACGTAATGCCCTCCTCCTCGAATGCCTTGATGGCGCCGAGGTGCGCCATGCCCTTGGCTCCCCCGCTCCCGAGCGCGAGCCCGACCTTGACGGGCGGTCTCTTCCGCGAGAAGAGCGATGCGATGCGGGCGAAAACTCCCATGTCTTTGCTCCTTGCCTACAACTCCAGTTCCAGTCCGTCGTAGGCGGCTATGTATCCGTATTCGCGCTCCGCGCGGGAAAGCTCCTCGGCGGAGGGCGAACTGTTGTGCGAGAAGTGCGTGATGACGACCTTCGTCCGCTCATCGGTCACGCCGATAGCCGCGAGGCGGGCGAGGGTGCGGGCGTTCTCGTCGAGCCCCATGTGCCGCGCCTCGGGCGGGGTCTTTCCGAAGAGGAAGGTGCAGTCCATCACGATGAGGTCGGCGCGCACGCCGAGCGCCGCGAGGTAGTCGACGGTGGCATCGGGCAGGGCGCCCGTGTCGGCGAGGTGCAAGACGCGCTTCCCCCCCTTCTCGAGGAGGAATAAAAGAGGCTCCTGCGAGGTGTGCCGCGCGAGGAGGGAATGCACGCTCCACCCCCCGAACTTCGCCTCCTCGAACGCGCCCATCGGGTGCAGCGAGATGGACTCCCCGACGTCGGGCTTGAGCTCGCGGCGGGTATCCTCGCGGAAGATGGAGATGACCTCCTCGTTCGCATAGATGTCGAGGGTGGGCGAGGTCATCCCGTGCGCATACTTGTAGCCGCGCAGGACGAGATTCTGCGCGCAAAAGTGGTCCATGTGGGAATGCGTGACGAGAAGATACTTGATTGCCGAGAGATCGACTTTCCCGTTCAGCGCGTGGAAATAGACGTCGGGCGGGAAGTCGACGGAGAGTTCCCCGTCATAGACGACCTGCGCCCGCGCATGGATCTCCCTGCCCCCGCGCGCCCGCGCGAGACGGCAGTGTTCACAGTTGCAAAAGAGGGCGGGAACGCCTTCCGCGGCGCCCGTTCCGAGAAACTTGACTTTCATATCTCGTACACTATGGTGACGGGTCCGTCGTTCGTCTGAACGATGGTCATGTCCGCACCGAAGATCCCGCGTTTTACGGGCACCCCGAAACATGCGAGGCGCTCCGCCGCATACTCGTACAGTTCGTTCGCCCGCACGGGCTCCTCCGCCTCCGAAAAGGAGGGGCGGTTCCCCTTGCGCGCGTCCCCGTACAGGGTGAACTGCGAGACGAACAGAATTTCCCCCTTGACGTCGAGGACGGAGCGGTTCATCTTGCCCGCATCGTCCTCGAAGATGCGCAGGTTCGCGAGCTTTGCCGCGCACTTTTCCGCCTGCGCTTTGCCGTCCCCCGCGCGGACGCCGAAATAAACGACAAGCCCGTATCCGATCTCGGAGACAGGCTGACCGTTTACGGTGAGGCTCGCACGAAGCACTCTCTGTGCAACGAATTTCATATTTTGCCCTGAACCCGGGAGCGCAAGCTATCCGGAATGCGCCGCGCGGACAAAAAGTTCCGCACGCCGCTCCCCCTGCCGTGTCCCCGCGGGATCACACTCTCGACATGTATTCGCCCGTGCGGGTATCGATGCGGATGGTGTCCCCCTCGTTGACGAACATGGGAACTTGGAAGGTCGCGCCCGTCTCCACCTTCGCCGCCTTCGTGACGTTGGTCGCGGTGTTGCCCTTCACGCCCGGCTCCGCCTCGATGACTTTGAGCTCGACGAAGTTCTCGGGCTCGACGGAGAACGCCTTGTCGTACAAAAAGCGAACGGTGACGGTGTCGTTCTCGCGGATATAGCGAAGCGCATCCTCGACCTGATCGTGATTCAGGGGCGTCATGTTGAACTCTTCGTCCATGAAGTAGTAGAACTCGCCGTCGTTGTACGAATAGGTCATCTTCTTCGTCTCCACCTGCGCCGTCTCGAGCTTGGTGGAGGGGTTGAAGGTCTCGTCGGAGAGGACCTGCCCCGTGACGACGTTTTTGAGCGTCGTGCGGACGAACGCCGCGCCCTTGCCGGGCTTGACGTGCTGGAACTCCGTGACGGTGTACACGCCGCTCTTGTACTCGAACGTGGTGCCCTTCCTGATATCGCCTGCCATGATCTGTGCCATACTCTTATTTCTCCTTGATAGATTACAGAATGATGAGTTTTTTATCCGACTTCATGAAGGAGCGGGGCTTCCCGCCCTCCAGTGTCACCGTGTCCTCGATTCGGATCCCGAGCTCGCCCGCAAGGTATACGCCGGGCTCGTCCGAAAAGACCATGCCGTCCGAAAGGACGTCCGTGCTCTTGGGGGAGAGCCGCGGCATCTCGTGGATCTGCAGCCCTACGCCGTGCCCCAAGGAGTGGGTGAAGAACTTGTCCAGCCCGAATTTTCCGAGGTACTTCCGCGCGATCCCGTCCGCCTCGCTCCCCGTCATGCCCGAGCGGAGCGTTTCGAGGACGAGAAGGTGCGCTTCGAGCACATGCCCGTACAGCTCCTTGAATGTCCCGTGGCGCCCGTCGTCCCCGAAGAGGAAGGTGCGCGTACAGTCCGAACAGTATCCCCCCGCCTTGCAGCCGAAGTCGATGAGGACGGGGTCGCCGAAGCGGAGTTTCCTCTCCCCCGTCTCGTAGTGGGGAACGCTGCCGTTCTCCCCGAAGGCGCAGATGGTCTCGAACGAGGTGCCGTTCGCGCCCGCCTGCCGCATGCGGTATTCGAGGAGCGCGGCGACCTCCGATTCGGTCATTCCCTCCTTGAGGGAGGAGATCGTCTCGGAAAAGGCCTTCTCCGCGATCTCGCACGCCCGCCCGATGAGGGAGAGCTCCTCTTTCGACTTGACGATCATCGCCGCCCCGAGCGCGGGCATGCAGTCCACCGTCTCGTGCCCCGCCATGCGATACTTTTCTTGGCGGCTCACGCTCGTATACGGGTACGGGACGCCCCAGACGCGGTAGGGAGCGGCATACTCCTTTGCCTCCTCCCAAGCGCCCGCGGCGACGCGGATGCCGCTGCCCCCGAGCTCCCGTTCTGCCGCCTCGAAGTAGCGGGGATCGGCGAAGAACACGCACTCCCGCTCCGTCACGACGACGAATCCGTCCGTCGAATAGAACCCCGTGAGGTATCTTCGGAGGAAATCGCACTCGACAAACAGCGCGTCCGAATGCGCCTCCCCGTAGATCCTTTTGAGTTTTTCCGAAAGCATAGCCATATTATACCAAAAAACCGTGCGTTCGTCAACGATTTTATGGAAGAAAGGGAACTATCCGCCGCATTTCTCGTAAATGCGTTTCATCTCGGCGGCGTCCTCTGCCTGCGTGCCGTCCGATTCGGAGACGATATACGGCTCGAGGCGGAGTTCGTGCAGCACCTCGGCGAGCGGTCCGAACTCGGGACCGAACACGGTATCGGCGAAGGTGAGGTGCTTGAGTTCCCCCCGCGCGCCGTATTGGATCTTGGAAAAATGCACGTGGAATTCCCGCATGCGCTCAAATCCTATCGCCTCTTCGAGGATCTCGATGCGGTCACGGTAGTCCTTCGCCGTCTTTAAGCTGCCCTGTTCACGGGCATTGACGTGCCCGAAGTCCACGCACGGGGTGAACACGGGGTCCACGGCGCAGAATGCCGCGATCTCCTCCACCGTGCCGATCTGGGCGATCTTCCCCATTGTCTCGGGGCAGAACATCATGTCCTCGAGCCCCTCGCGGTAGATGAGGTCGCGGAGCGTTTTCAGCCTGTCGATGGTGCGGGATACCGCCGTCTCGCGAGAGTCCTTCCCCTGCGCGGCGGGGTGAAAGACGACCCTTCTTCCCCCCATCGCCCGCGCGGCACGGGCGCTGTCGAGGACATATCCGAACGATTTTTCCGCCATCTCGTCGTCGGGATTGGCGAAATTGACAAAGTACGGCGCATGGACGGAGATCTCGACGCCCTCCGCCCCGAACGCGGCGCGGATGGAAGCCGCCTTCTGCGCGGTCATCCGCACGCCCCGCCCGAAGGAGTACTCGAAGCAGTCGAGCCCGCGCTCCCTGACGAAGCGGGCCGCCTCCTCGGTGTGTTCGTGCCCCTCCGCATAGAAGCTCTCGCTGTTTCCGCTCGGTCCGAATCGAATCATCTCTTGTTCTCCCTGAGGTTTACGATGTCCTCCGCAAGCTGCGCACGGAGCGCCTCCGCGGAGGGAAAGGTCTCGATCCCGCGGAGAAATTCCGTGGGGTAAATGCGGACGGTCTCGCCGTACAGGTTCCCCGAAAAGCCGTCCAGATATGCCTCGATCTTGCGCTCTTCGACGCCGAACGTGGGGCGGGCGCCGATGTTGACGATGCAGGGATAGTTCCCCGCGGGGACGGTGCACATTCCGCCGTACACGCCGTCGGGCGGGAGCAATTTTTCGGGCGGAACGGCGAGGTTTGCGGTCGGAAATCCGTACGTCCTTCCCACCTCTCTGCCGTGCTCCACCCTCCCCTGCACGAAGTAGGCGCACCCGTAAAAGTCGGCGTCCTTCGGCAGAAGGAGCGCATTCAGCCCGATGAGATCGCCCGCTTGAAGGCAATTTTTGCAGGCGGAAGCGGAGATCTTCCGCCCGTCCCGTTCGACAAGCCCGAGGACCCGTACGCATGGCACGAATTGTTTCAAGAGATCGGGCGTGCCCGAAGCGTCTTTTCCGAAGCGGAAGTCCTCGCCGCAGAACACGACCCGTACGTTCAATGCGGAGAAGAGCTCTTGAAGAAACATCTCGGGCGGGGTCATGCGGAGCCGCTCGGTGAAGGGCAGCTCCAAGAGGGCGGAAACGCCCGCCCGTTCAAAGAGAAATTCGCGCTCGGGAAGGGTGAAGAGGGACTTCCCCTTTCCGCCCGTCATCGCGGTGAGAACGACGGGAAGCCCCGCACTCGCCGCCCCTTGAAGGAGGACGCGGTGCCCGATATGCAGTCCGTCGAAGCCGCCGAGCACGAGGGCGCAGGGCTCTTTGTACGGCTCGTTGAGGGTGAGGTTCAGCATAGCTTTTTTTCAGGACGGAGGACGCCTTCCTCGACCGCGCCGATCCCGTAAAATTCGCCCCCATGATAGATTTTATAGACCCCATCCTGCAATTTCACGGGAAAACGGACGCCGCGGTAGTAGCGCTCGTCCTCCATGTCGAGGCGGGGAAAGGGCAGGACGGAATCGGTCGGAATGAGGTAGGAAGCGACGTTCTCCTCGGTGAGTTTTTCGAGCGGAACGGCGGTATCCTCGCGGAAGGCGCCGCTCTCCGTGCGGCGGAGATAGGTCATGTATGCGCCCGTGCCGAGCGCCGCCCCGAGGTCGCGCGCGAGCGCTCGGATATACGTCCCCGCGCCGCAGACGATCTCGAACTCGAATTCGTCCTCCGCGCATTTTCCCGTGAGGCGGAACGCCTCCACCCTCACGGTGCGCGCCGAGAGCTCGATTTTTCTCCCCTTCCGCGCGAGCTCATAGCTTCGCTTGCCGTCCACGCAGACGGCGGAATAGGCGGGCGGGACCTGCGCGATCTCCCCCGTGAGGCGGGGAAGAGCTGCGGCGATGTCCGCTTCCTCGGGGACGGGACCGCACGCTTCGGGTTCGCTCTCCCTGTCGAGGGTGGGCGTCGTCCAGCCGAATCGGAAGCGCGCGCGGTAGACCTTCGTCTTGTCGAGGAAGTACGAAAAGAGGCGGGTCGCATTGCCGACGCCGACGGGAAGCACCCCCTCCGCGAGCGGATCGAGGGTGCCGAGGTGCCCGCAGGGGGCATGCGCGAGCCGCTTGATTCGGTTCACGACGAATGCGGAGGAAATGCCCTCCGGTTTGTCCACATTGATGAATCCCGTCATTCGGTGTACCGGTAGACGGCGTCGCCGAGGCGCTCGCACACCTCCTCGAGTTCGCCGAAGAGCATACAGCCCGAGGCAAGCACGTGCCCGCCCCCGCCGAACACGGAGGCGATGCGGTTGACGTCCGCCCTCCCCTTGGAGCGGAGCGAAGCCTTGTAGCAGCCCCGCTTCATCTCGAGAAGGCAGATACTGACTTCCACCGTGTCGACGTTGAGGGCGAAGTCGACGATCCCCTCCGTCGCGTCCGTCTGCAGGGCATAGCGCTCCATCATCTCGCGGGTGACGACCGCGATGGCGAGCTTATTTTCGAGGAGATAGCGGATGGACGAGACGGTTTCGGCATACAGCTCGGAGCGCGCCTTCGTCTGCTTGCGGTAAATTTCGTAGGAGATGACGCTCACGTCGGCGCCCGCGTCCGCGAGCCGACCCGCCGCGCGGAAGGTTTCGCCGTCGACGTCCCCGTGCGTGAATCCGCCCGAATCGGTGACGATGCCCGCCATGAGGCACTCCGCCGTCTCCCTGTCGAGCGGGACGCCGAGAAGGTCGATGAGCGCGAGAATATTCTCGCAGTTGCTCGAGCGCTCCCGCACAAAGTTGTAGCGGCAGAAGCGCGTGTTCGCGATGTGATGGTCGATGTTGACGGTGATCTTCTTGTTCGCCCCCTTGCGGAACACGCGGCAGAGCTCGCCGAGGCGGGTATCGTCGCTCGCGTCGACGCAGATGTACACGTCGGCATGCGCCTCCGCCTCGGGAGAGGGCGCGCGGGAGAACTCCCGCATCGTCGGGAGAAAGGCAAACCGCGCGGGGAGTTCCCCCTCGTTCACCATCTCGCTCTCGATCCCGAGAAAGGAAAGCGCGCGATGAAGCGCCGCGGCGCACCCGAGCGTGTCGCCGTCGGGGCGCATGTGCGTGAAGATCACCGCGCGTTTGAGCCGCTTGAGGACGGCTGCGATTTCCTGCAATGTATTCATGGTTCGTCCCTGTGGATGCTCGCGAGCAGTTCGTCCATCCGCGAGCCGTACTCCATGCTCCCGTCCTCGAGGAAGGTGAGCACGGGAACGGTGCGGAGGCGCATCCTCTGCGCGAGCTCGTGGCGGACAAAGCCCGCGTTCGCGCGGATGACGGCAAAGCTCCTCTGTTTCCGCTCCTCGTCCCTGTCGAAGATGCTGACGTAGATCTTCGCCGTCTTGAGGTCGGGCGCGACGTGCGCCTCGGTGACGCTGACGATGCCCGCAAGGTCGGGCTCCCTGTCCTTCAGGGGACCCGATAGCACCGAGGCGATCTCGCGGCGGAATTCGCTGTCGAGACGGTCCGTCCGCTTCATTGCTTGATCTCCTCGATGAGATAGCATTCGATGAAGTCGCCGATCCTGATCTCGTTGAATCCGTCGATGGCGCAGCCGCATTCGAGCCCCGCGGCGATCTCCTTCACCTCATCCTTGTAGTGCTTGAGCGTCTTGCAGTTGCCCTCGACGATCATGGTATTGTCGCGGTAGATGCGGAGCTTCCCGCCGCGCACCAGCCGCCCCTCGGTGACGAGGCACCCCGCGACGACGCCGACGCCCGTGATGTGGAAGGTCTCGCGGACTTCCGCCTTGCCCATGTACACTTCGCGGTACTTGGGGGACAGCATACCCTTGAGCGCCGCCTCCATATCGTCGAGAAGTTCGTAGATGATGCGGTACATGCGGACTTCCACCTTGCTCCGCTCGGCGAGCGCCTTCGCCTTGGAATCGGGGCGGACGTTGAAGCCGATGATGATGGCGTTTGCACTCTCCGCGAGCATGACGTCGCTCTCGGTGACGGCGCCCGCCGCCGCATGGATGACCTTGATGCGGACTTCCTCGTTGGAGAGCTTCTCGAGCGAGCCTTTCACCGCCTCCACCGAGCCCTGAACGTCCGCCTTCACGATGAGGTTGAGCGTCTTGAGGTTGCCCTCGGTGACGTCCTTGAAGAGGTCGTCGAGGCTCGTCTTCTTGGTCTCTTGGATCATGGATTCGCGCTGCTTGTTCTTGCGCTCCTCCTGTACCTGCTTCATGAGGGTCTGATCGACGGCGAAGATGGCGTCGCCCGCACCGGGGACGTCCTCGAGCCCGAGCACTGCGACCGCCGTGGAGGGACCCGCTTCCTTCACCTGCCTGCCCTTGTCGTCGAGCATGGCGCGGACCTTGCCCATCGTCGTGCCCGAAATGAGGTTGTCGCCCGTGCGGAGGGTGCCGTTCTGCACGAGCACCGTCGCCATGGGACCCTTCCCCTTGTCGAGCTTCGCCTCGATGACGACGCCGCGCGCCTTGCGGTCGGGGTTCGCCTTGAGTTCCGCCATTTCGGCTTGGAGCCAGATGCTCTCGAGGAGCTCGGGAATGCCCTCCCCCGTCTTGGCGGAGACGGGCACCACGATGACGTCGCCGCCCCACTCCTCGGGAACGAGGTCGTACTTCATGAGCCCCTGCTTCACGGCGTCGGGGTTGACGTTCGGCTTATCCATCTTGTTCATGGCGACGATGATGGGCACATCCGCCGCCTTCGCGTGGTCGATTGCCTCGACGGTCTGCGGCATGATGCCGTCGTCCGCGGCAACGACGAGCACGACGATATCGGTGACCTTCGCGCCCCGCGCGCGCATTGCGGTGAATGCGGCGTGACCGGGCGTATCGATGAAGGTGATCATCTTGTTCCCCTCGAGGGTGACGGTGTACGCGCCGATGCTCTGCGTGATCCCGCCCGCTTCCCCCTCGGTGACGTTGGTCTTGCGGATCTTGTCGAGAAGGGAAGTCTTGCCGTGGTCGACGTGCCCCATCACGGTGACGACGGGAGCGCGCACGACGGTGTTCTCGCCGTCGTCGGCGCCGTGCGCCTCGATGAGGGTCTCCTCCGCCGTCTTTTCGGGTCTGTACTCGAGGTCGATGCCGAGCTCGAGCGCGATGAACGCGGCGTTATCGTAGTCCACCGACTCGTTCACCGTGCGGGTGACGCCCTCGCGGAAGAGCCGCTTTACGATCTCGACCGCGGAGATGCCGAGCTTCTCGGACAGGAGCTTGATGGGGATCTCCTTGCTCGTGACGACGGCATGATCGATCTTGACGGTCTGCGTCTCCTTGCGCGCGCCCTTCTTCTGGAAGCGCGCCTTGCGGTAGCCGCTCTCCTTGTCGAAGTCTCCGATGTCCGCCCCCTGCTGGCGCTGGAGCGCCCGCTTGTTGACGGGACGGCGCTCGACGAACGTCTTTTCAAATTTTTTCGCGGGCTCCTTTCTCTGGGTGGAGACGGGAGGCGGCGCGACGGGCGGACGGACGGGCGGACGAGCCCCAATGGGCGGTCGTGCCCCCACGGGCGGGCGTCCTCCCGCTCCCGGGACATACTGCCCTCTGCCCTGCCCCTGCGGGCGGGACCCAACGGGCGGGCGGGAGCCCGTCTGGTTGGGACGGAAGGTGGGAAGGGGCGCCTTCTCCCCCGCGGGCTTTTCGGGCGCGGGTTTCTGCCGCGCGGGCTTTTCGGGCGCGGGCGCGGGCTGTTCGGAGACGGGCTTTTCGGGCGCGGTCTTTTCGGGAGCGGGAGCGGGCGCGGACTGTTCCGCCGCCTTCGCCTCCTCTTCCTCGCGGCGCAGGCGCTCCGCTTCGGCGCGGAGCCGTTCCTCCCGCTGCCGTGCCTCCTCTTCGGCGCGCTGCCGCGCCTCTTCCTCGGCGCGGCGCTGTGCCGCCGTCTCCTCCATCTCGGCGAGCTTCTTCAAAAGCTCCGCGATATGTTTTTCGTTGACCTCAATCGAGCGGCGGAGCGCCTTTGTCTCCTCCTCCGCTGCGAGCGAGCCCAACCTCACGATATTTTCATTCTTTGCCATCGCTTCTTTCCTCCTGTCCTGTCTGCCCGTCGAGGACTTCCCGCACGGCGCGGGCAAATTGCTCGTCCCGCACCGCCGCGATCACGCAGCCGGGACGCCCTACCATCTCTCCGAGCCCCTCGCACCAGACGAGCGGGCACGAGAGCTTTTTCTCGATCCGCTCGATCCGCTCGCGCGAGGTCTTTCCCGCCGCACGGTCGGCGACGAGAAGGTCGCAGCGGCGGAGCGTCTGCACGCTTCCGAGCCCCAGCGAGAGCTTTCCCGCGCGCCGCGCGAAGCCGAGATAACTTGCAGCCCTACTTCTCGGCACGGAATTCCTCCTCGATGCGCGTGTAGATCTCCTCGCTCACCTCGCACGAAAACGCACGGTTGAGGAGGCGCTGCTTGCGCAGGCGCTTAACGCATGCCTCGCTGTTGCAGAGATACGCGCCCCTCCCCGGGAGCTTGCCCGAGAAGTCGAGCGAAATTTCACCCGCGGCGTTCTTCACGACGCGGAGCATCTCCCGCTTCGGCTTTTCCTCCCTGCATGCGATGCACTGCCGCATGGGGATCTTCCGCGGCGCGGGCACTTATTCCTCCGTTCCTTCCCCGGGGGCGGGGTCGTCGAACCCGAGGTCGAGCTTCTGCGCCGCCGTCTCGCTCTTGACGTCGATCTTCCACCCCGTGAGCCGCGCGGCGAGGCGGGCGTTCTGCCCGTCCCTGCCGATGGCAAGCGAGAGCTTCTCGTCGGGCACGACCGCGACCGCCGACTTCTCGCCGACCTGCGTCACCGAGATGACCGTCGCGGGCGAGAGCGCCTTCGCGATGAACTCGAGCGGATTCTCGCTCCAGAGGATGATGTCGATCTTCTCGCCGCCGAGCTCCTGCACGACGGCATTGACGCGCGCGCCCTTGTTGCCGACGCATGCGCCGACCGCATCGACGCGGTCGTCCGTCGAGGCAATCGCCATCTTGGTGCGGTGCCCCGGCTCGCGCGAGACGGACTTGATGATGACGGTGCCCTGCTTGATCTCGGGCACTTCCTCCTCGAAGAGGCGCTTGACGAGCCCGGGCGCGGTGCGGGAGACGAGCACCTGCGCGTTCCTCCCGCCGCTGCGCACGCGCTTGACGTACACCTTGATTCGGTCGCCCGCGAGATACCGCTCGCCGGGGGTCTGGTCCTGCGGGAGCATGAGCCCCTCGATCTGCCCCTTGCCGAGCTCGATGTACACGTTGCGCATATCCACCTTGCGGATGAGCCCGCTCATGAGCTCGCCCTCCTTGTCCGAGAACTCGGAGAGGGTGTTGTCGCGCTCCGTCTCGTGGATCTTTTGCAGGACGACCTGCTTTGCGGTCTGCGCCGCGATGCGCGAGAAATCCTTGGGGATAAATTCGTCGGTGAGCACGTCCCCCACCTTCGCGCTCTTCTTGATCTGTTGCGCGTCCTCGATGGAAATTTCGCCGTCGCCCGGCTCCTCGCTGTCCACGACGGTGCGGGTGAGGAAGAAGCGGATGGTGGCCTTTTCGGGGTTGACCCGCACCTCCACGTTTCCGCTGTCGCCCACGAACTGTTTTTTGTAGGCGGAAGCGAGCGCATTCGAGAGCGCCTCGATGAAAATCTCCTCGCTAATTCCCTTTTCGCGCTCCAAGTCGGCGAGCGCCGCAAAGAAATCCTTGTTGACCATGGTAATTCTCCCGTTGATTTTATTTTACACCTCGAT
>CANQAX010000025.1 GCA_947589235.1 uncultured Clostridia bacterium
GGGGATGGGAACATATTATACCAATCCCCATCAGTCCCCTTGCGGGGACAGCTTCCCCTTTGCGAAAGGGGAAGCCTCAAATGCGCCGCACCTCTTTTATCCCCTCTCCCTTTCCAAGGGGGAGGGGCGGGGGAGGGGGTTGGATTGTGTTCTGCGAGTGGCGCCAAGGAAGGCATGTTTCGCGCGTCATTCTGAGCGTAGCGAAGAATCCCGATAAACGAAGTCCGAATTTTCATGTTCGGGATTCTTCACCCGCCGCAAGGGCAGCGGCGGGTTCAGAATGACGTGTAGGACAAGGAGCATCGGCGGGTTCAGAATGACGTGTAGGACAGGCTCCGCCGCCGTGCCTTGCTGCCCCCTCCATTGGAGGGGGTGCCCGCAAGGGCGGGGGTGGGCATGTGCTCTGCGGGGGGCGACGAGAAAAGGACAGAAACGACTTGTCCCCTTACGAAGAGGAAGGGGATCCCCGAATCATACCCTCTCCCTTATGAAGGGGGAGGGGGAGGGGGATGGGAACACAAACCCCGCCATAAAGACACGTATGCAAGTTCTTGAAGCACTCTATCGGGAAAACCGCGAGGCGCGGCATCTGCCCCTCGACCGCACGGAGTTCGCGCGGACGGGCGCCCGTCTCGGATTCGAGGCGGCGTTTTTCGCGCGCCGAAAATTCCTCTCCGCTGCCGCGCTCTTGTACCTCACGGGCGGGGGCGAAACGTATCTATATGAGGCGGGCGAGACGATGGACGCCATCGCGGCGGAGTCGACGTGGGTGCACCCCGCCCACGGGGACGAAGTCGACCTCTTCTCGGCGGAGACGGCGTTCCTTCTCGCCGAGCTCTGCACCGTTCTGCCGATTGAAAACGGGCGGCGGGAGCGGGTCCTCTCCGCGGTGAAAAAGAACGGAATCGAGCCCTTCCGAAAGAACACTTTCCGATGGGAGAGGGAAGGGGGGAATTGGCTCGCCGTGTGCATGGGAAATGTCGCGGGAGCGCTGTTTTATGCGGATGGGGTGGAATTTCGCAGGCAAAGAGCCCGCCTCGAGGGGGGACTTTCCCGCTATCTCGACGAATTTCCCGCGGACGGGTACTGCCAAGAGGGGCTGGAGTATTGGAACTTCGGCTTCGGCGCCTTCGTCCGCTCCGCCGAGCTGTGCTTCCCTCATCTCCTCGACCTTCCCAAGGCGCGGGCGGTCGCGCGGTATCCGCAGGCATGCTTCTTGGCGGGGAACGTCACGGCGAGCTTTTCCGACTGTCCCATGGACGGAAGGGCGGACCGCGGGCTCGTCAACTTCCTCGCGAGGCGGTACGGGACCCCCCTTCTCACCGAAGAGGAGACGGAGATCCGCGCCGAAAACTGCGCATGGCTCCCGCTCTCGCGCGGGCTGCGCGACGGGTTTTTCGTCGCTCCCTTCCGCGAGCGGCAAGGGGGCGTATTCTGCGGCGGAAAGGTGTTTATTTCGCACCGCGCGGCGTATTCGTTCGCCGTGAAGGCGGGGGACAACGGCGAGCCGCACAACCACAACGACGTCGGCTCCTTCCTTCTCTCGGACGGGGATGGGCAATTCGTCTGCGACATCGGGCAGCCGCTCTACGACAGGGACTACTTTTCCGAAAGACGCTACCTGTCCCTCGCCGCGTCCTCGCTTGGGCACAGCGTCCCTATCGTCAACGGGCAGGGGCAGCTTGCGGGGAAGGAGCACGGCGGGATTCTCCGCGGCGGACCCTCCGTCGAGTTTGCGGGCGCGTACCCGAACTGCAAAAAGCTCGTCCGCACCTTCTCCCTCGGGGAGGACGGGATCGCCGTCCGCGACGAATTTGCGGCGGAGGACGCCGTCACGGAGCGGTTCGTCTGCTCCCGCGATCCGAGCGGCGGGATCGTCTCGGACGAGGGGATCGTGCCGCACGTCCATGCGGAGACGTACTTCGGGCATGACGGAAAGGAAAAATGCGTCTATCTTGCCGATTTCGACGTTCCCCGCGGGCGGACCTCGGCGGCGTTTCACATCAAAGCACGAAGAGAGCAATAAAAAAACGGGAGGCGGCTGCCTCCCGTTTTCCGCGTTTTTGTCACATGACGACGATGTTTCTCTGCGCGAAGAGTTCCTTCATGTCCTCGGGGAAATTGTCGTCCGTGATGAGCACGTCGATATCGTCGAGGCGGGCGAAGGTGTACGGCATGATCTTGCCGATCTTGGAACTGTCGAGCATCATGTAGAGCGATTTCGCCTTTTGGCGGGTCATCTTGAGAAGGTCGGCTTCGATCTGCGCGCCGCAGGAGAATCCGTTCTCCGGGGTGAAGGCAGACGCGGAGATGATCGCAAGCTCGAAATTCGTGTTGTCGAAATAGCTCTTGGCGACGGGCGAGGCGGTGGAGAGGTTATCCTTCAGCACCTGTCCGCCGAGCACGGTGACGTTGACGTTCTTCTTCTGGGCGAGTTCGATGGCGACGGCGAGCCCGTTCGTGAACACATGAATGGTCAGATCGGGCAGCTCCTTTGCAAGATACATCGCCGTCGTGCCGCCGTCCATGAAGAGGGAACTGTTTTCTTCGATGAGGCTTGCGGCCTTCTGCGCGATCTTGATCTTTTCGTCGGTGTGGATCGCCGTCTTTTTCGCATAGGGCTCGCCCGAGACCTTCTGCACTTCCTTGACCGACATTGCGCCCCCGCGCACGCGGATGATCCGCCCTTGCTGCTCGAGCTGGAAGAGATCTCTCCGAAGCGTCATTTGAGAGACGTTGGGGAAGAAATCGTCGAGTTGTTCGAGAGTGAGCTTGCCGCGCTTGTCGAGAAGTTCGGCAATCTCCTCTATCCGTTCCCGTTTCATCATAAGGAACCTCCCATACTTTTTCTCGTTTATGATATTAACATAACTTTTATTTTTTTGCAAGCGAATTCTGAAAAATTTTTTAGAAAATATTCCAATTTTTTTCGCCCCATGTGAGGTTTTTCAGGAATAGTTCACATAATTTTCTCTTTGTCATAACAAAAGATGACAAAACGGCATGTTCATTCATTTCCTCAACAAATCAAACAGTTTGAGGGGGTCACAAGAAAGTGATAAAAAATTGCTCGAAACTTTGAAAGTTGCGCCGATTTCACGGATCGAAGGGAATTTTTCCGCGCGCGCGGAAAAACAATTGCGTTTTTTTCGTGCAGAGGGTATAATACGGAATATGAACAACGTCATCGCCGCGCTCGACGAATACGTCTGCGCGCACTATTCCGATTACGTGCGGATCGCCGCGCTCGAGGGGTACGAGATGCCCGAGGTCCTCTATGTCGCGGAGGACGGGAATCTCGCGCGCCGCGATTCTTCGTGCATGCGGCTGTGCCATCAGGCGAAGCGGGACGTTCTCCTCGCCCGCCTCAAGGAGGGGCTGTCGGACACCGACTTCACCTTCTCCTTCCGCTTTATCCCCCTCCGCGACCGCCTGCCCGAGCGGTTCCGCAAGAACACCTTCGCGCACCTTCTGCCGGGCGTTCTGCACCGCTGCAACGAGACGGCGGAGAGCGCGGGGGAGAAGCTCGACATCGAGCCCCGCTTCTGGAACAAGATCGTGAAGGGAAGGCTTTGGCCCGAAAAGAACACGGTGCTCGCCTTGGCGCTCGTCTGCGGCATGAGCGGGAGCGACCTCAACCTGCTCTTTGCGGTGTGCGGGTTTTCCTTCTCGGACGAAAACGTGCGCGACGTCGTCGTGCGGTACCTGCTCGAACAGAAGGTGTTCGGGGCGGAGGCGCGCGACGCCTGCCTGAACGAATACGGCATCTCCTGCCTTCCCATCAAGAGGGAGACGCGTTAGCGGGGAGCCCGCATACAATGGGGCGTCGGAGGTGCGCATGTTCTTCTCGGCGCTTCGCCGCGATCTCGACGCCGCCATGCGGAACGATCCCGCCGCGCGCAACAAATTCGAGGTGTGGCTCACCTATCCGGGCGTGCGGGCGCTCATCTGGCACCGCCGCGCCGCCCTTCTCTATCGGCTGAAGCTGAAATTCTTCGCGCGCGCCCTGTCGCAATGGGCGAGGTTCCGCACGGGCATCGAGATCCACCCTGCCGCGAAGATTGCCCCCGGGGTGTTCATCGACCACGGCGCGGGCGTCGTCATCGGAGAGACGGCGGAAGTACACGAGGGCGTCGTCATCTATCAGGGCGTCACCCTCGGCGGAACGGGCAAGGAGCGGGGCAAGCGCCACCCCACGGTCGGGCGGAACGCCGTCATCTCGTGCGGGGCGAAGGTCCTCGGCGGATTCACGGTGGGGGAAGGGGCGCGGATCGGCGCGGGCGCCGTCGTGCTCGCGGAAGTCCCGCCGTACTCCACCGCGGTCGGCGTGCCCGCCAAGGTCGTGAAGATGGGCGGCAAGCGGGTGCCGCCCGAACGAACGGAACTGCAAGAACTGCGCGAACGCGTCGAGGCGCTCGAAGAGCTCCTTCGGCGCCAAACGGGAGGAATATGAAACTTTACAATTCGCTCACGAGAAGAAAGGAGGAGTTCGTCCCCCTCGAGGCGGGCAAGGTGAAGATGTACGCCTGCGGCATCACCGTCTCGGGCGAGGCGCACGTCGGACATGCCTTTCAGGCAATCGTCTATGACGTGTTCCGCAAATTTCTCGAAAAAGAGGGCTACGAGGTGACCTATGCCCGCAACTATACCGACGTGGACGACAAGATCATCGCGAAGTCCAAGGAGACGGGCATTCCCGCCGACGTGTACGCCGCGGAGATGATCGAGCGGACGGACGCGGTCATGCGGCGGGCGAACATCGGCGAGCCCACCGTCTGGCTCAAGGCGACGGAGAACATCGGAAACATCATCTCGTTCATCTCCGAACTCATCGCAAGGGGGCACGCCTATGCCGCAGAGAACGGCGACGTGTACTTCGACGTCGATTCCTTCCCCGCATACGGGCAGCTCTCGGGGCGGGACAAGGAGGAGATGCTCGACGGCGTGCGCGTCGAGAACGACGAGAGCAAGAAGAACCCCTATGACTTCGCCCTCTGGAAGGCGGCGAAGGAGGGCGAAATCGCATGGGATTCGCCGTGGGGGAAGGGCAGACCGGGCTGGCACATCGAATGCTCCGCGATGAACCGCGCCGCGTTCGGCGAGCAGATCGACATCCACGGCGGCGGCAGGGACCTCATCTTCCCGCACCATGAAAACGAGATCGCGCAGTCGGAGGCGCTCACGGGCAAGCGGTTCGCAAAGTACTGGACGCACAACGGGCTCATCAAAATAAACGGGCAGAAGATGTCCAAGTCGCTCGGAAACGTGCTGCTCCTCTCCGACATCCTCGACCGCTATTCGGACGAGGCGCTGAAATTCGCGCTGCTCTCCTCCAACTACCGCGGCGACGTCAACGTGACGGATACCTTCTTCCGCGACGCCGAGGCGCACCTCGTGCACTTCTATACCGTGATAGACCGCGCCGAGCGGGCGTTCCCGACCGAGACGGGGTGCGAGACCGCCGTGGACGACGCGTTCAACGAGGCGATGCGCGACGACTTCAATACCGCCCTCGCCCTCTCCGACCTCTTCGGGCTGTTCAAGGAGGCGGGTCGGCTGCTTGCGGAGAACGACCCCCGCGCGCGGCGCATCGTCAACCAGATCCGCAAGACGTATTCCCTCTTGGGGCTCTTCCGAAGGGACGCAAGGGAGTATCTCTCGGCATATGCCGCCGAGGAAGAAGTCCCCGCCGAGGTGAAGGCGGTCGCCGAGGAGCGGGCGGAGGCAAGGCGCAGCCGCGACTGGGTAAAGTCGGACGCCCTCCGCGAACGGCTCAAGGAGATGGGCTACAGCGTAAAGGACACCAAGGACGGCTATACGCTCGAAAAATTGTCATGACCCGCGAGGGAGGGAACAAAGGATGAATTTAATTCAAGCGATCATCAATATCGTCAATTGCGGGATCTATGATACGGGCAGACACTACCATGCGAAAAACCGCGTGAACAATATGGGGGAAGCGCTGGAGCATTTCGTCAAGGATTCCTTCGCCGGCTGCTATGAAGAGAACGAAGAGGATTCCGCCCGCGCACACAGCGAAATTTTCTCCTATTTGGGAAATCAAAACAATCCGCCCGATATGATCTTGAAGGGCGGCGACGCAATCGAGGTAAAGAAAATAGAAAACCCCGGTTCCGCATTGGCGCTGAACAGTTCCTATCCGAAGGCAAAGCTGTTCAGGGACGACCACATGCTGAACCGTGCGTGCCGCAATTGCGACGGCGGGACTTGGACGTCGAAAGACCTTCTCTATGCCGTTGGGGTCGTAGACGATACTTCGATCAAGCAATTGTGCTTTTGTTACGGCGAGGACTACGCCGCAGAACGAAGCGTTTACGAAAGGATCAAGCAGAAGATAAAGGAAGGGGTTCTGGAGATCCCGGAGATCGAATTCAATGAAAACACAAAGGAACTCGGGCGGGTCAACCGGGTCGACCCGCTGGGGATCACGTATTTGCGGATCCGCGGGATGTGGCATATCGAAAATCCGCTGCGGGTATTCAGAAGCATATATTCCTTCGACCCCTCAAAGGAGTTTCATCTCTTGGCGGTGATCGGCGAGGAAAAATATCGCTCCTTTCCCGATTCCGACAGAAAAAAACTGGAATCCGTTGCGGGCGTAAAGATCCAATCGAAGCGCGTAAAGGACCCGAACAATCCCGCTGATTTGAAGAATGTGATGGCGATCGTATTTGAAAAATGATGAAGATAGTCAGCTTGTTTTCCGGCGCAGGGGGGTTGGATCTCGGCTTTGAGCGGGCGGGATTCGAGGTCGTTTACGCCAACGAATTCGACCCCGAGATCTGGGAAACATACGAAAAAAATCATTCTGCGCGCCTGGACAGACGCGATATCAGAACGATCCCCGTCGATGAGATCCCGGAATGCGACGGGATCATAGGCGGTCCGCCCTGCCAAAGTTGGAGCGAGGCGGGCGCATTGCGCGGCATTGAGGACGCGCGCGGGAAATTGTTTTATGATTATATTCGCATTCTCGATGCAAAGAAACCGCGTTTTTTCGTCGCGGAAAATGTTTCGGGAATGCTTGCGAACATTCATAAGCACGCGGTAGACAACATCATGGACGGGTTCTCGGAAGCGGGATACGACGTGAGGATCTATTTTGTCAATGCCGTTTTTTACGGCGTTCCGCAGGACAGGAGAAGGGTGTTCTATATCGGATTGCGGAAGGATCTGAACAAGCCGCATTTGGAGATCGAAAGAGCGGAGAAGATCCTCACGCTGCGTTCCGCGATATGGGACTTGAAGGACAGCGCGATCCCCGCGAAGAGCAAAAACGAGACAAACGGCGCAGAATGTCTCGTTCCCAATCACGAATATTATATCGGCGGCTACTCAACGATCTATATGTCGCGGAACAGGGTCCGCGGGTGGGACGAGCCGTCCTTTACGATACAGGCGGGCGGAAGGCACGCACCCATTCACCCGCAAGCGCCGAAGATGCAGTTTGTCGAAAAGAACGTCCGCCGGTTTGCTCCCGGGAAGGAGTCCCTCTATCGCCGGTTGAGCGTGCGGGAATGCGCCCGGATCCAAACGTTCCCGGACGATTTCCTTTTTTACTACAAGAATCTGGGTGACGCATACAAGATGATCGGGAACGCCGTCCCCGTCGAACTGGCATACCGCGTTGCTTGTATGATAAAACGAACATTTTAATGAGGTAGGTTGCGAAAACTATGAAGATCACAGGCAAGGAATTGAGACAGAAGTGGCTCGACTTTTACAAGGGCAAGGGGCACACCGACATCGGTGCGGTCTCCCTCATCGGCGACGGCTCGACGGGGGTCATGTTCAACGTGGCGGGCATGCAGCCCCTCATGCCCTACCTCTTGGGCAAGCCGCACCCCGCGGGCAAGCGGCTGTGCAACGTGCAGGGCTGTGTCCGCACGGTGGACATCGACTCGGTCGGCGACGCTTCCCACTTCACCTTCTTCGAGATGATGGGGAACTGGTCGCTCGGCGACTACTTCAAGAGGGAAAAGACGGCTTGGACGTTCGAGCTCTTGACGTCCGTATTCGGGCTCGATAAGAAGAAGCTGTGCACGACGGTGTTCGAGGGCAATGCCGCCGCCCCGCGCGACGAGGAGACGGCGTCCCTTCTCATCGGGCTCGGAATAAGCCCCGAGCACGTCTTTTACCTTCCCAAGGAGGACAACTGGTGGGAGCTCGAGGGCACGACGGGCACGCCGTGCGGACCCGACAACGAGTGGTTCTATCCCCTCGACCCCGAAAAGCCCGATCCCGTGTTCCCCGACGACTACGTCGAGATCGGCAACGACGTGTACATGCAGTACAAGAAGACGGAGACGGGATACGAGCCCCTCGAGAATAAAAATGTCGATACGGGGTTCGGTTTTGACCGCATGCTGCTCTTCTTGAACGGGCTCACGGACGCCTACAAGACCGACCTCTTCACCGCCGTCATGGCGGAGCTCGAGCGCGCATCGGGGAAGAAGTACGACGACGGGGGAGAAGCGCGCCGCGCGATGCGCATCATCGCCGACCACACCCGCACGACGGTCATGCTCATCGGGGACAGGAACGGCATCGTTCCGTCCAACGTGGGCGCAGGCTACATTCTCCGCCGCATCATGCGCCGCGCCATCCGCTGGTGCCGCACCCTCGGCGTCGGCTCGGACGAGCTGCTTGCCGTCGCGAAGATCTTCATCCGCGACGTGTACCGTGAGGCGTATCCTCTCCTTCTCGAGAGGGAAGCGTACATTCTCGAGGAGATCGGCAAGGAGGCGTCCCGCTTCGAGGCGACGCTTGCTGCGGGCATCAAGGAATACGAGAAATGCGTGCAGGGGCTCGCCCGCAAGAACGAATTCATGGCGAAGAGCGACCCCTCGTACGTGCCCGAACGCGTCATCGGCGGCAAGGCGGCATTCCGCCTGTACGACACCTACGGCTTCCCGCTCGAGCTCACCGAGGAACTCGCCGCGGAGCAGGGGCTCACGGTGGACAGGGAGGGCTTCGAGGCTGCGTTCAGGGAGCATCAGGAGAAGAGCCGCGCCCTCGAAAAGGGTCAGGCGAAGGGCGGGCTCGAATCGCACTCCGAGCAGGCGACCAAGTACCACACCGCGACCCACCTTTTGAACGCCGCCTTGAAGCAGATCCTCTCGCCCGACTGCAACCAGAAGGGCTCGAACATCACCGACGAGCGCATGCGCTTCGACTTCAACTTCGACCGCGCCATGACGCCCGAAGAGATCCGCGCGGTGGAGGACCTCGTCAACGAGAAGATCAGGGAAGATATCCCCGTCGTATATAAGGAAATGTCCCTCGAACAGGCGCGGGCGGAGCACTTCGTCGGCGTGTTCGACTCCAAGTACGGCGACGTCGTCAAGACGTACTCCATCGGCGAGTTCTCCAAGGAGATGTGCGGCGGACCGCACGTCGAACACACGGGCGTCTTGGGGCATTTCAGGATCCAGAAGGAGCAGTCCTCTTCGGCAGGCGTGAGAAGGATCAAGGCGGTGTTGGAGTAACGCAACCGACCCCTCCCTCACATTGCGGAGACGGAGCGGCGAAACACCGTTTTTATACCCTCCCCCTCACGATGAGGGGGAGGGGTAGGGGAGGGGGAGCCGCCCCCATCTTCCGATTTTACACCCCCTCACGTTGAGGGGGCGGAGCGGCGAAACACCGTTTTTATACCCTCCCCCTCACGTTGAGGGGACGGAGCGGCGAAACACCGTTTTATACCCTCCCCCTCACGTTGAGGGGGAGGGGTAGGGGAGGGGGAGCCGCCCCCATCTTCCAAGGAGACGATATGACCGAAAAGGAAAAACTTCTCGCGGGGGAGCTGTACCGCGTGGATACGGAGCTCGCGGGGGAACTCGCGGCGTGCAAGAAGAAATGCGAGGAATACAACCGCATCCCGCGCGAGGAGAGGGAGCGGCGGAATGCCGTCATGCGCTCCCTTCTCGGCAGGTGCGGAGAGAACTTCAACATCGAGAGCAACGTCTGGTTCGACTACGGCTACAACACCGAGGTCGGCGAGAACTTCTACGCCAATCACGACTGCGTGTTCCTCGACACCAACAAGCTTATCTTCGGCGACAACGTCTACGTCGCGCCGCAATGCGGATTCTACACCGCGGGGCACCCCTTGGACGCCCTTCTCCGCAGGGAGGAGCAGGAGTTCGCGACCCCCATACGGGTGGGATCGGACGTCTGGTTCGGCGGCGGCGTGAAGGTGCTGCCCGGCGTCACCATAGGGGATAACGTCGTCATCGGGGCGGGGAGCGTCGTCGTGCACGACATCCCCTCGGACAGCGTCGCGGTCGGGAACCCCGCACGGGTCATTCGCAAGCTCACGCCCGTCCGCGGCTGACTTTGGCGGCGGGAATACAATTCACGCGGGGATAATATTAAGAAAATATAAGATAGGGAAAGGCGGAGCGGAGCGCTCCGTTTTTCCGTTTTCCTCCCGCTCTGCGGGGCGGGGAAATCCGCGCGGCGGAAGAGGCGGAGCCGCACGATTTTGCGGGAAAAAATATTTTCCTTTTTTCAAAAAAATCTTGTTTTCGCAACTCAAAACAGCTTGACGGAAGGGGGCGGAACGTCTATAATGAGGGAGTAGTCGCCCGAAATACGGCAATTTCGCCGAATCCGAGCAAATTGCGGGGTCGGGCGCCGTCGGCAAGGAGAAGATATGAAAACCTACATGGCTAACGCAAAGACGGTGGAAAGAAAGTGGTACGTCGTGGACGCGAACGGGATCCCCTTGGGGCGCCTCGCCTCGAAGGTCGCCGCCGTTCTGCGCGGGAAAAACAAGCCCACCTACACCCCCAACGTCGATACGGGAGACTTTGTGATTGTTCTCAACAGCGACAAAGTGGTTCTCACGGGCAAGAAGCTCGAAAACAAGTTCTACCGCTATCACACCGGCTACATCGGCGGTCTCAAGGAGATCTCCTACGGCAAGATGATGGCGGAGCGGAGCGACCTCGCCGTGTATGAAGCGGTCAAGGGCATGCTCCCGAAGAATTCGCTCGGGCGTCAGATGATCAAGAAACTCCGCGTGTTCAAGGGAGCGGAGCACAACCATCAGGCTCAACAGCCCGAGCCTCTGAAATTGTTTTAAGGAGAGAACACATGGCTAAGGTGAATTTGAAGAAAAAGCTGCAATTCTGGGGCACCGGCAGGAGAAAGAAGGCAATCGCCCGCGTCCGCCTCATTCCCGCGGGGAGCGGCGCCATCGTCATCAATGACCGCGCCCTCGAAGATTACTTCCCGCAGGGGACGACGCAGTACGTCGTCAAGCAGCCCCTCGTCGAAGTCCATGCCGAAGGCAAGTACGACATCTGCGTGAACGTCATCGGCGGCGGCTACACCGGTCAGGCGGGCGCCATCCGTCTCGGGATCGCGCGGGCACTCCTCGAAGCGGAGCCCGAAACGCGCCCCGCACTCAAGAAGGCGGGCTTCCTCACGAGGGACCCCCGCGTCAAGGAGCGCAAGAAGTACGGCTTGAAGAAAGCGCGCCGTGCACCCCAGTTCTCCAAGAGATGATTTTCTCACCCCGACCGCTCGGTCGGGGTGTTTGCGTCGTGGGAGGTCGGAATGTTCTACGAAACCATCGATCTGTATTCGTATTTCGGCGTGCCGCGGGGAAATGCCGCGGGGGGAGAGCTCACCGTCTATTCGCCCTCGCCCGATACGGAGCTCCGCGCAAAGCGCCGCCCCGCCGTGCTCGTCATTCCGGGCGGCGGGTACTCCATGGTCTCGCAGCGCGAGGACGAGACGGTCGCGCACCGCTTCCTCGCGGCGGGCTTTTCGGCGTTCTGCCTGCACTATACCGTGAATGCGGCATACCCCGTTCCCCTCGTCGAGGGGGCGATGGCGCTCGCCTTTCTCCGCAGGGAGAGGGAAAAGTACGGCATCGACGGGGACAAGGTGTGTGCGCTCGGCTTCTCCGCGGGCGGACACCTTGCGGGCATGCTCGCGACGATGTACGCGGAAGAGCCCGTCCGCGCCGCGCTGAAGGGGGACGCGGGGCTTGTCCGCCCCGACGCCGTCCTCTTGAGCTACCCCGTCCTCACCACCGACCCCGCATATACGCACGGGGGAACGGCGCAGGTCATCTCGGGGGGAGAGGAAGCGCTCCGCCGCGCGCTCTCCGTCGAGAAGCGGGTGACGGCGGACTGCCCGCCCGTCTTTTTATGGCACACCGCGAACGACGGCTCGGTGCCCGTGCAGAACAGCCTTCTCATGGCGGAAGCGTGCGCGGGAGCGGGGGTGCCCTTCGAGCTGCACATCTTCGCGGACGGCGTGCACGGGCTCTCCTGTGCCGACCGCGAGACGTCGGACGACGGGACGCCGCTCTATAACGAGCGGGCGCAGGGGTGGCTTCCCCTCGCGCTCGGGTGGCTCCGCTTCCTCGGCTTTATCACGCGGACGGTATAGCTACTTTTTGATCTTCTTCTTGATCTCCTCGTGCCGCGCAAGGAGGGAGGAGAGCGCCGCATTCGCCTCTTCCCCGCCCGCATAGGAGGGGGGAGCGAACGCCCTGTCGCCCGCATCGGGCGTCACCGTCTCCGCGGGAGGGGGCGCGTCCTCTTCCCCGCTCTGCTCCATGGCGGCGGAAAGGGCGTCGAGAAGGTCGAAAATGCCGAATTTTTCCACAGAAGTTGTCCTCCGCTCTAAAATTTCTCAAAGAAAAGTGCAAGTTTTATGGGTTTTTGATTGCAAAACGCCTTGATTTAGTATATAATAAAACCCGTATCGGTAGAACGAAATCAGAAAACAGGTAAGGATAAATCCCATGCGCAAAGGTTTGAAACAATTCCTCACGGCGGCGACCGCCGCGGTGCTCGCCGCGAGTGCGTGTTCTCTCGCCGCCTGCGGCGGATCCGACTTCGTGCCGCCCGACACCGTCCCCGAAGGGGAGGTCGTCTCCAACGGCGGATTTGCCGTGCAGAAGGGCGATTACATCTACTTCATCAACGGCGCCGAAGCGTACACGGCGGACAACACCTACGGCACGCCCGTCCGCGGCGCGCTCATGCGCGTGAAGAAGGGGGACGTCGAGGCGAAGAAGAACACCGCCGAGACGGTCATTCCCTCCCTCATGGTTGCGGGCGACTACGGCGCGGGCATCTACATCTACGGCGACCGCGTGTACTACGCCACCCCCAACAACGTCAACGACACCGAGGGCGAGCTCCAGTCGGAATACCTCGACTTCAAGAGCGCCAAGCTGGACGGGACGGACATCCGCGACTACTTCCGCCTTGCCGACAACACGACGACGTACCGCATCGTCGAGGCGGGCGAGGGAGATGCGAAGTCGGTGTACATCGTGTACATCGAATCGGGCAGCATCTATTCGTACAACGTAAACAGCGGGGCAAAGACGCTCCTTGTCGCCAATGCGACGGGGAACACGCTCGGCGGCAAGCAGGTCGACCCCGAGTGGATCTACTACACGATGGACGTCACCGACAAGGACGACACCGAGGGCGGCGCCATCACCTATGACTACAACCAGATCTACCGCGTCCGCGTCGACTGGACGGAGGGGAACGCCCCCGGAAAATTCGACGCCGCGGCGCCCTACACCTATACGTTCGACGAGACGTTCGTCGAGGAAGAGCTCGGCGGCGTTCCGCCCTATCGCAACATCGGCGAGCTCGTGCTCGACGGCAGGGGTTCCTCCGCCTCCAAGACGCAGTTCAACCACGGCGGGGACGCAACGCCCGCCACGCCGTACGGCTACGAGTACACCATTCAGTCCTGCGGGAACGGCGGCATCTACTTCACCCGCACCCAGCCCGCCACCACCGATTCGACGGCGGACACGGGCGCAGAGCTCTACTACCTCGCCGAGGCGGACATCGAAAAGGGCGACTGGAACTCCGTTTCGGGGAACGAGAGCGCGGCGCTTCAGGTCGTCGCCTCCCGCGTGAACGCCTCCAAGGCGTCCTCGTCCGCCCTCTTTTACATCGATGAGGCGGGGCAGCACCACTACCTGTACGTCTCGGGAACGTCCATCTACCGCGCCGATGTCGCCCGCGACGGCTCGGGCAGGCTCGAAACGCCCGCGCTCGAGATCGCGCACGACCTCACGAGCCCCACGCTCTCCCGCTTGGACTTCTCCGATCCCGCCTACGGCTATGTGTACTACACCTCGACGAGCGGAAGCGGCGTCGCAATCGGGCGCGCCGTCGTGAACGGCGACGAAAAGTTCTATGAGGACATGCAGTTCTCGGGTCAGAACAACAAGCCGTACCGCCCCGTCGAAATTCTCGACATCAAGCACGACAGCGCATGGTATCCCTTCGAGCTCATCGACGGGACCCTGTACTACGCCGACGCCGATACGACGGTCAACTCCACCGCGTACAACTACATCTGTGCCGTCTCCCTCAAGAAGGACGGCGCCGTCATGAACAACGAGGAGCTCGCCGCCTACAACGACCGCTACGACGAGATCATGGGCGAGGACGACGGATTGCTCGCCAAGCTCTCGGACGACGGCAACACCAAGCTGTCCGCCGCGATCAAGTACTACTTCTACACGGGCGAGACCGCCGCATTCGACGACAACGTCAAGGAAGCCGTCGAAGAGGGGAACAAGAGCGAGACCTACCTCTATACCGAGACGGAAAAGGCAGCCTTCCACGCGTTCGCCGCGGGCGAGGGCTACACGGACGGCGACAAGGAACTCTTCGCCGCGGGCGCGTACAAGGACGGCGAGACGTCCTACCGCGTGCGCTCCTACTTCGTCACCCAGCTCGGCACGATTGCCGAAGCGCACGTGAACGAGAGGAACGAATACTGGCACAACGCCCTGCAGCGCTACATCGTTCCCGCCGAGCCCGAGGAAACGGGGCTTGCGGCTTGGGAATGGGCGCTCATCGGAATCGCCATCGGCGTGTTCGTCGCGGGCTGCGGCGTGGGCACGTGGCTCATCATCCGCGCCAAGAAGAAGAAGGGAGAAAAGCCCGAGAAGCAGCTCATGCGCGTCGACACGACGGACGACCGCAACGTGAACGTGTACGAGCCCGAAGATCCCGAGGAGACGGTCGAGGAGAACACGGAACCCGAGGCGCCCGCAGAGAGCGAGGAAGCGCCTGCAGAACCCGCCGGACCCGAGGCAACCGAGGAAGTTTCCGCAGAATCCGAAACGCCCGCGGAACCCGCGGCACCGACCGACGAGCCTTCCGACCCCTCCGCAGAATAACCGCAAGCGACAGAACGGAGACCGCCGATGTGCAAATCGCGGGAACGCAGATTGCAAACGAAAAAACGCAACGGCGGATTGCCAATTGTGAGAACGCAAAAGCGGAATGCAAGTGGCAAAAGCGAAACGGCGGATTGCAAACGGCGAATGACAGATAGCCGAGGTGCAAACAGAAAACCGAAACAACAATTCATAGCCCCGCGGCTCCGCCGCGGGGCTATGCTATTTGAATGCCCCCTCCCCGTTTGCGGGGGGCTTGCCGAATGTCCGTCACCTCATTCCGAACCCCCGAAGGGGGTGAGCGAATCTGTGGGCATAAGATTCGCTCGGCTCCTTGCGGAGCCTCGGAATGAGGTGCACGCGCTCGTGCCGCCGAAGGCGGGGCGGAATGGGGTGTGCGCCCACCCTGCCCTCTGCCCCCCTTGAGGGCGCCCGTAGGGCAATACCTTGCGTAGGAAGTGGCGCGCCGTTTTTGCGCGCCGAAAAAAAAGGGGGGGGGTAATAGCGGGGAAAGGAAGCCTTCCCCTTCCTCAGGAAGGGGAAGGTGGCACGGCGCAAGCCGTGACGAATGGGGATGGGAACATATTATACCAATCCCCATCACCGCCGCATGGCGGAGCTTCCCCCTTCGCAAGGCACGCCTACGGCGCCCCTTGTGTGAAGGGGGAAGCCTCAAATGCGGTGTGGCGTATTTTTCGCCCCTCCCCCCTACCCCCCTCCCCGTTTGCGGGGAGGGGGGTAGGGGGGGAGGGGCTCCGTGCGCCGCTACGCGTCGTCGAAATGACAGCAACCCCTGCATTTCGCTCACGTTATGCCTCGCCCACCCCTTGCCCCTCCTGCGGAGGGGGCAAGGGGTGGGCTGGATTAGCGAAACGGCATATAATAATGTCATGTCGAGCGTAGTCGAGACATCTCAACCTTATTATCAAAGATGATTTCTGCGTTATAGAGCATAGATTTCTCGACTTCGCTTCGTAGCGCATTCGCCCAATGCTCATGCGCTACTCGACTTCGCTCGAAATGACAGCAACCCCTGCATTTCGCTCACGTTATGCCTCGCTCACCCCTTGTCCCCTCCTGCGTAAGGGCGGGGGTGGGCATAAACGCCCCAATCCTCACCGATCTCCGTCCTGCCCCGATCCCGCGGCGGCGGGTTTCCGAAAAAATTCGCAATAAGGACAAATTTTTTTCGCAAACGCATAAAAAAACAGTTTACAAATAAAATAAATCTTAATATAATTTATTAGCCTGTATGTAGGCGGATTTTTCCGCCGAAGGGGCGGAGGAAATGATGGTCCGTTATATCAAATGTCCGCGCTGCGAGCTCAACTACATCGACGGCGACAAGCAGGAGTACTGCGACGTTTGCCTCAAGGAGCTGAAGGGGCTCCCGACCGACCTCGACGAGATTGAGGAAGCCGAGGAGGAAGTGCCCTCCGAGCTCTGTCCCGTCTGCGGCGAGAACATGATGCTCCCCGGCGAGAAGATGTGCGAGGAGTGCCGCAAGAAGGCGGAATACGAGCAGGAGGAGCCCGACCCCGAAGAGGACGACGAGTGGCGGGAGTACCTCGACGACGACACCGACGCGGAGCTCGATTCGGAGATGGGCGCGATGGACGAGGCATTCGGCGAGGAGCTCGGCGAGCTCGACGCGGAGGAAGAGGAATTTCAGGACGAATCGGAGGAGCCGGAGGAAGAAGAGGATCTCGAGTACGTCACGGGCGACGAGATCTACACGCTCTCGGGCGACGACGATGACGATGACGACGACGAGGAAGGCGACGATTTCTGATCGGAGGACGCGGCGGGACGAAATGCCCCGCCGCTTTTGATATGGGTTGGTTCGGTCGGCTCCGCGAACGGCTGCGCGCCTACGAGCGGGAGCACAACTTCACATGCGACATCTGCGGGAGAGAGGTGTTCGGCGGCGAACGAATCTGCTCTTCCTGCCGTGACGCGCTCCCGTGGAACAGCGGGCACATCTGCCCGTTCTGCGGCAGGAGCGTCGCGGAGGAGGGCACCTGCCTCGAATGCAAGCGGGAGCCGCTCCGCACCGACCTCGCCCGTTCCGCCCTTCTGCATGAGGGCGAGGGCTCCCGCCTCGTCGTCCGCTTCAAGCGGGGAGAGCGGTACCTCGTCCATGCGCTCGCGGAGCTCGCCGTGACCCGTTTTTCGGAATTTCGGGACATCGACGCCATTGTCTTTGTCCCCATGACGGCGCGGGCACAGAGGCGGCGCGGCTTCAACCAGTCCCGCCTGCTCGCCGAGGAGATCGGCGTTCGGGTCGGCTTGCCCGTTTTGGACGTTGCCGAGAAGAGAAGGGAGACCGCCCCGCAAAAGACGCTCGGGCGGCGGGACAGGCAGAAGAATCTCGAGGGTTGCTTTCATGTGACAGACCGCCGCGCGGTGAAGGGCAAGCGGCTCCTCATCGCGGACGACACCCTCACGACGGGCGCGACGTCGGGCGAGCTTGCGGACACCCTGAAGCGCGCGGGCGCCGCTGCCGTGTTCGTGCTCACGGCGACGTCGGTGCGCGAAAAAAATCCCTTCGGGAAGAGCCCGAAGGGAAGAAAAGTCAAAGTTTCGCGGGAGCCGGTTTCTTGACCGCGACGCTGCTCGGAGCGGGCGATTTCGTACCCCGTCTGTCTTTTCCGAAGTAGAAGAGGGCGAGGGTGCCCGGTCCGACGTGGCTCCCCGTGCACAGGTCGTAGTACTCGATGATGATGTCCCTCACGCCGCGCTCGCGGAGGGCATCGGTGATGGCGTCGGCGTCCTCACGGCAGTCCGCATGCGCGATGGCGACGGTCTGCGAGGCGGGGTCCACCACATTCTCGTCAAACGCTCTCAAGATCTCCGAGAGCGATTTTTTTCTGCCCTTTTGCTTGGCATACACGACGAGGCGGGCGGGGGAAGAGCCGTCGGCGCGGAGCATCGGCTTGAGCCCGAGCAGGTTGCCCGCAAAGGCGACGATGCCCGAGACGCGCCCGCTGCGGTGAAGGAACTTGAGGTCGTTCACCGTCACTTGGCTGTTCAGCTTATAGCGGTTTTCCTCGAACCAGCGCGCGCACGTTTCGATGCTCTCGCCCATGTCGCGGAGGGCGCACACGCGGAGGGCGAGGAGCCCCTCGCCGAGCGAGGCGTTGCAGCTGTCCGCAACGACGATCTTGCGGTCGGGATAGCATGAGGAGAGCTCCTTCGCGGCGGCGAGCGCCTGCGCGTTCGTCCCGCTCAAGCTCGCGGTGATGGTCACGGTGAACACGTCGCGCCCCGCCTCGAGGGAGGGGAGCCACGCCTCCTTGAACCGCTCGGTCGGAATGAGCGAGGTCTTGATGTCCGCTCCCGCGCGCATCTCCGCATAGAAGGCTGCCGCGCTCTCGGAGAAGGGCACGCCGTCGGAATAGGCGAACCGCTCGCTTCCGTTGACGAGATAGGTGTAGGGAATGACGCGGATGCCGTTTTGCGCGACGAGGTCGTCGGGAAGATTGGCGGCAGAATCCACGAAAAGGTCAAAAGGCATCATTTTTCCTCCTGCGGCGCTTTCGGTGCCGCTATGATTAGGGTACCACGTTCCGCGAAAAAATACAACTCTTTTTCGGATTTTGAGCGGGTTTGCGGGGATATTCTCCGAGCGGAACGCTCCACCTTGTTAAAAATTTTCTCTATTTTCGCAAAAAGCGGCTCTACCGTGAGTAGAGCCGCCTGTTTTTTCATCTTTCCGCATGTTCGGGCATGTCCGCGAATAGAGTATAACAACGGCGGAGGAGAGGGGAAGATCCTGCAAAACTTCCCCTTTTTCGGCAGAAAACGACGAAACTTCCGCAAAAATTTCTGATAGGATTAGGGTGTTCCGATGCGGTTTATCACAATTCGGCTCAAATCGGTCCTCGCGGTCGGGCTGTGCGCCCTGCTCGCGGCGGCAAGCATTCTCACGGCGCACGCGTCGGGGGCGGCGGAGGTCTATGCGAGCGGCGCGCGGTCGCTCCCCATCTACTGCGTCGCGCGGGAGGACAACAAAATCGCCATCTCCTTCGACTGCGCATGGGGGACCGACCACACCGACGCCATTCTGAAGGCGCTCGAGGCGGGAAAGGTGCGCGCGACCTTCTTCACCGTCCAGTTCTGGGCGGAGGAGCATGCCGACTACCTCGAAAAGATCGCGGCGGCGGGGCACGAAGTCGGCACGCACAGCGCGACGCACTCGTACATGTCCCGCCTCTCCGAGGAGGAGATCAAGCGGGAACTTCAGAGCTCGTCCGAGGTCATCGAACGGGTGACGGGGAAAAAGACGGAGCTCTTCCGCCCGCCCTACGGCGACTACGACGACCTTCTCATCGACACCGCGAACGGAATGGGGCTGTTCCCCATCCAGTGGGACGTCGATTCGCTCGACTGGAAGGACCTCTCCGCCGCGGACATCGCCGCGCGCATTCTCGAGCGGACGAAGAGCGGCTCCATCATACTCTGCCACAACAACGGGCTGAATACCGCGGAGGCGCTCCCGCTCGTCATCGACGGTCTGCGCGCTAAGGGGTTCGAGTTCGTGCCCGTCGGCGAACTCATCTATCGCGAAAACTACACCATCGACGTCGCGGGCAAGCAGATCCCCGCGCGGTGAGGGCAACGACGGAAATACTTCGGAGGTACGGATATGGAATATAACACGGAAAAGAACAACAGGGTCTACTTTATGGGGGAGATCGTCACCGAGGCGACCTTCTCGCACGAGGTGTACGGGGAGGGGTTTTACGAACTGTACGTCAAGGTGTTGCGGCTCTCGGGACAGGCGGATATTTTGCCCGTCACCATCTCGGAACGGCTCATCCGCGGGAACGATCTGAAGCCCGGCAGCGTCATCGGCGCGCTCGGACAGTTCCGCAGCTACAACAAGCTCGAGGGGGGAAGGTCGCGGCTCATGCTCACGGTGTTCGTGCGCGAGCTCGTCGACAACCCCGGCGCAAAGAACCCGAACAGCATCGTGCTCTCGGGGTACATCTGCAAGCCGCCCGTCTACCGCACGACGC
>CANQAX010000026.1 GCA_947589235.1 uncultured Clostridia bacterium
ACCCCCTCGTCGAGCAGGTCGGAGAGGGCATAGTACAGTTTGGTCTCGGAAAATTCGGGCGTCAGGTCCCTGTGCCCCGTAAATGCGCATGCCTGTTCGATCATCGGATGGGATCCCTCCTCTCCGCGCCGTTTCCGCGCGGATATGCCGCGGGCGTTCTCCCGCTCTTTTCCACATAGACGAGGCTGCGGGAGCCGTACCCCTCGGGAAGTTCGTAGCATATTTGCTCCGCCTTGCCGCCACCGAGCACGGCAAAGGCGCGCTTCGCCTCGAGAAATTCCTCTTCCCCCTCCCCCTTGTAGGCGATAAAAGCGCCGCCCCTCTTTACGAGCGGAAGGCAGTATTCCGAGAGGGTGTTGAGCCTTGCGACCGCGCGCGCCGTGCACACGTCCGCCCCCTCGCGGAAGGCGGGGTCGCGGGCAACATCCTCTGCACGAGCATGCAGGACCTCGGCATGCAGCCCGAATTCGCGGACGGCGGTGCGGAGAAACTCGCATTTTTTTCCCGTGCTCTCGATGAGGACGAAAAAGAGGTCGTCCCGCACGAGGAGAAGGGGAACAGAGGGAAACCCCGCGCCCGATCCCACCTCGAAGCACCGCGCGCCGTGCGGGAAGAGATGCTCCGCGGCGAGCGAATCGAGGAAATGTTTGTGGAAAACTTCCTCTTTTTCCGTGATGGCGGTGAGGTTGAACTTCGCGTTATAGAAGAGGAGCAGGTCGAAAAAGGCGCCGAACTTCTCTTTCTTTTCCCCGATGAGGGCAATCTCTTTGCCGAAATCGGGCTTTTTTTCTGCCATATCCCGATTATATCACACTTTTTTCCGTTTTTCAACGGTTTGAAGAATTTGTCCGAAGGAAAATTCCACTTGTCCCCTCTTTCCGTGGATAACTCCCCTCTTTCCTTCCGTGAGAAGGTGTTTCCCTCTTTTTTCCTCGGTGGAAGAGGTGGAAGGAAACCTTCCTTTCAACAGCCTGTCCACAGCCGCATTCACAGAAATTTTCCGCCCCGATTTTCGGGAAACCGCCCAAATTGCTTGCCCTTTTCCCCTCTTTCCGCTATAATAAAGGGGAAAAAGAAAGAGCGGACGGAGCTTGTCCACATCTCCACACTCTTTATTATTATTTCTATTAAAACTATCTTTTTCCAATCTGTATCAAGGAGGATATCCCATGAAATTCGTCTGCAACGGTCTCGTCCTTTCGGAGGCGGTGATGAAGGTGAGCAAGGCGTGCGCCGTGCGCACGACGGTGCCCGTGATGGAGTGCATACTCTTGGGCGCGGAGGGGGACAGCATCACTCTCCTCGCGACGGATGGCGAACTGTCCATCCGCAAGAGCGTCAAGGCGGAGGTGTTCGAGGAGGGAAGCGTGTGCGTTCCCGGGAAACTCTTCGCCGACTTCATCGGAAAGCTCGCGGGGGAGGAAGTATCCGTCTCCACGGGCGAAAAGGGTGTCGAAATAAAATACCGCGATTCCGTCTCGTACATGCAGTCTCTCCCCGCGGAGGACTTCCCGAAAATCGACCTCAATCCGGGCGAAAAGAACTTCGTCATGAAGCAGGGCGCCCTCAAGAAAATCATCGCGGAGACGGTGTTCTGCTGCGCGCAGGACGATTCCCGCCCCGTCTTGAAGGGGTGCCTCATGGAGTTCGGGGACAAGCTCGAGACGGTGGCGCTCGACGGGTACCGCCTCGCCCTCTCGGAGGCGGAGATCCTCTCGAAGAGCGGCGTCGAAAGCCTCATCTGTCCCGCCCGCACCCTCTCCGAGATCGCGAGAATGCTCGGCGAGGACGACGCGGACATCACCCTCTACACGCAGAACAACACCCTCCTCGTGAACGCGGACGACACCGTCCTCGTCTCCCGCCTCTATCAGGGGGAATTCATCCGCAAGGAGAACGTCATTCCCAACCGTTTCACGACGGAAGTGACGGTGGACCGCAACGAGCTCATCTCGAGCGCCGAGCGCGCCGCCGTTCTCATCCGCGGCGACAAGAACAACCTCGTCACCCTCGAGATCGGCGGGGAAGCCGTGAAGATCTCCTCCTCGTCCGAATTCGGCAACGTGGCGGAGACGGTCGCGGCGAGCACGTCGGGCATGGACCTCACCATCTCGATGAACGCGAAGTATCTTCTCGATGCCCTCCGCGCCCTCGAAGAGGAGAAGGTCGTCATCTCCTTCAACGGTCCCATTTCTCCCTTTATTTTACAGAATCTGCAGGAGAAACGGAGCCTGTATTTGATTTTGCCCGTCAGAAACATGCAATAACGCTTGACGGCGGCGGCGAAAATCCTTATAATTTAACAAGAAACGATTCAGGAGTGAACTATGAAGAGAACGTATCAACCCAAAAAGAGACAGAGAAGCAAGGTACACGGGTTCCGCAAGAGAATGGCATCGCAGGGCGGAAGAAAGACGCTGAAGAGAAGGAGAAACAAGGGCAGAAAGCACATCTCCGCGTGACGAGATGCTCTATCTTCGGATCAAAAAGAAGAAGGACTTTCTCAAAATTCTCAAGACGGGGAAGCGCTGCCGTTCGGAGTCGCTCACAGTCGTATGTTTGCCGGCGGAACACACTTCGATGGCGGTATGCGTCGGAAAGAAGTACGGAAAAAGCGTCTGCCGGAACAGACTGAAACGCCTCCTTCGCGCGGCGTTTTCGGCGTATGCGCGGGAAATCACCTCTCCCCGCGCCTTCCTTCTGCTTCCGCACGAGGCGGAGAAGTACGAATATGCCGCGTTCTACCGTGACATCGGAAAGATCCTGCAACGGGAACACCTGATTGAACGTTGAATTGAGAAAACTCGCGGCGGAGAATGCCCGCTACTTAAGGCGGCGGCTCTTTCCGCCCGTATTCAAGGGGCTGTGTATCCGCGCGATCTGTTTCTATCAGAACAAGCTCTCCCGCCATACCTGCCTCTACACGCCCTCCTGTTCGGAGTACACCAAGCGGTGTATCAACAACTGGGGCGTCATCGTCGGGATTCTCTTGGGAATGTGGCGCATTCTGCGGTGCAATCCCTTCTCGAAGGGGGGCATCGACCCCGCGCCCGAAGTGTTCTGGAAACGCAAGTGGCTCATCTGAAATTATGAATCTTCTCTCCAATCTCATCGAATTTCCCCTCCTGCGCGAGGGCTACGAGATCGGGCTGAATTGGATCGGTCAATTCGCCCGCATCATCATCGAAGGGGTCGGGATCATCGGTCTCGGCATTGTCGTCTTTACGCTCGTTCTGAAGGCGATCACCCTCCCCTTCGATATCTATCAGCGCGTCAAGATGCGCAAGCAGAACCTCATCATGCGCGAAATGCAGCCAGAACTCGAAAAGCTGCAGAAGCAGTACGCCAACGACAAGACGACGTACAACCAGAAGATGCTCGAGCTCCAGAAAAAGAACGGCTACAGCATACTCGGCGCCTGCCTTCCCATGATCATCTCGCTCGTCATCCTCATCGTCGCCTTTCAGGGATTCAGGACCTATTCGCAGTACGCCAACCTCAAGAGCTTTCAGGACATGTCCGCCGCGTACAATGCGGAGATCTTGAAGTACAGCCCCGACGGACAGGACTACCGCCTCGAAGTGGGCGAGGACGGCTCGACAACCGTCGTCTGGACGGAAGAGGGCGCCGAACGGCGGGAGACTGTCTCGTTCGAGACCGGAAAGACCCTCCGTGAGGCGGGCATCGACACGGGCGCGCTCGAATATACGATGGAGCGGTCGGAGGAAAACGGCGCGGTGCGGTACTTTTTCACCGTGTCCGAGGCGGGCAAGTTCATGCAGTACCGGTATGAGCCGAACCTGCAGACGCTCCGCCGCACCCGCCTCATTGACGGCGACTATCTGCAAAACAACGAGGAGACGCGCGCGAAGATCGATGCGCTCATGGCGGCGGCGAACGGCGACGAGGACCCCTCCAACGACATCGCGACGCTCGATCAGGGGTGTTTCCTCTACGTCGTCGAGATCGGCTCGAATGCCGCGGCGGAGTACTTCCGCGAGAACAACCCGGGCTTTCTGTGGGTGCGGAACGTGTGGTATCCCGACGTCTCGTATAACCACCCCATCCCCAGTTACAGCACCTTCAAGAGCCAGCTCGACAAGGAGGTCACCTTCCCCGACGAGCTCGACGAGGACGGCGATCCCGTCAAACGGGAGCTCTCCACCGTGCTCGACGAGACGCAGTACAACTATCTCACCCGCTCCCTTTCTGAAGAGAAGAGCCAGCCGAACGGATACTTCATCCTCATCGTGCTCTCGATCGGGTTCATGGTACTGTCGCAGTTCCTCACGATGAGGAGCTCGAAGGAGAGCAACAAGTATCAGACGGTGGACGGTCAGGGCGCGACCACGCAGAAGGTGATGCTCGTCGTCATGCCGCTCATCTATGCCGTGTTCGCCTTCCTGTACAGCGCCGCGTTCTCCATTTACATGACGATGTCGAGCGTGATCTCGCTGTGCGTGACCCTGCTCTCTAACTTCATTCTCGGGCGGATCTTCTCCAAGCGGGAAGAGGAAGCCTTCAAGAAGGAACACACGCAAGTTTTGCCGTGGATGAAAAAAGACGAACCCTCCCCCAAGAAGGAAGGGAAACGCAAAAAATAAGACAGAGGGAACAAGATGGAAACCATTGTGAACGGAAAAACCGTTGAAGAGGCTATCGAGAACGGGTTGAAGGAACTCGGGATCTCGCGCGAGGACGCGGAGATCGAGGTGCTCGAACAGGGCAAGAAGAAGCTGTTCGGCTCCGTTCCCGCACAGGTGAAGATTTCCCAAAAGGAAAAATTGACGGACGGACAGAGAGCGGTGCGGTTCTTGGAGGGGCTCTTCCCCCTCATCGGCGCGGAGGCGACCCCCGTCCTTCAGGACGAAGAGGAGCGCATCGTCATCCGCCTCGAGGCGGAGACCGCGAAGAGCATCATCGGGCGCCGCGGCGAAGTCATCGACGCCGTGCAGATCCTCGCGGGCGCCGTCGCCAACACCGGGAGAAAGGAATACAAGCGCGTCGTCGTCGACTGCGGGAACTACCGCGAGGAACGCGAGGAGACGCTGAAGCGCGTCGCAAACAAGCTCGCCGCGAAGGCGGTCCGCTTGGGCAGAAAGATGCGCCTCGAACCCATGAACCCCTACGAACGGCGCATCATTCACTCCGCCCTCGCCGACAGCCCCGACGTGTACACCAAGAGCGAGGGAAAGGAGCCCGCGCGCTTCGTCGTCATCATTCCGAAGAATATGAAGGCGCAGGGAAACAGGCAGGGACGGGACCGCGGCAGGAAGTTCGACCGCCACGGCAAGGACCGCAAGCCCGACCAGAGGTACGGCGGCGAGCGGAGCAGGACGTATGAACACCGCGAACTCCCCGCCGACGCGACCCCCGAGACGTCGGGAACGAGCATCGGGCGCGGCAGCTCCACCCCCGGTTACCGCAAGGGCGGATTCAGCGGCTTCTTCGGGACCTTCCTCGGCAACTCCGACGAATCCGACAAGCCCGACGAGGAGTAATTCCCGCGAAAGACCGCGAGTGAAAGCAAATAGGACCGCGGAAAAAGCTCCGGTGAACTCCCGCGGGGTAAAGGCAGAATCAAACGCCCGCGGGAAAAAGCTTCGGCGAATGCCCGCAGGGAGAAATCTCCGGTGAACTCCCGCGCGGAACGGGCAAAAGAAAGCGCGGAAAAAAGACAAAGAATAAAACGAAAAAGAGGGCAAAACGCCCTCTTTTTATATATTATATGGAAAGGGACACCCCTCCCCCGCCCTGCTGTTCTCTTGAGGGCTCATGTATCGTCCCTTGCTGCCCCCTTGAGGGCACCCGTAGGGCGTACCTTGCGTAGGAAGTGGCGCGCCGTCCTTGCGCGCCGAAAGGGGTGGAATAGCGGAGGGGCAAGCCTTACCCTTCTTCGGGAAGGGGAAGGTGGCACGGCGCAAGCCGTGACGGATGGGGATGGGAACATATTATACCAATCCCCATCACCGCCGTATGGCGGAGCTTCCCCTTTGCGAAAGGGGAAGCCTCAAATGCGCCGCACCTCTTTTTACTCTCCCCCTTACAAAGGGGGAGGGTAGGGAGGGGGTTCCATAAAAATCGGCGCGGACGGGGTCCGCGCCGAACGATTCATCATCGTCAGTTCTCTTCCAGCCACTTCTTGGCGTTCGCCTTGGTGTAAGCGGTGATTTTCTCGGTGGGATATTTGGACGCAGCCCCGCCGTTCGTGTAGAGGAAATAATCCCCTTCGGGCGTCTTGAACATCGTCATCTCGAAGCCCGCGGGATCGCCGTATGCGCCGAACGTCACCTTCTTTTCCACCGTCGCCGTTTCCGTGTTGTACGTCTTGGTCTTGGTCGTCTTAACCATTGCCTTACCCTCCTTCTTCAAATTTGTCTTTATTGTAAATCATCTGCATTTTATCGTCAACTTTTGTCAACAAAAAAATTAAAAAATGAAAATATGTTCGCAAATCACACATTATATTTCAATATTCTACTTCATTTGTGAAAATTTCACACATTGCCTCGATTCTTCCGCCCGCAGGGAGAAGGAAGCGAGCGCGCCGGAGACGAGCTCGGACATGGCGTACACCATGTTGAGGCGGGTGAGGTTCAGAAGGGAGTAGGAGAAGGCTGTCTTGCGGGCGACGATGCCGAGGAGCGAGACGTCCCCCACCCGCCCGAGGCGTTTGTTCGCTCCCGACCCCGGGCGGAGCGGCGACGGGACGAGCTTGATGAGCCCCACTTCCGTCTCTTCCCCCACGGCGGCGTCGATGGCGATGATTTTGCTCTTCGGGTGGGTCTTTTTGAGAAATTCGCCGACATATTTGACTTCCTTTGCCGTGACGGGGCACGCGAGCGTCCCATAGACGTAGCCGCGGAAGTCGGGGTTTCGCTTCAGCATCGTCCCAACGACGGGACCGAGGCTGTCCCCGACGGCGAGGTCGCTCCCGATGCACAGCGCCACGGGCGGCGCCTCGAGTTCGCCCAAATTTTTGCATAGCGCCATCATGATCCCCGTCTCCGCCATCGAGTTGTAAAAGTGAAACGCGTATTCCATTTTTCCTCCGAACGGTGGGATTGTTCCCCCTTCCGCCGAAAAATATAACCGCCGCGGCAAAACGGTTGACTTTTTTCCCGCAACGTGGGATAATGAAGGGGTCAGGAGGTCATATGGTTTCTCTGTTCGGCGCATGCGCCAATTCGGCAATTTCGCTCGACATCGCCTTCTTCACCATCCTGTTTCTCGGCACCCTCATCGGGGTATGGCGCGGTTTTGTGAAGTTCGTCTGCAAGATCGCGGGCACGATCTTTTCGATAGCGATAGCGATCTTCTTCTGCGTCGCCTTCAAGAACACGCTCGAGAACTGGTTCGGTTTGGAAAGCGCCCTGCGAAATGCCCTATCCGCCACCCCGACGCTCGGGAGTTGGCTGTCCATTGCAATCAGTTTTATCTCGCTCGTCATTCTCGTACGCCTGCTCGCTTGGCTCGTCGGCTCGGTCGGAACGGCGCTTGTCGAGAAGTTCAAGCCCGTTCGGACGGTGAATAAGGTGCTCGGAGGACTTTTGGGGCTGTTCAGTTCGACGCTCCTTCTCTTCTTCCTTCTCGCCGTCTGCTATTGGATCCCCGTCGGTAGCCTGCACGCCTTTATTTCCGACGCAAACGTCGTCGGCGCGATCTTCAACTGGGAGTGGTTCCGCGAGGCGGCGACGCTTCCGTTCTGAAATTGTTCGCTCGATTCCACATCGGGCGATTTTTCTTACTGAAATTATGCACGTATTGTTTCACGTGAAACATCGAAAAATCGAAAAATTCTTCGGGAAGTGTTTCACATGAAACATTTTCGGCTTAAAAACGGGCGGTGCAGGGTCTAAAATCGAGGATTTAAGGGCAATTTGTGAGATTTATGAAATTTGGGAAACAATTCCCTTTCAACACTTGATTATTTCCGAGGGATATGGTACAATAATACCGTGAGTTCGCACAAACTAAAACCCGCGAGAGATCGTGGAAAGGAGTGTCAGTTTGAGTAAGACAGTAAAGACCGTCATCATCGTCGTGCTCGTTGCGGTGTTGGGGATTGGGGCATACTTCTTGATTACGTCGCAGATCAACCGTCAGAAGTATCGTCTGTTCAGCAATCCCTCCGCCGAGACGGTCGATGATGCAGGATTCGTTGAACTTCTTGCCCCCGAAGAGGGCGGAAGCTCGATGGCTCCCGAGGGAGAACGCATTATCCGCGTCGAATACGACGGGTACCAGTGGTACGGCTATACGTCCATGAGCGGTACCTATCAGTATTGGACGGTTGGTCCCAACCCCTATAATGCGTCGGAGGACTTCGCCTATGGCGTGACCGAACTTCAGGCACGCGGAATTGCGGTGAGTTACACCGACCCAAACGCAGGAGCGGGCTGGGGGAACGTCATCTATATCGCCATTCTAATCGTCGGTGTCGTCGCTTTCATCATGATTTTGCGCGCGACGAGCGGCGGTGGCGGCAAGGTCATGAATTTCGGAAAGACCAAGGCGCGAGTTTCGACAAACCTCAAGGTGCGCTTCTCCGATGTTGCGGGCGCGGAAGAGGAAAAGGAAGAGCTTGCCGAGGTCGTCGAGTTCCTGAAGTCGCCGAAGAAGTTCGCAGATCTCGGCGCCCGCATTCCGAAGGGGGTGCTGCTCGTCGGTCCTCCCGGGACGGGCAAGACGCTGTTTGCAAAGGCGGTCGCGGGCGAGGCGGGCGTTCCGTTCTTCTCGGTCAGCGGCTCCGACTTCGTCGAAATGTACGTCGGTGTCGGTGCTTCGCGTGTGCGTGACCTCTTCGACTTGGCAAAGCGGAATCAACCCTGCATCATCTTCATCGACGAGATCGATGCCGTCGGTCGTCAGCGCGGAGCCGGTCTCGGGGGCGGGCACGACGAACGCGAGCAGACCCTCAACCAGATCCTCGTCCAGATGGACGGCTTCGAGAGCAGCGAGGGCGTCATCGTCATGGCTGCAACCAACCGTGCCGATATCCTCGACAACGCCTTGCTCCGCCCGGGTCGGTTCGACCGCCAGATCTACGTCAACCTTCCCGACGTGAAGGGGCGCGAGGCGATTTTGAAGGTCCATGCGCGCAACAAACCGCTTGCGCCCGACGTCAACTTCAAGGTCATCGCCCGCATGACGAGCGGGTTCTCGGGTGCCGACCTTGCCAACCTTCTCAACGAGGCGGCGATCCTCGCGGCACGCGCGGGGAAGAACATGATCGGCAACCTTGAGCTCTACGAGGGCATCAACAAGGTCATCATGGGACCGCAGAAGAAGAGTCGCGTCGTCACCGAGGCGGACAAGAAGTGCACGGCGTACCACGAGGCGGGTCACGCCATTCTCGCCAAGCTCTGCGAGAACTGCGACAACGTGCACGAGGTCTCCATCATTCCCCGCGGCATGGCGGCAGGGTATACCCTCACCCGCCCCGACTCGGATGACAACGACTATACTGTAAATAAACTTAACGATTTCATCTGCATGGCGCTCGGCGGAAGGGTCGCCGAGGAGATCGTCATCCATGACGTCTCGGCGGGCGCCTCCAACGACATCAAGCGGGTCACGCAGATGGCGCGGAAGATGGTGACCGAGTGGGGCATGAGCGAGAAGCTCGGACCCATCTCGTACGGCAGCGACGGACCCGTGTTCCTCGGGCGCGACTTCGAGTCGCACAACGCCTACTCCGAGGAGACGGCGAACCTCATCGACGAGGAAGTCAAGGCGATCATCGCCCGCCAGTACGCGAGGGCAAAGGAGCTGCTCACGGCGAACCGCTCCATTCTCGACAACATGGCGCGGGCGCTCGTCGAGCGCGAGACCATCTACACCGCCGAGGTCGACATGCTCATGAAGGGCGCGAGCTACAAGGAAGTGCTCGAGTACATGGAGAGCCACGACAAGGACGTTCCCGATTCGCCCTTCGGCGCCGACACGGGCGCGGCGAATGAAACCCCCGTTCTTCCCGCGGCGGGCGAAAAACCCGACGAGACGGCGGAGAAGTCCGAAGAGAAGTCCGAGGAAAAACCCGAAGAGAAATCGGACGGCGAGCCGAAGTCTCCGGACGGCGAAGCGAAGTAAGGAGGGGACATGGGCAAGATACTCTCGTTCTCCAACCAAAAGGGCGGCGTCGGCAAGACGACGACGTGCGTCAACATGGCGGCATACCTCTCCAAGGCGGGAAAGAAGGTGCTCCTCGTCGACCTCGATCCGCAGGGAAATGCCACAACGGGGTTGGGTTTTCAAAAGAAACAGCTGAAAAAATCCGTCTACAACGTGATGATCGACGACGAGGACGCGAAGGACAATATCCTCCCCACTGAGCTTGAAGGGCTCTTCATTCTTCCCGCGAGCATCGACCTTGCGGGGGCGGAAGTCGAACTCGTCTACAAGAAGAGCCGCGAGAAGGTGCTGAAGGCGGCGCTCGACAAGGTGCGGGGGACGTATGACTACATTCTCATCGACTGCCCGCCCTCGCTGGGGCTCCTCACCATCAACGCGCTCGCCGCGGCGGACAGCGTCATCATTCCCATCCAGAGCGAATATTTCGCGCTCGAGGGGCTCTCGCAGCTAATGAACTCCATCTCGCTCGTGCGGCTCCACCTCAACAAGGCGCTGAAGGTGGAGGGGGTCGTGCTCACGATGTACGACGGCAGGTCGACGGCGTCCAAGCTTATCGCCGCGGACATCAAGAAGTTTTTCTCGAAGAAGCTGTACGAGATCGTGATCCCGCGGAACGTGCGCCTTTCCGAGGCGCCGAGCTACGGCAAACCCATTCTCTTGCACGACCCGAAGTGCATGGGCGCGCGGGCATACAGCGCGCTCACCGAAGAATTTTTGAAAAAAACAGAAGGAAAAGGAGAATAAACGATGGCGAAAGGACTTGGAAGAGGGCTCTCCGCGCTGTTTGGCGACACGACGGAGGAGTACGGCAGGGCACGGGTCGCGGCGGAGGGCGGCGCGACGGAGATCGCGCTCGAGGAAATTTTCCCCAATCCCGATCAGCCCCGCAAGGCGTTCGACGAGAACGCAATGAACGACCTCGCGAATTCCATCCGCGAACACGGGGTCATCAGTCCCATCGTCGTCAACCGCGAACCGGACGGCAGATACCGCATCATCGCGGGCGAGCGGCGGTACCGCGCCGCGGGCATGGCGGGGCTCACGTCCATTCCCGCGATCATCCGCGAATATTCCGAAAAGGAAATTCAGGAGATCTCCCTCATCGAGAATCTCCAGCGCGAGGACCTCAATCCCATCGAAGCCGCGAGCGGAATGAAGCGGCTCATGCAGGAATTCGGGCTCACGCAGGAACAGCTCGCGGAGCGGCTCGGCAAGTCCCGCCCCGCTATCGCGAATACGCTGCGCCTTCTGTCCCTCTCGGAGGAGGTCGTCTCGCTCGTGCGGGACGGGAAGCTCTCGGCGGGGCATGCCCGCACCCTCGTGCCCGTTGCGGCGGAGGAGCAGACGGAGCTCGCCCGCGCCTGTGTGAAGGAGGGGTGGTCCGTCCGCGAGATGGAGCGCGCCGTGAAGCAGCGGCTCAACCCGCCCGAGGTGCTCGCCCGCAAGAAGGCGGAAAAGAGCGCGCTCATGGGCGCAGAGCTCAAACATCTCGTCGAGCGGCTCCGCACCACGCTCGGGACAAAGGTCTCCCTCATCGGAAACGACAAGAAGGGGCGCATCTACATCGACTACTACACCCGCGACGATCTCGACAGGATCTCCGAATTCCTCGACATCATCGACCGGATGAACTGAGAGAGGAGAGGGTCCGCACCGCGGACATATCATGTTGCAATTCAAGCATACCGAAATCGAGGATCTCGGGCAGTTCAAGCCGTATTTTGCCGTGCAGAACACGCACATCGGCGACTACTCGCTCGGGTTCCAGTTCATGTGGCACAAGTACCTTGCCCCCGACTTCGCCTTCACGGACGGCTGTCTCGTCCTGCGCGAACTGTTCGCGGGCAAGTACTACTTTTATTACCCGCTCTCGCTCGCGGGCGACGGGGCGGAGGAGGAGCGGGCGATCTCTTCCATCGAGAAATTCTGCCGCGACGGCGATATCCGCCTCCGCTTTACGAACGTGCCGCGGCGGGCGCTTCCCGCGCTCGTCCTTCGCTACGGCGACGTCTCGGTGACGGACAACCGCCGTTGGCGGGACTATCTCTATGACGCCGACGCCTTCCGCCTCTACCCCGGGGGGAAGTACGCGGGGCAGCGCAACCACGTCAACAAGTTCCGCAAGGCGTACCCCGACTGGAGCTTCCGCGCCTGCGGGAAGGACGACTTGCCCCTTCTCACGGACTTCCTGTCCGAATACGCCGAGGCGCAGAGAAATAAGCACAACTACCTTGCCGACGAGGAGCTCGACGAGGTGTATGCCGTTTTGCCGAAGTTTGAGGAGCTCGGCATGTTCTGCGGGGGGCTGTTCGTGGGAAATAAGCTCGTCGGCTTTTCCGCGGGGGAGCGCTGCGGCGACATGGTGCTCGTGCACATCGAGAAGGCGCTCCGCTCGTTCGAGGGCGCCTATCCCATGCTCGCACAGCAGTTTGCGCTCGCGTTTTGCGGGAATGGGGTGCGGTTTTTGAACCGAATGGACGACGCGGGCGACATGGGGCTCCGAAAATCGAAGCTGCAATACGGTCCGTGCGAGCTCGTGGATAAATACAATGTCATTCCCGCGCGCGCGATCGACAACGTCTCGCACCTGCCCACCGTGCACACCGAACGCCTCGTGCTCGCCCCCGTCGAGAAGAAGGACGAGGAGCGGTATTTCCGCCTCGCCTCCGACGTGGAGCGCAACCGCTATTGGGGGTACGACTGGCGGGAGGGGCGAACGTCCAAGCGCATGCCCTCCGCCGCATGGTTTCTGAAGTGCGCGAGGGAGGACTTCCGCCACCGCCTCGAGATGCCGCTCGGAATCTTCTTCGAGGGCGAACTCATGGGCGAAGCCGTCCTGCACCGCTTCGGGTATGCGTCGGAGGCGGAGATCGGGGTAAGGCTCCTGCCCGAGGCGGAAGGGAAGGGGTACGCGCGGGAAGCGCTCCGCGGGCTCACCGACTACGCGTTCTCGAAGCTGGGGCTCGGTCGGGTGGAGGCGAAGTGCTTCCGTGAAAATACGCGGTCGCGCGCGGCGCTCGAGGGCGCGGGCATGCGCGCGTGCGGGGAAGATGGAATTTTTTCCTATTTTGTGCGCACGCCCGAGATGTGACCCAAGATATGGTTTCTTGGTGAAATCGCCCAAAAAAAGAGGGAAAAAGGAGATAATTTTTACAAAAAAATTTTCAAATAGGTATTGACAAAGACTTTTCCGAGTGCTATATTTGTAACAGTACTACGAAATGACGCTGGGGGAAAAGTCATGAAGGAGAAGTACATTCGCTGATTTTACGCGCGTATTCCGCCCTTTCGGGCGGAGCGTAGAATATGCGAATGTACTTTTTTTCGGGCAGCCCCTCGGAGTGATTTCCGCGGCGGGTTGCCCTTTTGCGTACATTCCCCCAATGTCGCGAAGGCGCCCAATGCAGTCGGTATGAGTCTATTTATAAGAGGTAAAAGGAATGAAGAAGGGTAAGTTTCTCAGAAACGCGTCTTTGTTCGGTCTGTCCGCGGTGATGCTTTGCGGCGTCGGTCTGTCCGCGGCGGGTTGCGGCGGAGGCGACAACGGCGGAAACAACGGCGGTCAGGTCGGCGATGACGGCAACGTCGTCGATACATACCGCGGCGGCACGCCCGGTGCCGGTGGCGATGCGAACACCATCACCGTCAAGATCTTCTGCAACGAGTCCGACACGGAGACCAACCGTCAGGTTTGCAAGCAGTGGCAGGATGCCTACAATGCCACGCACGGCACGAACATCACGGTCGATCTCACGACGCAATCGGATAAGGGAAAGTACTTTACCGATCTTGAAACCGCATGGGGCAACAACAATGTCACCGACGTGTTCTATCTCGCGCCCCGCTTTGTGAGAGCGTATGCCGAAACGGGTCGCGTCATCAACATCGCGACCTATCTCGACAAGGCTTCCGCCGATGCAACGCTCACCGATCCCGCGCAGATCTCGGCGGCGAATGCGGAGGCATTCGGGCAGATCTGGCAGAACGCGCTCTCCTACTATGCGTACCGCCGCGGTCACAAGGACGACTACACGCTCGGGCAGGCGGTCTCCTTCGACGAAGAGAGGAACGGCTTCTACACCGACGCCTCGAACGGACAGGACAAGGTCGGCATCTACGGGCTTCCGAAGGACTATTCGACCTTCGTCACCGGCTTCAACAAGAACCTGTTCAGCGCAGAAATCAAGACGGCTGTCACCCATACCCTTCCGAACGCGGTGAGAACGGTCAGAGGGCCCAAGGGCGAAGGCTCGCAAGAGACGGTCTCCAAGCTCACGTACAGCGCGGCGTCGGGCAGTGTTCCCACCCACGCTTCGACCGTTTCGAGCTATGCGGTCGATGTCGACGCCGAGCATTCGTATGACGGAAATGCGCACAGCGCGGGCGATCCCGCACCGATCATCAACATCGGCATTCCCACCCGCTACTATCCGTACAACTTCTTCCGCTTCAACTCGTACACGACCGCTGTGGCGGGCGGCGACCCTGTCGCTCTCCTCTGCGATGAGTTTACGGAAGGTCAAGGGTATGTTGTGACGATCCCCGGCTTCCCGGATGAGACCTTCCGCATTCCCGACGACGTCGCGAAGGATCCCGATGCGCCCTACGATACGTCCATCGGGCACATCACCTATACCTATGCCGAGTACAGCGCGCTCATCTGGGCGATGACGTACTACCTCAACACCTTCGCATGGGATGAAGGAAATGCCGGGTACGGCGGGATCACCTCCGGTTCGGAGCACCTTGTGGTCTACGGCGGCGAGCAGTACGAGGGCATCAACGGCGCCGAGGGCTCCGTTCTCTATCTCCTTCCTTGGCTGTACTCCAACGATGCAAACTTCATTGATTTGTCCAATGAGGTATGCTATTCCGCTACGGCAAGCGGAACCGCTATTCCGTTTGACACGAAGCAGATCAATCTTGACAGTCCGGAGGAATGGAGAACTCAAGCAGGGAAATATACCGAACCGGTTGCGAAGAAGAACCTCGACGGCTCGAGCCGCAACGCCAACGTGCAGTTCGGCTTCAATAGCGAGAACTTCATCGAGACGTACGGCGCCTTCCTCGCCCTCTCGTCCGACTGGAACGGCAACGACTTCGGTGACACCGATGATTCGACCCACGGCAATGCAAACGGTTGGAGCTACTTCCGCGCAGGGCGCAGCCTCTTCTACGGCGCGGGCTCTTGGGACGCGGCGACGAGAAACGATACCGATCTCAGTTTGCTCGATTGCGGACAGATGCCCACCCCCATCTCCGAAAAGTATGCGCTGTATTCCAAGATCAAGGGTGCGAACTACGAGATCGCCGAGTACAGCAACGCGAACAACGCGAAGGGCGTCGGCGACGCCGCGAACAACGACTCCGCGCAGAGGGCAAACCTTGCGGACGGCCTGAAGGTGTACAGCGAGGATGAGATCATCCGCAATCAGGTGCTCCGTCAGGACAAGTGGGCGGCTCGTATGGACACCGTCGGCTATGCGGTCAACGGGCAGGTTGCCCACTACAAGGACGACCCGGCTCAGGCTTGGAAGGTCGAGGCTTGCGTCTCTCTCGTCATGGCGCTCACCATCGGGCGCGAAGGGCAGTCCACCCTCACCTATGCGGGTGCGCAGTACCCGAACTTCATGGACCAGAGCATCGAGTTCTTCGACTATCAGAGGTTCGGCGATCAGGGCGAGTTCGCCGACATGATCACCCCCGAGGGCGACTCCTCCGTGAAGTATTACAACGCGGACGGCACTGTAAATGCGGACGAGGCAGCAAGGGGCAAGCAGATTTGGGATAAATACTATGCCGTCGCGAAACAGATGGCTGCCGATGCTCTTGATGACAGCAAGAAAAATCAAACCGTTGCGGAGTATCTGAACGGAAAAGATGTCAAGTGGGACAGCAATTATTCCAATAAGAGACTTGCCGATTTCGTCGGTTCAACCACAACGACGAGGCTTGCGTTCTCGATGAAGGTACTCAAAATGGTGCCAATGACAAGGTCGGATCGCGAGATTAACGTTCGTATGCAGTATGGGCTCAACGCCGTACGCGACAGCACAATGTACACCTACAACAACCTGTGGCTCGGAGACCTCGATGCGCGTGACCAGAACAACATGTTCGCATATCGGATGCAAAAGCCGCTCGGCGCGGGGTATAACCTGCTCGCCAACGTTGTTTGGAATCCTGCAGAGGATGCGAACGGAAGGTTTATCACGCCTGCGATCCTGTGCTTCAAAGCGGCAGGTACCGCAAACGACAAACTTGTGCAGGCAATCGGCTTGGAAAACAACATGCTCAACGCCGGCAACTAAAAATTGCAGACGCCGCGCCCTCCGCGGAGGGCGCGGCAGATCCCCGAAATCTATAAGGAGGAAAACAGATGGAAGAAATCATTGCAACCGCTGCGGAAGAGACTGCCGAGGCGCCGGTTGCGGAAGAAGCTCTTCCCAAAAAGAAGCAGCGCAAGCCCATTAACCAGCAAAAGCTGCAGGATAACCTGTGGGGTTGGATCTTCTGCATTCCGCTCATCATCGGTACTGTTTGGTTCATCTATTCCGCACTGGTCATCGCACTCCTGCTCTCATTCACCAGTTATGATATGGGTAGCGGACAAACGCTGTGGGAAGTTCTGGGGAACCTCGGAGGGAATGCTTTCAAGGAGGAGATCCTCGAGCCCAACAAGTTTGGCGTTCTTGCTCCTTCGGGAAAGTATGCGGATCCCAATCCGTTCTATTGGTACATACATGCTTTTACCGATAAGGTTGCCAAGCCCGTTGGCAGTATCGATGTGAATGACGCGATGAACGAGATGGGCGCCCACCTCTTCAACACCGTGTTCTACATGATCGGCATCCCGATCGGCATGATCCTCTCGATCTTCTTTGCCGTCTGCATGTCGCGCGACATCAAGGGCGGAAATCTCTTCCGCGTGCTGTACTACATCCCCTGCGTCGCGAGCACGATCTCCATCATCTATACGTTCAACATCATGTTCAGGATGGACGGTGTCATCAACAATTTGCTCGGGACGAAAATCGACTGGTTGACCACAGCCGGCTCGGGAGCTCTGACTTGGCAGAAGGCGCTCGGAAAGGATACGGCAAGCGGCTCATTCATGTTGGATGCGTTCTGGTGTCAGGGCATCATCTCGAAATCGGTCATCGTCATCATGTCCGTCTGGAAGGGGCTCGGCGGTACCATCATTCTGTACGTCGCGGGTCTCTCCGGCGTGAACATGGCGACCAAGGAAGCCGCGCAGATCGACGGTGCGAACGGCTGGAAGATCTTCTGGAAGGTCACCATGCCCGACCTGTATCCGACCATCTTCTACAACATCGTCACGTCCGTCATCGGCGGCATGCAGATCTACGCGGAGCCGACGCTGTTCTTCGGCGAGTCGTATCTCACCTCGGGATATGTCTCCCTCGTCTACAAGTACGGACTTGCAAAGGGCGCTACGCAGGGTACAACGCAGAACCCGTCCCGCGGTGCAGTCTACGGGATGATCCTCGCGGTCATCATCTTCGTGCTCACGCTGTTCCAGTTCTGGCTTGACTCGCGCAAGAAGGATTGAGGAGGAAGATCATGGAAGAAAAGAATAACGTGGTTTTGAGCGACCCCTTCGAGGAAGAGGTCAAACAGTACTCTTCGTTCCGCTATGCCGTCGGCGCCGTGCTCGCCTTCTTCGGATTCTCGTCCAAGACGCACCGCGCAAGCAAGAAGCGCGCCAAGCTCGTGGCGGACATCGTCACATACATCGTCCTCCTGTTCGGTGCATTCATCATGGTGTACCCGTTCTGGTGGATGCTTGCAGGCTCGTTTGCATACACGAGCGCCCCGAACGGCAATGAGAATTTGAAGGTCATCTCCGAAACGATTTGGTGGCCCGATATAAGCACCTTCAATGCGGTTTTGAATGAGAGTTCGGGGCAAAAAGCAGGGGCATTCTTCAACTATGTGGAGCTCTTCACGCACGGTTTCGTGTTTTCCTCGAGGAATTCCCTGTTTCAGGAGGGCTTCAGCTACTGGCGTGCGCTTCTCAACAACCTCATCTACTCCATCGTGCCCGTTGTCGTCGGCGTCATCACTTCCGCCTCCGCGGCATTCTCGTTCGCAAAGATCCAGTGGATCGGCAGGAATCAGGTGTTCTTCTTCCTGCTCGCGGCGATCATGGTCCCCGGTCCCTCCATCACGACCGCACAGTATGCTCTGTACTATGAAATGGGCTTTCTCGACAACTGGCTCGTCATGGTCATTCCCGGTCTGTTCGGCTCCATCATGACGGCGTTCTTCATCCGCCAGTTCCTGTTCGGCTTGCCGACGTCCATCATCGAGGCGGCGAAGATCGACGGCGCGGGATACTTCCGCATCTTCTGCGGATTCATCCTGCCCCTTGCGATGCCCGCCATCATGGCGCAGGGGCTCCTGTCCTTCATGGGCTGCTGGAACAACTACATGGGGTCGTATCTGTTCATTAAGGAGAAGTCCATGTGGGTCAACCTGCCGCATGCAATGACCATGATGGAACAGGTTTACAGGGGTCAATCCGACTATGGACCCGTCATCGCGGCTTCCGTTGTCTGCGTGCTGCCCGTGCTCATCCTGTTCGCTTGCTTCCAGAAGCTGATCATCGGCTCGCTGATGCTCACCGGCTCGAAGGAGTGACATAGGAGCGATATAGGAGCGATATAGGGCGCCCGGAAAGGGACGCAGGAAGGTCTGCCTTTCCCGCAATGCGCGGCGAAAAGATATGACATTCCCGCAGGACAAGAAGTGGGGATACCCCGTAGGACATGAGGGGAATATCCCCGAGACAGAAAGCGGGGGATACCCGCGGAACAAAACAATGAAAAAACGGAGCCTCGGCTCCGTTTTTTATGCGACAAAATTACTGGCTGCCGTCGGTAAGAAAGCGCGGAATGAGGTACCCGTCTCGGCGTACAACAGTGTCATGTCGCCCCGCCACGGTGTGTCACGACCAGCCGTATGATGATGTCATGTCGAGCGTAGTCGAGACATCTCAACCTTATTATCAAAGTTGATTTCTGCGTTCTTGAGCATAGATTTCTCGACTTCGCTCCGTAGCGCATTCGCCCGGGGCTCGTGCGCTACTCCGCTCCGCTCGAAATGACAATGACCCCCGCAATTCGCTTGCGTTAGGCATTGTTTTGCCCACCCCCGCCCTTGCTGCCCCCTCGAGGGCACCCGTAGGGCGTACCTTGCGTAGGAAGTGGCGCGCCGTCTTTGCGCGCCGAAAGGGGTGTAATAGCGGGGAAAGGAAGCCTTACCCTTCCTCGGGAAGGGGAAGGTGGCACGGCGCAAGCCGTGACGGATGGGGATGG
>CANQAX010000027.1 GCA_947589235.1 uncultured Clostridia bacterium
GACCCTCGTCATCCGCGGCGAGGAGTGGCTCGCATCCCTTCCCATTCACCTCGAGCTCTTCGATGCGCTCGGGTTCCGCCGTCCGCGCTACGGGCACAACTGCTCGCTCATGAAGCAGGACGGGGAGGTTCGCCGCAAGCTTTCCAAGCGCAAGGACCCCGAGCTCTCCCTCGAATTTTACCGCAAGGAGGGGTATCATCCCCGCGCGGTGAAGGTGTATATGCTCACCCTTCTCAACTCCAACTTTGAGGAGTGGTATTTGAAAAATCCCGATGCGGACCTGAACGCATTCCCGTTCAAGGTCGAAAAGATGTCCAAGAGCGGCACGCTCTTCGACCTCGACAAGCTCAACGACATCTCGGGCAACGAGCTCTCCAAGCTCTCGGAGGGGGAGATGTGCGATTTCCTCGAAGGCTGGGCAAAGGAGTTCGGCTCCGACGCGCAGAGGGCATACTTCAAGGACAGGGAAAGGATGCTCCGCGTGCTCGCGCTCTGCATGGGCGTGGGCGGCAAGAAGCGCAGGAAGGACTTCAAGACGGCGTCGCAGGCGATGGAGTTTATCCGCTACTTCTTTGAGAGACCGGAAAGGCGCGAGGAATTCCGCATGGACGGGGAGACCCGCCGCGGCGTGCTCTCCGACTTTTTGGAAACGTATGACCCCGCGGACGATTCGCAGGCGTGGTTTGCCAAGGTCAAGGAGATCGCGGCAAGACACGGCTATGCCGCCGAGATGAGGGACTTCAAGGCATCGCCCGAGGCGTACCGCGGCAGCGTGGCGGACGTCGCCGAGGCGCTCCGCATTGCGGTGACGGGCAGGGCGAACACGCCCGACCTCTGGAGCATTTTGCAGATCTTGGGAGAAGAAGAGGTGCGCGCGCGCATCGGGGAGGTCATATGAGCAGGGCAGACGAAATTTTCATCGAAAATTGCAGGGATATTCTGAAAAACGGCTATTGGGATACCGAACTCGAGGTCCGTCCGCACTGGGAGGACGGCACCCCCGCGCACACCGTGAAGAAGTTCGGCATCGTCAACCGCTATGACCTTCGGAAGGAATTTCCCATCCAGACCATCCGCCGCACGGCTTTCAGAAGCTGTATCGACGAGATCCTCTGGATCTGGCAGAAGAAGAGCAACAACATCCGCGACCTCAAGTCGCACATCTGGGACAGCTGGGCGGACGAGACGGGCAGCATCGGCAAGGCGTACGGCTATCAGCTCGGCGTCAAACATCAATATAGGGAAGGGGAGTTCGATCAGGTGGATAGGGTGCTGTACGACTTGAAGCACAATCCCGCGTCCCGCAGGATCCTCACGAACATCTACAACTTCGCCGACCTTCACGAGATGCACCTGTACCCCTGCGCGTACTCGATGACGTTCAACGTCTCGGGCGATACCCTGAACGGAATTTTGAACCAGCGCTCGCAGGACATGCTCACCGCAAACAACTGGAACGTCGTGCAGTATGCAATTCTTCTCATCATGTTCGCGCAGGTCTCGGGGCTCAAGGCGGGCGAGCTCATGCATGTCATCGCCGACGCGCACCTCTACGACCGCCATATCCCCATCGTCGAGGAGGTCATCGCGAAGGAGCCGCTTCCCGCGCCCAAGCTCGTCGTCGACCCCGATATCCATGACTTTTACGACTTCACGGTGGACAGCTTCAAGCTCGAACAGTATGAGTTCCACCCGCTCGAGACGAAGATCCCCGTCGCGATTTAAGGCGCGCGGGAAGAGGAGAAGGGCATGAGAGCCATCTTTCACGCAGACAGAAAATGGGGGATCGGGAGGGGGAACGACCTCATGTTCTCCCTGCCGAAGGACATGAAGTTCTTCCGCGAGACGACGAAGGGCAAGGTGGTCGTCATGGGGTACAATACCCTGCGGTCGTTCCCCGGCGGCAAGCCCCTGAAAAACCGCACGAACATCGTGCTCTGCCCCGAGGATGTCGATGAGGACGTCATCACCGTCCACAACCTTGGGGAGCTCTTCGCGGCGGCGGAAAAGTACCCCGCGGACGACGTGTTCGTCATCGGCGGGGCGAGCGTGTACCGCGCCCTTCTGCCCTATTGCACCGAGGCGCTCGTCACCAAGGTGGATGCGGACGGCGGGGCGGACGTGTTCGTCCCCGACCTCGACGCCGACCCCGCGTTCCGCCTCAAGGAGGAGAGCGAGCCCGTAGAGGATAACGGCTTTCTTCTCCGCTTCTGCACCTACGAAAATACCTGCGTCCGGAAACCGTAAAACAGGCATTCTTCCCGTCGGCACCGATTCGGTGCCTTTTCTTTTTGACAAAAAATATTTTGCGTGCTATAATGATGTCGAACTATGTCGAACAGTACGGAAGCCTACGCGGGCGACGACCTTCTTGAGCCCCTCAAGGCGTATCAGACACGATATGAGAGCGAGTTCCGCCGCAATTGCGAGGACTACTTCGGCGGGCTCGTGAAGGAGTCGGGCATCGACGTCGCCGAGAATCGCAAGACGGTGAGCGCATACAACGCGCAGATGAAGCTCGTCGAAGAGACCGAGCGCGCGCTGTCCTGCTTCAAGGGGCTGCGGGCGTTCTTCATTGCCCTTATCGCGATCGGTGTCATTCTCTTGATCGTCGCGGTCGGCTGTTTCATCTCGGACGACGCTCTGTCGGGGGTCATCCTTCTCATCGTGGGCGGCGGGCTCATCGCGGCGGGGGCGTGCCTTCTCGTCGGGGTGGCAATGCCCCGCATCCGCGAGAACGAGAAGAAGCGCGAGGAGCGACAGGAAAAGGCGGATGCCCTCCTACAGCGCGCATGGAAGCAGATGGAGCCCCTCAACGCGCTCTTTGAAAACACCGCAACGAAGAAGCTCATCGAAAAGACGGTGCCCCTTCTCCGCCTCGACGACTTCTTCAACGTCCGCCGCTATGACTATCTCAACGGAAAGTACGGGTATGCCGCCTCGGAGGACCCCGAGCAGTCCACCGTCGGAATCCTGACGGGCGAAATCGTAGGCAACCCCTTTGTCGTGGACCGCATCCTCGTGGAGAGCATGGGCAGCTGCACCTATACGGGCTCCCTTGTCATCACTTGGGAGACGTACGATACCGACAGCGAGGGGCACACCATCACCGTTCACCATTCGGAGACGCTGTATGCGTCCGTGACCCGCCCCAAGCCCTATTACAGCGAGAGGACGCGGCTCGTCTACGGAAACGAGGCGGCGCCCGATCTGCACTTCTCCCGCACGCCCTCGCACGTCGAGGACCTCAGCGAGCGGGCGCGCGAGAACAGGGTGAAGCGGGGCGCGAAGAAGATAAGGAAGAAGCAGGAAAAATCGCTCGCCCGAGGCGGCTCGTTCACCGAGATGGGCAATCAGGAGTTTGACGTGCTGTTCGGCGCCATCGACCGCGACAACGATGTGCAGTTCCGCCTGCTGTTCACCCCGCTCGCGCAGAAAAACATGCTCTCGCTCCTCACCGACGAGAAGGGGTACGGCGACGACTTCTCGATGCGGAAAGATGGGTGCCTCAACTATGTGATGTCCGAGCATTCGGCGCTCTGGGACATGGACGACCGCCGCGAGCGGTACCAATCGTACGGCGTGGACCTCTCGCACAACAAGTTCCTGTCCTTCAACCGCGCATACTTCCGCTCGCTCTACTTCGACTTGGCACCGCTGCTCTCCATTCCGCTCTATCAGCAGCACAAGCCGCACGAATACATCTATCACGAGGAATTTCCCCGCAACTTCACCGTGCAGGAGTCGGAATATGCCGTCAACCGCATGGACCCCTCGGCATTCGCCCCGCCGTCCGCCGCGACGCCTTGCATTCTCAAGACGCGCCACATCTGCAAGGAGGGGAAGAGCGACCGCCTCAACGTGACGGCATACGCATATACGACCGTCGACCACACGGAGTGGATCCCCGTGTTCGGGGGGGACGGGTACGTCCACGATGTTCCCGTCGACTGGGTCGAATACATTCCCGTCTCCTCGGATACCGTCGTGGCGATGAAGGAGCTCGGGCTCTCGGACAGGGACTTTTCGCGGGAAGCCCAATCTGGGATGTACCGCTCCGCCATGGAAAAGTACGGAAAGCGGGGATTCGGGTACGACCACGGGATCCTGTGCTGTGTCGTTCCGATGAGCGAAATAGACTTTGATGCGGATTTTACCGTCAAAAAATAATCTTCGGAGGATATCGATATGAATGAGTTGGACGAAATGAATGCAACGACGATGGAAGAGGGGCACGACGTCAACGTCATCGCCAAGCAGCTCCCCGTCAAGATCGGGACGGGCGCCAAGGTCTTTGACGTGATCTGGTGGTTCCTGCCGCCGCTCATCGGGGGCATTGTCTGGTGCATCATCAAGGCAAAGGCGAGGAGCCGCCTGCAACAGCTCCAGCAGAAGATCCAGCACGACGCGTCGCAGATCGACAACTATCTCGAACAGCGCGTGCAGATCCTGCAGAACTGCGCAAAGCTGTTGGACAAGGCAATCGACCTCGACAAGGACACCTTCACGAAGATCGCCGCCTACCGCAGCAAGATGGGCGCGGAGGGGGATGCCGCCCGCAACGACTATGCCGAGACGGTGGGGAACATCGCCCGCTCCGTGAACATCGCGTTCGAGAACTATCCCGACCTCAAGGCGCACCGCGAACTTGCGGACGCCATGCAGCAGAATTCCTACCTGCAGCGCGAGATCACCGCGGCGCGCGAGGTGTACAACGACACCGTCAACACTTGGAACGCCGAGATCTTCAGCTGGCCCACCAAGCTGATCGTCGCGGCAAAGGCGGGGTATACGACGCGCATTCCCTTCATTGCCGACAGGGAGACCAAGCAAGCCGCGCGCGGCGTATTCTTCTGATTTTCGATTCGGAAGAGGAGCCTTCCCGTAAGGGAGGGCTCCTAAATTTTGCTCTGAATACGGGCGTTTGCGGCAGACGGGGGATTATATTTTCAACCAAAAGCAACTGAAAGTGACTACTTTATTCGGTTTGGGTTGTGTTTTATTTTGTTTGCTGGCGTGTATAAAAAAAGAAAATACTTTCACGGAGAAATTATGTATATTGCGTATGATGAGAACAAAAAAAGAATTTCCATTGAAAATGCTACGAGACCGAATAAATATTTTTGCCCTCTTTGCGGAGAGCCACTTATCATACGGGCAGAAAAATCCTTAGCCAGACGGAAGCACTTTGCACATAAAAGTGGAACGGTTTGTACAGAAGATTGGTCTCACGATATGAGCGAGTGGCATTTAACATGGCAAGAAAAATTCCCCGAAGAATGCAGAGAGGTAGTTGTAGAAAAAGACGGTGTAAAACATCGTGCAGATGTTCTAATCAATAACATTGTGATTGAATTTCAGCATAGCCCCATAACAAGCGAGGAAATTGCCAAGAGGAATGCATTTTATTTGTCATGCGGTCATCCGGTTGTTTGGGTTTTCGACGCGGAAGGGCAAATTAAAAACTCGGTCGGAACTACGCTTGACCCGATGAAGTGCAAAGAAAATGATTTGTGTTGGAAAAGTCCCAAAGAGAAGTTCGCAAAGCCATTTCCGCAGGGCGTTAAGGTATTTTTGGATTATAGCACGGAAATTTCTGACCCTAAACTTGCAAATCAAAAAGTTAGAATTATGCTGTTGCTTCGCGGCATAGAACCTCAACGAATATTATTTTTCAATACAAAACCATTTTACATTGTTCAAGACAACTTTCTCAAACAGTACGGTGCAATTTCCAATCAAAGTGTACCTTCAATTACGGATATTATAAATTATATTAGACAATCAAGTCAGCCGATACAGCAAAAACAAGTAGTTATTTATCCACGACCGCGACCGAGATCTCGTCGCTTATGATATTCCACGGTTGAGTTAAAATATAAGTTTATTTTCGGTTCGTATTGGGTCGCCAATACGATTGCAAACTTTTTGCGAAAAACGCTTTTGTTTTATTTGTGTTTTTTCCGCAAAAGTATTATAATCTCCCTTGGATTTCAAGAGGAAAACTATGGTCAGAGAAGATTTACGCAACATTGCTATCATCGCACACGTCGACCACGGCAAGACGACGCTCGTCGACCAGATGCTGAAACAGGGCGGCACCTTCCGCGAAAATCAGGTCGTCGAGGAACGCGTGATGGACTCGGGCGCGCTCGAGCGCGAGCGGGGCATCACCATCCTTGCAAAGAATACGTCCATTCACTACAAGGGCGTCAAGATCAACATTGTCGACACGCCCGGGCATGCCGACTTTTCGGGCGAGGTGGAGCGCGTCCTCAAGATGGTTTCGGGCGTGCTCATTCTCGTGGATGCCGCGGAGGGACCTATGCCGCAGACCCGCTTCGTCACGCAGAAGGCGCTCGAGATGGGGCTCTCCCTCATCATCGTCGTCAATAAAATCGACCGCCCCGACGCCCGCGTCCCCGAGGTCATCGATGAAGTTTTGGAGCTTCTGATGGACCTCAACGCCTCGGACGAGCAGCTCGAGAGCCCGTTTGTGTTCTGTTCGGGCAGGGAGGGGACGTCCTCCACGGACGAGAACGAGCAGGGGACCGACCTCATTCCGCTCTTCGACACCATTCTCTCCCACTTCCCGCCCCTCGAGCTCGACGATGAGGGTCCGCTTCAGATCCTCGTCTCGTCCATCGACTACAACGACTACGTCGGGCGCGTCGGGATCGGGCGCATCGAGCGCGGCGTCGCGAAGCAGTACGACGACGTCGTCGTCTGCAACTTCAACCACCCCGAAGTCAATCTCCGCGGCAAGCTCGTCAACCTGTACGAAATCGAGGGCTTGGAGCGCGTTCCCTGCGCCTCGGCGCGGGCGGGCGACATCGTGTGCTTCTCGGGTCTCGAGAAGATCAACATCGGCGACACCGTCTGCTGCGCCGAGCACGTCGAGCCCGTGAGCTTCGTCAAGATCTCCGAGCCCACCGTCGAGATGATCTTTTCGGTCAACGATTCGCCGTTTGCGGGCAAGGAGGGGAAGTTCGTCACGACGCGCCATCTCCGCGACAGGCTGTACCGCGAACTGCTCCGCGACGTATCCCTCCGCGTGGAGGATACCGATTCGACGGACGCCTTCCGCGTGAGCGGAAGGGGGGAAATGCACCTCTCCATTCTCATCGAGACGATGCGCCGCGAGGGCTACGAGTTTCAGGTGAGTTCGCCGAAGGTCCTCTACAAGGAGATCAACGGCGAGAAGTACGAGCCCGTGGAGCGCCTCATCGTCGACGTGCCCGAGGACATGACCGGTCCCGTCTTTCAGAGCATGGGCGCGCGCAAGGGGGAGCTTCTCCACATGAGTGCGATGGGCTCGCGCATGCGGCTCGAATTCCTCGTTCCCGCGCGCGGACTGTTCGGCTACAAGAGCGAGTTCCTCACCGACACCAAGGGCGAAGGGGTGATGAACTCCGTGTTCTTCGAGTATCAGCCCTACAAGGGAGAGATCCAGCGCAGGACGACGGGGTCGCTCGTCGCCTTCGAGGCGGGGGAAGCGGTCACGTACGGGCTCTTCAACGCGCAGGGGAGGGGGATGCTCTTCATCGGCGCGGGCACGCCCGTCTATGAGGGAATGGTCGTGGGGTACTCCCCCAAGGACGAGGACATCAACGTGAACGTCTGCAAGACGAAGCACCTCACCAACACCCGTTCGTCCTCGTCGGACGAAGCGCTCCGCCTCATTCCGCCGAAGAAGCTTTCCTTGGAGGAGGCGCTCGAGTTCATCGGGGATGACGAACTGCTCGAGGTGACCCCGCTCAACGTGCGCATCCGCAAGCGCATTCTCGACGGCGAACTCCGCGCAAAGGCGCGCGCAAAGGCGAAAAACGCGAATTAACAAAGTAATATGTCAGACATAATACCGCAAAAACCCGCAAAAAAGCGGGTTTTTGTTCTGTTTTCCGACCATTCCGAATAGAATGCTTCCATGCAGGAACAGCAAAGAGATTCCGTTCTCACCATCGAGCAGCAGCACAAAATTTCCTTCACGGGCGTCTCCGCCGTGGACGGATTTTCGGAGACATACATTCTTCTCACCGTCTTGGGGAAGCGCGTCCGCATTGAGGGGAGCCACCTCAAGGTCCTCGCCTTCTCGCAGGGGAGCGGAAACTTTTCGGCGTCGGGGGAAGTGAGTTCTGTGCGGTTCGGCGGGGCGAAGGGGAAGCTCTCCCGCCTCTTCAAGTGAGCGGCGCCGACCAATTTTTCACCTTTCTCGTCTGCGTCGCATGCGGGGTCGCGGGCGGCGTCATCTATGATTTTTTCTATCTTCTCCGCGTCATCTTTCCCGCGCGGTGGGTGCGCATTTCGGGGGACGTGCTCTTCTGCCTTCTGTTTGGCGCGCTGTACGTGTTCGTCACCGTGATGATGGGGCTGACGGGGCTTCGGCTGTATACCCTTTTCGGCTGCGCGGGCGGACTTTTCCTATATTTGAAAAGTTTTCATAAAATCGTTGCTTTTTTCTTAAAAAAGGTATATAATGGCTTAAAACAGGCATGGAAGGGTTACAGAAGATGTCCGAGAAGAACCAAAGCGGCTATTCCCAAGACAAAATGAGGCGGATCGCGGTGGGCGCAACCATCGCGGGTGTTCTTCTCGTAGTCTTTTTGATCGTCATTCTCATCATCCAGTTCGTACAGATCGGCAGGCGGAACAGGGAGCTTGACGAGTACGAGGCGCTCATCGAGGAGTACAGGAGCGCCAACGAAAAGGATGAAAAGAAGCTCGACGACTTCTTGAACGGCGATGCGCTCTATCTGCTTGCCTTGAGAAGGGGTTTCCGCAGTCCGGAATGATGAAGTACGCAGTTATCGATATCGGTTCCAATTCCGTTCGCCTGATGCTTCGGGCGAACGGAAAAACTTTATATAAGAGGGTTTGCACGACGCGGCTCGGCGAGGGAATTGCCGCATCGCCCGTCCTCGGCGAGGCGCCGATGGCGCGCACGCTCGAGGCTGTTCTCGCGTTTGCGGAGGAGGGGAGATCGGCGGGCGCCGAAGTGCTCGCCTTTGCGACGGCTGCCGTCCGCTCCGCGAAAAACGGAGCGGAGTTCTGCGCCCGTGCCCGCGCGCTCGGTGTGGAAGTCGAAGTCGTCTCGGGCGAGGAGGAGGCAAAGCTCGCCGCGGTCGGGGCGCTCGGCTCGCGCGACGGCGGGATCGTCGACATCGGCGGCGCGAGCGCCGAATATCTCCTCATGCGGGGCGGAAGGACGGAGTACTCGGTGAGCATGCCCGTCGGCTGCGTCCGCCTGTACGATTCGTTCTCCGACCGTGCGGAGGCGCTCGAAGCCGGTATCCGAAATATTCTCTCCCGCTATGCGCTTCCCACGCCTTCGGGACCGCTCTTTGCGGTGGGCGGAACGGCTTCGACGCTCGCCTGCGTTCGGCTCGGGCTCCGCGGATACGATGCGGAGCGGCTGAACGGGCTCCCGCTCCCGCTCCCGTGGGTGCGGGAAACGGCTTCTCGGCTGCTCTCGATGACGGCGGAGGAGCGGGCGAAGGTGAAGGGAATGGACGAGCGCCGCGCGGACATCATCGCGGGCGGCGCCCTTCTCTTGAAGATGATCATGGAACGCGCGGGGGTGCGGGAAGTTCTCTTCTCGGACGCCGACAATTTGGAAGGATATCTTGCATTGCGGAGGGGAGCATGAGCGGAAACACGAGGAAACTACTCTATCAAATCTTCGATTGGGTCTTATGGCTGGGTGCGCTCGGCGGCGCGATGGCGCTCTATTTCGTCCTGCCCGAAGATTACGGCGCGGGCGAATACGTCGCGGGCGCGGGGCTCGTCGTGTGCATTTTGCTCCGCATTCCGACGGCGGTGCACGAGCTCGGGCATCTCCTGTTCGGGCTCGCCGCGCATATGCGCCCGCATGCCGTCACGCTCTCCCTCTTCCGCTTCTCGGGCGAGGGGGTGAAGTTCGTCGGCTACACCGAATCGTACGCGGGCTGCACCGAGATGGCGCCCGTGGGCGGGGAACACATGCGCCCCCGCTTCCTTCTCTATACGCTCGGCGGGAGCGTCCTCTGCCTTCTCTTGGGGGTGACGTTCTTGCTTCTCTCTGTCCTTCTGCCCTATTCCGCGTGGTGGCTCTTCTGCGGAATGTTCTCGCTCTATGAGATCGGGGAGGGGATCCGCGCCCTCATTCCCGCCTGCCTTCCCGAGGGGGAGACGGACGGCGAGGTCGTCCGCTCCGTCCTGAAGGGGGAGGCGGAGGCGCAAGTCCTTCTCTCCGTCCTCACCGCGCAGGGCATCCTGTACCGCCATTCCTTCTCGGACGTGCCGAGAGAGCTCCTGTTCGGGCTTCCCGTCGTCCGCGAGGACGCACCGTGCTTCCGCATTCTTCTCTGGCTCCGCATGCTTTGGTGCCTCTCGGAGGGCGACCTCGGGGAAGCCTCGGCGGCGCTGGAGCGCTTCCGCTTCGTTGCGGACACCCCCTCGGAAGAGGCGGAGGAGTTCGAGCGCTTTGCTCCCTGCTGTGCGGGCGAACCGCTCGCCGCGGCGGAGCGCTCTCCCCTTGCGGGGGTGCGGGAGCTCGAGGAAAAGCTCGCGGCAAAATAAAAAACCGCCTTTCGGCGGTCGCAAAAAACGTCTCGTTCCCGGAGACGGAGGGGGAGCTTATCCGTTCAGTCGGTGAGACCGAGCAGATAGTCCGAAGTCACGTTGAAATAGCGCGCCAGCTTTGCGATGTTCGACGCGGTCGGGTCGCTCTTGTTTGTTTCCCAATAGCAGACGATGCCGAGGCTGACGTTGATGTCCTTGGCGACGGTCGCTTGGGAGAGCCCGCGTTCCTTGCGGAGTTCGAGAAGTCGTTCGGAAAAAATTTTCATACCATCAGTATAGCATACTCCGGACACATTTGCAACAATTCTTCTGTGAAATTTTCGCTCGGGACGGCTTTTTTCGCGCCCGAGCCCGCAATTTTGCGCCTCGCCCGCCATCTTCTTGCGGCGTGAGGCAAAAAAGGAGCTCACTTGGTCGAAGTTCTCTTTGTCTGTCACGGCAATATCTGCCGCTCCCCGATGGCGGAGAGCATCTTTTCCGACCTCATCCGCCGCCGCGGGTGGGTGGGGAAGGTCGCCTGTTCGTCCGCCGCTGCGACGCGGGACGCGATCGGCTGCCCTCCGCACCGCGGAACGAGGCAAAAGCTCGCCGAAGTCGGCATTCCGCTCGTCCCGCACATCGCAAGGCTGCTGACGCGGGAGGACGGCGCGCGGTACGACTACATCGTCGGCATGGATTCCGAAAACCTTTGGGACATGCGGGAGATCCTCGGGAAGCCGCCCCGCGCGCGGGTGATGCTCCTTCTCGACTGCACCGATTCCCCGCGCGACGTCGCCGACCCGTGGTATACGGGTGACTTCGAGGCGTCGTATGCGGACATCACCGTTGGGTGCGAGGCGCTCGCGAATCTCATTGCCGAGCGTCCCGATATGACGTTTTGATAGAACCTTTTTCCCTTTTGGGATTGCCGGAGCGCACCGATTTGCGCTATCATGAGAGGCGGAGGCAAGATGAAATTTCGGTTTGAGCCGCTCGGCGGCGTTCTCGTGACGGACGAGACCTGTAAAAACGCCTTGGAAAGGGAGGTCCGCTATCTCTGCTCGCTCGACGAGGGCAGGCTGCTTGCGGGCTTCTATGAAAATGCGGGGCTCGAAACGCCCTTTGTCCGCTACGGCGGGTGGGAGAGCAAGCTGATCGGCGGGCACACGCTCGGTCACTACCTCACCGCCGTCGCGCAGGCTTCCGTTGACCCCGGCGTGTCGGAAGAGGATAGGGCATTTCTCTCCGCCCGTGTCCGCCGCATGACGGATGCGCTCGCGCTCTGCCAAGCGCATTCCAAGGGGAAGGAGGGCTTCCTCTGGGGCGCCGTCATGGTAGGCGGGGGAGCGGAGGCGCAGTTCGACAACGTCGAGCGGGGAAAGACAAACATCACGCGGGAGGCATGGGTGCCGTGGTACACCATGCACAAGCTCCTCGCCGGGCTGTGCGACGTCTACCGCCTCACGGGGTATGCGCCCGCGCTCGAGGTGGCGGAAAAGCTCGGCGATTGGGTCGTTCGGCGCACCTCGGGCTGGGATACATGGACAAGGAAGCGGGTGCTCTCCGTCGAATACGGCGGCATGAACGACTGCCTGTATACCCTCTTTTCGCTCACGGGGAAGGGGGAATATGCCCGCGCGGCGCACATCTTTGACGAGGAACCGCTGTTCGACCGCATCCTCTCCGAGGGGAAGGATGTGCTCGACGACCTCCACGCGAACACGACGGTGCCGAAGGTGCTCGGCGCACTCAACCGCTACATCGTCCTCGGGGAAGAGCGGTATCTCCGCGTCGCCGAGGCGTTCTTCCGCATGGTCGCAGAGCGGCATTCCTATGTGACGGGCGGCGTCTCGGAATGGGAGCGCTTCGGACGGGACGCCGTGCTCGACGCGCGCCGCACCAACTGCAACTGCGAGACGTGCATTTCGTACAATCTGATGAAGCTGTCCCGCCTTCTCTTCCTCGTCACGGGGGAGAGGAAATACGCCGACGAGTGCGATCTTCTCTTCACAAATTCCATTCTTCCGTCGCAGGATCCGACGACGGGCATGACGACGTATTTTCAGCCGATGGCGAGCGGCTTTTTCAAGGTTTTTTCGACCCCATATCAACATTTCTGGTGCTGTACAGGCAGCGGAATGGAGAATTTCACCAAGCTCGGCGACGGCATTTTCTTTGTAAAAGACGGCGAAATTTACATCGAGCGCTATCTCTCTTCAAGGGCAAAATACGGCGCCGCCGAATTCGGGCTTTCCTGCGATTTTCCGCTCGAAGATTCCGCCGTCCTGCGGCTCTCGGGGGCGGAACAACCTATCATCTTTCATCTCCGCATTCCCGACTGGGCGGAGGGCGACATCGGATTTGAGGGCGTCCGCGCGGAGGAAAAGGACGGGCACGCCGTCATCACACTCTCCCCGGGACAGGAAGTCCGATTCAAGATCCCGCTCGGGGTCTCCTTGAAAGGATTGCCCGACGGAAACGCGCTTGCGTTCCGCTACGGCGGGGCGGTGCTCTCCGCCGACCTCGGCACCGAGGACATGCGCGAGACGGTGACGGGCGTCGACGTCTCCATTCCCGCGCGGGCGGTGGGCTCGGAGGAACTCTGGTTCGACGACGTGGCGCGCGTGCTCGCCTCGCCCTCCGACTTTCTCGTCCGCGACGGCGATACGTTCGTCCTCACGGGGGCGGACAGACCGCTGCGGTTCGGGCTCCACTACAAGCGGTACCGCGAGCGGTACGGGATCTATTTCAGGTTTTTCGAGTATCTCCGCGAGAACGGCGTGCGGAAAAAGCCCGAGCGCGCGCGGCGGGAAGCCGTCGATGCGGTGCAGGCGGGGTACGGGCAGTACGAAAACGACGGGCTCCACGAGCTCGCCGAGCAAAATTCCGCGACGGGGAAGGGCTCGGGGCGGTATGCCCGCGCGGGCGGGTGGTTCCGCTACGACCTGCGCGTCGACCCCGCACGGGAAAATGTTCTCGTTCTCACCCTCTCGCGGGAGGACAACGGGCGCCCGCTCACGGTGACGGCGGGGGGCGAAGAGCTCTTTTCGGAGACCCTCCGCAACACGATGGACGAGGGGAAATACCTGCGGGAGATTTCGCTTCCCGCGGACCTCATCAGTGGGCATTCTCGGAAGAAATCCTTCGACGGCGGCGAGGCGGACGTTCTCACCGTCACGTTCGGGGGCTCTCACTCGCGCCGCAGCGCCTGCGTCTTTGAAGTGCGCATCGAGACGAAAGAATGATAAAACTTTTCTCTTTTGCTCTTTACAAATGCAAAAAAAAGTAGTATAATGAGAAAAAGCTCGGGGGAAAACGCGATGAAAACGCATGAATCGGAGGAAATGTATCTCGAAACGATCTTGCTTCTCGAGGGGAGAAAGTCGAAGATCCGTTCCGTGGACATCGTCGAGGAGCTCGGCTATGCGAAGTCGAGCGTCTCGCGCGCGGTCAATCTTCTCCTCAAGAAGGGGTACATTCTCATCAGCCATGAGGGCGACATCACGCTCACGCCGCGCGGGCAGAAGAAGGCGGAGGACGTGTACGAGAAGCACCGCGTCTTTACCGAGGTGTTCATGAAGATGGGCGCGGGGCGCGAGCTCGCCGAGGAAAACGCCTGCCGCGTCGAGCACGTCATCTCCGACGAGCTCTTCGAGATCCTCAAAAAGAATTTGGAATCGTAATTGTTGCAAAAAAGGGGCGGCTTGCCGAGGAAGGCAAGCCGCCCCGTGCTTTTGGGGCGCTACTGCGTGATCGAATCGAGAATGGAGAAGAAGTCGGGGAAGGTCTTGGAACAGCACGCGCTGTCGTCGATGACGATGTTTCCCGTCCTCAGTCCCACGAGGGAGAATGCCATTGCGACGCGGTGGTCGCCGAATGTTCGGACCGTCCCGCCCTTCAGCGGTGCGGGCTCGATGAACACGTCCTCGCCGTTCGTGAAGGAGTGGGCGCCGAGCGCGTTGACGTTCTCGACGATGGATGTGATGCGGTCGCTCTCCTGATTGCGGGTGTGCCCGATCCCGCGCAGAATGGAGGGAAATTCGGCGAAGAGCGCGAGCGCGGCGACGGTGAGGGCTTGGTCGGAGAAGTCGCGCAGGTCCACGTCGATTCCGTTGTAGAGCGGGACGGCTCTCCCGTCCGCGCACAGCCCTTCGGGGGTCTGCGTGATGCGAACGCCCTTTTCCCGCAGGACCTGAAGAAGCCTTGCATCGCCCTGCACTGTGTCCGCCTTGACGCCCCGCACCGTCACGCGGGCGCCGCAGATAAGGGAGAGCGCGAAGAAGTAGCACGCGCTCGAAAGATCGGGCTCCACGGTGTATTCACTCGGCGAGGAGGCGGAGGGAAGGATGGAGATCACCTCGTCGTCCTTGCCCGCGGCTACCGTGCCGTGCCCGAAGGAAGCCATCACGTCGCGGGTGAGTTTCAGGTAGCTGCCGCGCGCGCGGGGTCCCGTCAGACGGATCTTCGTCGGGCGGTTCCGCGTGCAGGCGCCGAGCAGCAGCCCGCTCGCATATTGGGTGCTCTCCTCGGTGTCCGCCGTGAAGAGCGCGTCGTCCAAGCCGTCCGAGTGCATGCGGAAGGGGAAACGGTACTCCTCCTCTTCAAACTCGAACCGCGCGCCGTGCTCCTCAAGCGTTTTCAGAATCGCCATGGGACGGCGGGACATCTGTTCCGAACAGCGGAATTCGTACGTTCCGCCGCAGAATGCCGTCACGGCGGGGAGAAAGCGCGCCGCGGTCCCCGCATCCCTCACGTCGAGGACGGCGCCGCTTCGGAAGGTCCCGCCCGTGCCGTGCACGAGGAGCCCATCGGGGACGGACGTAATTTCTACGCCGAGCGCGCCGAGGCACCGAAGGGCAGTCTTCGTGTCGTCGCAGAGCGCCCCGCAGCGGAGAAGGACGTCCCCGCGGGAGAGCGCCGAGAGGATGAGCGCGCGGTTGAGAATGCTCTTGGACGCGGGCACATCGACAAGAATGGGTCGCTTTGCGTCGAATCGTTTCACTCGGTAGGGAATCATACCGAAATTATATCCGACTTTACGGGAAAAGTCAAACGAATCAGGCGATTTTCGCTTTTTTGAAAAATGCTTGAAATGGCGCGCGGAACATGGTATACTGTCGGGTATGGAAGTCACCGTCATCCGCAGCCGAAGAAAGACGCTCTCGCTCCGCGTCGGGCGGGAGGGAGAAGTCGTCGTGCACGCGCCCACTTTTGTCTCCGAGGCGGAGATCAAGCGGTTTGTCGAACGCAACAGGGCGTGGATCGGGAAGCGGCTTATTTCTCTTCGCGACGTTCCTTCCCTTGCGGACGGCTCCCGACTTGCGATTGCGGGGAAGGAAGTTCTCATCGGCACGGGGAAGCGGGCGACCCTGAAGGGCGAGATGCTGCTCCTTCCCGAAGAGAGGAGAGAGGAAGCGCTCATTCGGTTTTTGAAATCGTTCTCGCGGGAGCGGATGACAAGGCTCACCGAGGAAATTTCGGCGCGGTTCGGCTTTTCCTTTCAAGCGGTGCGCATCGGCTCGGCGCGGGGAAGATGGGGGAGCTGCAGCTCGAAGGGCTCCATCTCCTATACCTTCCGCACGGCGTTCCTACCCGACCCCCTCGCGGAGTACATCGCAGCGCACGAGCTTGCGCACACGCGGCAGATGAATCACGGCGCTGCATTCTGGGCGGAAGTGGGGCGCATGATCCCCGACTATGCGGCGCGCCGCAGGGCGCTGAAATCGTACATTTGGGCGATGAACTTTCTGTAATTTGACTTTTGCGAAGTACTATGCGTGACATAAATTGCAATTTTTCGGAAAAAAGGGGTGAAAATATGACGATCATCGTCTATGGCATGGGGATCATCGGCGCGTCGCTCTCGGCGAGCCTGAAGCGTGCGGGGCACACCGTGCTCGGGAAGAACAGGAGCGCCGAGCCGCTCCGCTATGCGCTCGCGAATGGCATCATCGACGGGGTCGCGGAGAGCTACGAGGGGGCGGACGCCGTCTTTCTCGCCCTTCCGCCCCGCGTCTGCATGCGGGAGCTCGACGAGGGGAACTTCCCCGCGGGGTGCGTCGTCTCGGACGTCTGCGGGGTGAAGGCGCCGCTCGAGCGGGTCGTCTTTTCCGCGCCGCGCAGCTACCGCTATGTCGGCATTCACCCGATGGCGGGTCGCCCCACGACGGGCATCCGCTCCTCGAGCGCCGACCTCTTCGACGGCGCCAACCTCATCATCGTCCGCTCTGAGGGGACGGACGAAGGGGCGCTCGCCCTCATTAGGTCCCTTGCGGAGGACATGCGCTTCGGTCGCATCGTCGAGTGCTCCGCCTCCGAGCACGACGAGATGATCGCGCTCACGTCGCAGCTCGCGCACGTCGTCTCGAGCGCCTACGTCAAGTCCCCGCTCACGGGGCGCGCCCGCGGCTTCACGGGCGGCAGTTTTCAGGACATGACCCGCGTCGCGCCCATGGACGACATCTGGGCGGAGCTCTTCATTTTGAACCGCGAGGCGCTCCTTCCCGAGATCGAGCGGCTCCGCGCCCGCCTTCTCGACTATGCCGAGGCGCTCTCCTCGGGCGACGAGGAGGGGCTCAAGGCGCTCATCCGCGACGGAAAGGCGCAGTTCGCCCGTTTTTTTTCCAACGATACGGGAGATAATTGAGGAAAAGCGGCGATTTCTATTTACAAAATTTATTTTTTGTTCTATAATAGAAAGCGATGGACGCGCATATACGCATAGTGAGCCGTTCGGAAGGGAATCTTTCGGCGGTGGAGGGGAACGCCTCGCTCGAGGAAGGCTTTCCCGCGCGCGTCTCCTACGAGAACGACGGAGACGTCACCGTCCTTTCAATCGGCTTGGACCGCATGGAGATGAGGCGGGAGGGCTCCGCCGCGTTGGAAGCGGTCTTTTCCGCGGGTGAACGGTCGGAAATGGCGTTCGGCTGCGGGGGCGGGCGGGGCGCCGTTCCGCTCCTCACCGAGCGGTACGAAGCGACTTGCGCGGAGAGGGAAATTTCCGTCAAACTTGTTTACAAACTCCTCTTTGGGGAGCGTTCGCAAACTTTCGATTTGGATATTTCGATTTGCAAGGATTCGGAGGGAAAATGAAAATACGCTATTTGGGACATTCGTGTTTCGTGCTCACCGAGAGCACGGGCACGAGTATCGTGACCGATCCGTACGGGGACATCGGCTTTACTCTGCCGCAGGGCATCACCGCCGACGCCGTCACCGTGAGCCATTCGCATTACGACCACTGCAACGTCGCCGCGGTCGGGGGGAACCCCGCCGTGTTCGACAGGGAGGGGCAGTATGAGATCGGCGGGGTCGGCATCACCGCCATCAAGTGCTATCACGACGACGAGGAGGGGCACAGGCGGGGGCAGAACCTCATCTTCAAGTTCCGCATGGACGGACTCGAAGTCTGCCACCTCGGCGACATCGGAGAGGAATGTTCCTCGGCGCTCATCGAAAAGCTGCTGCCCGTGCACGTTCTCCTCATTCCCGTCGGCGGCACGTATACCATCGACAGCGAGCAGGCGAAGGAGTACGTCGACAGGCTGATGCCCTCCATCGTCATTCCGATGCACTACAAAGTGAAGGGGCTCGACCTCGACGTCGACAAGGTGAACGAGTTCACCGACCTCTTCGACGACGAGGAAGTCGAGGAGGAGGAAGTCGTCGAGCTCGAGCGGAGCGAACTGGAGCTCTCGCGCGACGACATCTCCGAGGATACCACCAAGATCATCGTTTTGGAGCGTTGCAAGGAATGGAACTGAAACCCCTCGAACAGCAATACCGCGAATATCTCTCCACGCTCTCCCTCTCCGTTCTCCGCACCCTCGGAAGGTCGGAAGGGGTCGGATCGGTCTGCACCACGGGAAAGGACCAACTGGTCGAGGGCATCGTCAACATTCTCACGGGGAAGGCACAGCCCGTTCCGCCGTCCAAGCGGGGCGCGCCCGCCAAGCAGAACTACCTTGACCCCGTCATCCACCAGACGCTTGCACGGATCCGCAGGGATGCGGGCGGGCGCATCGAATTCACCGTATCCTCGGGCGAAACGCCTGCGCCGCCCCCGGGAACGTACGGCGAGCCCGTCTTTTCGGGCATTCTCGAGATCACCGCGGGCGGATACGGGTTCCTCCGCGCGAAGAACTGCCAGCCATCCAACAACGGGAAGGATGTGTTCCTCGCCGCGCCCGTCATCCACTCCCTCCGTCTCCGCGAGGGAGACTACGTGTGCTGCACCGCCAAGGCGCGCACCAAGAACGATTCTCCCGCCATGAACGAGCTTTTGAGCGTCAACGGGCTGCCCGTCGGGAAATACGAGCAGCGCCCGCTCTTCGATTCGCTCACGGCGAAGTACGCGAGCGAGAGGATAGGGCTCTCGGAGGGCGGCACCGACCTGTCTCTCCGCGTGCTCGACCTCTTCGTTCCCATCGGAAAGGGGCAGCGCGCCCTCATCATCGCGCCCCCCAAGGCGGGCAAGACGACTCTCCTCAAAAACGTCGCGCATGCCATCGTCGATGCGCACCCCGACATCGTCCTCATCGTGCTCCTCATCGACGAGCGCCCCGAGGAAGTCACCGATTTCCGCACGAGCGTGGAGGGGGCGCAGGTCGTCTATTCGACCTTCGACGAGGGAGCCGACCATCACGTCCGCGCCGCCGAGCTCACCATCGCACACGCCAAGCGCATGGCGGAGCAGGGGAAGGACGTCGTCATTCTCCTCGATTCGCTCACCAAGCTCACGCGGGCGTAT